>NZ_PPXB01000017.1:0-109435 GCF_002909415.1 Arthrobacter glacialis | reverse complement strand
ACCCTTCCTCAAACAGATCGACGGCAGTTAGCCGCTGCTCGGCGGTCAATGAACTATGCGGACGCATGAAAAACTCCCCGGAAGTAAAGATCTGAATTAATCAGTCCAACTTCCGGGGAGCAGTTCATCCCCGGAATGTTTGTCCGGTGATGGGAGCCTTTTACTTTAATCCCCACAAGAACCTGCGCTGGAGCGTGGCCGCCGCCCCAACAGAATCTGCACCCGCACGATCGCTAGCAACGGGCTTGCCGTGGCCCAGCGAAGCAGCGAGTACAGCAGCTGTGTGGCTCCGGGCATGAAGTCAGAACCGTGGTGGTGCCAGTCCGCGGCCCGCTTGGTGAAGTAATCCCACATCGGGTCCTTCGGTAGACGCAAACGAGTGCCAGTGTGGGCGCCGGTACGCCATGCCCAAAAGACGGTGGGCCGGAAGGTGAAGCACAACTGCGGTAACCATTGCTCAACGGTATTCTCCCCCAACACAATCACCGTCTTGCCCGGATCCTCCAAAGCCGCCCGTAGTGCAGCAGCCCGATGAGTGGGGGCCTCACGCGTTTACTCCTTCGCGCGAGATCAATTCATCCGTGCTCAATTCGTGCGTGGTGGAACGCCCGGCAGTGGCGCCTTCAAACCAGGCCACTTGGTTGAGGCCCATGCTCCGCCTTGAATAGCGTTCGTCACAGAACCCCTCTAAGTCCAGTCCGCCGCGCACAAGGACCTCACCGGCACCGAGCGGGTAGGAGTAGTCCAGCGGCAGCGATTACGGCTCAATCACATCAAGAACGGCACTGATGCGCCCCGATACGGTTTCGACCCGCAGCGCTTGATGATCCACCAGCATCCCGCGTGCTGCGTTAATGACCGTTGCCCCGTCCAGGATGACCTTTTTGCCCCACGGGTTGCCGCAGTTCGATCACGCGTCCCCGATCTTTGAGACGCCGATCTTTGAGACGTCGATGATGCCACCATGATTGCTCCCAACGAGGACTTTAGCGATGGAGCATCCAGCTCTCATGGTGTTTCTGCAGGGCCAAAGCCCAGAGTTCATCTCAGCGTTGTGGGCTTTTCGGGTTACAAACAGCAGCTCATGCGGAATCCACGATTGAAACTACAGCTGCTACGGGTGGGTCTGAGGCGAACTACACCAGAATTGGAGCATCGGCGGCCCTTTGTGGCGACCCGTGACAAGCAATGGCACCCTGGACTCTCTCCGGACGCCATTTTTCGCGTCTGGTCAGGCTCCTCGCGTTCGGCAGGAGTCAGCCTCCCACTGCCGCCTGTCACCTTCGCTTGTCCAATACCGTGGGCGTTACGCCGGGGCCCAGTGCAATCATAAATCCGAACCAGCGGGCACGTGGTTTGTGCGCGGCGGGGCCGTGGAATCCCGGATGACAAGTTCGGTGGCCAATTCCATGTGCGAGGAATCAAGCATCT
Source organism: Arthrobacter glacialis (assembly GCF_002909415.1). Lineage (NCBI taxonomy): Bacteria > Bacillati > Actinomycetota > Actinomycetes > Micrococcales > Micrococcaceae > Arthrobacter > Arthrobacter glacialis. The sequence continues at coordinate 108,004 of NZ_PPXB01000017.1, read as the reverse complement.
CCCCCTGAGCCAGGCGCAAAACCGCACGGAGCGCAGCTCGGCCCATCTCCTGCAGCGGCTGGGCCACTGAGGTCAACCGGGGCAGGGTTTGTTCCGTCAGGGGCGTGCCGTCAAAGCCCACAAGACTCAAGTCATCAGGGACACGCAAACCCCGGTGCCGAACCTCCTCCAAGACACCCAACGCTGTTGCGTCACAGCCGGCAAAGATGGCCGTGGGCGGTTCAGCCAGGTCCAGAAGCTCTCGCGCGCCGGCCAAGCCGAACGCTTTGCTGAACTCGCCGACCAGCACATATTCCGGCCGCGACGAAATTCCGTGTCCCATCAGCCCGGCCAGATACCCGTGCAGCCGGGCAACACTGCATTCGGCAGCTCGAGGCCCACCCAGAAACGCTATACGCTGATGACCCAAAGAGATCAAGTGCTCAGTGGCGGCCTTGCCACCGGCCCAGTTCGTGGCCCCTACGCTGGTGTAGCCATGGCGCGGCGGATTCAAGGGATCAATCACGACCACCGGAATATTCCTGTTCGCGAAAGAGTCGAGCTGCTGAGTCGTCATCTCCGAGGTCACCAAGATCAGGCCCTTGCGCCCGGACTCAACCATCCGTTGCGCCCATTCTTCATGGTTCGCCCGGTGCAATTTCGCGGGCGTGACGCTGCCGACCACCACATCGACATCCTCGGTGGCCGCGTAATCAAGGATACCGGTGAGGATTTCCATGGAGTACTGGGTGGCGGAACCGTCAATCACCAGATCCACCATGGCCGGCCCGGTGGACCTGGCTCTGCGCTGCATGGGAGATTCGTAACCCAGTTCCGCCAGGGCAGCCTGAACGCGAGCCCGGGTGGATTCTGCAACATCGTCGCGGCCGTTGATTACCTTGGACACCGTGGGCGCTGACACTCCTGCCAGCGCCGCAACCGTGGCAAGCACGGGTTTCGTCTTCGAACGCGCTTCGCGCATTGACCCACCAGTCCTTTCGAAATGTTTCTGTTCTCGCCAGTGTGCCGGAATGTAGAGCTGGCAGTCAAATGGTCACATGAAACCCTTGACGTGTGAGCCTAGTCACGATTAGATTCTACACAGCTACAGAATTAGTTGCGAAATATTTCGAAAGTGTTTGCAAGCATTGTCACACATCAGCCACCCAGTGGCTCTTTTCAATGGAGATAAGAATGGAACACAGCACCGCCTCTCGCCGATCATTTTTGACACTTGCAGGACTGGCCCCTCTCGCCGTGTGGGGCCTCACCGCCTGCGGCACCTCTGGCCCCGGCGGTAACTCCGGCGGCGCCGGATCCGCCAGTATCTGGTCGCTGACCGGAGCTCCCGGTGAGACTATCCGCACGGCCACTGTTGACGCATTCAACAAGTCCAATCCGGACAATCAGATCAAGCTCACCTTGTTCCAGAACGATGCCTTCAAAACCAAGATCAAGACGGCCATCGGCGCTGGCGAAGCTCCCACCATGATTTACGGGTGGGGAGGCGGAGGATTGAAGACCTACGTCGAAGCCGGCCAGGTGGTGGATCTGACCGCGTGGCTCGAGGAAAATCCCCAAGTCAAGGACCGGCTGTTCCCGTCCGCATTTGGTGCCGCAACTGTGGACGGCAAGATCTATGCGCTGCCCAACGAGACGGTTGCCCCGATCATTTTCTTCTACAACAAGGAACTCTTCGCCAAGGCCGGCGCCCAGCCTCCCAAAACGTGGGATGAGCTGATGGCCTTGACCAAGACATTCAACGATCTCGGCATTGCACCCATTTCGCTCGCAGGCCAGTCTCGCTGGACCTCCATGATGTGGCTGGAATTCGTGTTTGACCGGGTTGGGGGCCCAGAGCTTTTCAACAACATCTTTGCCGGCAAGGACAACGCGTGGTCGGATCCATCAGCGCTCGAGGCACTGACCAAGATCCAGGAGCTGGTCGCCGCCAACGGCTTCATTAAGGGCTTCTCCTCGATCACCGCCGATTCCAACGCCGATCAGGCGTTGCTCTACACGGGCAAGGCGGCCATGATGCTGCACGGCGCCTGGACCTACGGCAGCATGAAGAACGACGGCGGCGACTTCGTTCCGAACGGAAACCTGGGCTGGTTTGACTTCCCCACCGTTGACGGCGGAAAGGGCGACCTGAAGAACACCGTAGGCAACCCCGGCCAGTACATGTCCATCTCGGCCAAGGCAAGCGCCGAGGAGCAGGCAACTGCCAAGAAGTACTTCGCCGAGGGCCTGCTGACCCCCGCCGAGGTCACTTCCTGGATCGAATCCGGCGCCGTGCCGATTGTCACGGGCATCGAAGATCAGCTGGCGGCCACCGATGCCAAGGAATTCTTGACGTACGTGTACACCACGGCCAAGGACGCGCCCAACTTCCAACAGTCCTGGGACCAGGCACTGAGCCCCACCGCCGCCGAGGCCTTGCTCAACAATATCGACCAGTTGTTCATTAAATCCATCACGCCTGAGCAGTTTGCCAGCAACATGAATGCGACTCTTGGCCAATGAGCTCCACCATGACCGTTGCCGACAGGAGCGCTGGCGCCGGACAGGGAGCCAAACGGGCCCGACGCCGCAACAGTAAAGGCACGGGAAACCCGGCAGATGGCCCGCAACGAAACTCCACCGTGACGGGGCGCTTGAATTGGCTTGTTGTGCCGGCGCTCATCATATTCTTGGCGTTCGCCATCTTGCCGTTGGCCGGGGTGTTTCTGCTGAGCTTCACCGACTGGGACGGCATTGGCTCCATAACTTTCGCCGGTGTAGAGAACTGGATGCGTGCCTTTGCCGATCCCACCATGTACCACGCACTGTGGCTCACGTTGGTGATCATGGCCCTGTCCTGGATCATCCAGACGCCCATCAGTCTGCTCCTGGGAACTTTCACGGCGGGCTCACAAAAATACCGGGCCCTGCTGGCAGTCCTGTACTTCCTTCCCCTCTTACTGTCCTCGGCGGCGATCGCCATCGCCTACAAGTCGCTGCTGGACCCAAACTTCGGTCTTGCCGCTGGTTTGAACATGCCGTTTTTGGCACAGGACTGGCTCGGACACCCCCAGCTGGCCTTGGGCGTGGTGATCTTCGTGGTGTCCTGGCAATTCATCCCCTTCCACACGCTGATCTACCAAGGCGGCGTGCGCCAAATCCCCAAATCCCTGTATGAGGCTGCCTCCATTGATGGGGCCGGGCGGGTCAAGCAGTTCTTTTACATCACGGTGCCTCAGCTGAAATACACCATCATCACCTCGTCAACCCTGATGGTCGTGGGTGCTGTGACCTACTTCGACTTGATCTTTGTGATCACCGGTGGCGGGCCAGGCAATGCCACCCGAAATCTGGCACTGGACATGTATCTGACAGGATTCAAGGCCAACCAAATGGGCCAGGCCAGCGTCACAGCTGTGATTCTGGTGCTGTTGGGCCTTGGCATCGCCCTGTGGCTGCAACGACTGGGCGGCAAAGACAAAAACGGCAGCCAATTGGAAGGCATGTAACCATGGCAACAACTTTGCCCTCACCAACATCCCCTGCTCAGCGGTCACGCCGGCCGGCCACCGTGGCGGGTGCCCGAATTCGCAAGCTCAACCTGCCGGCGGGAGCTGCCGGGTGGATCTGGCTGGCCGTCATCATCATCCCCATCTACTACATTGTTGTCACGTCCTTCAAGAGCCAGGCCGGCTACTTCAGCCAAAACCCGCTGGCCCTACCCGCAGAACCCACCTTGGACAACTACAAGATGGTGCTCGCCAATGACTTTGGGCGGTACTTTCTCAACAGCGTCATCGTCACACTCGGTGCCACCGTGCCGGCCGTCGGCTTCTCCTTCATGGCGGCGTTCGCGATCGTACGCGGCAGGGGACGTTTCCTAAAAACTGTCAATGGCCTATTCCTGATGGGCCTTGCCATTCCGCTGCAGGCCACCATCATCCCGGTGTATCTGTTGATCATCAAGCTCAACCTCTATGACTCGCTGTTGGCCCTGGTACTGCCCTCCATCGCGTTCGCCATCCCGCTAACGGTGCTGATCCTGTCCAATTTCATCCGGGATGTCCCCAATGAACTGTTCGAATCCATGCGCCTTGACGGGTGCAGCGAATGGCAGACCATGTGGCGGCTGGCGCTGCCATTGACCAAACCGGCCATCGTCACCGTCGCTATTTACAACGGGCTGGGGGTTTGGAACGGTTTCCTGTTGCCGTTGATACTCACCCAGAGCCCGGAGCTGCGGGTACTCCCCCTGGCGTTGTGGACCTTCCAGGGCCAATACTCCGTCAACATCCCGGCCGTGCTCGCCTCGGTGGTGCTGACTACGCTGCCCATCTTGGTGCTGTACGTGATCGGCCGCCGGCAACTGCTCAGCGGGCTCACCGCCGGCTTTAGCAAATAACCACCGAAAGGACTCTCACTCCATGCCGAGGCAACAAAAACCTGACCTCCGGGTAGGGATGGCTGGCTATGCCTTCATGGGCGCCGCCCACTCCCACGCTTGGCGCAACGCCCACCGCTTCTTTGACCTGCCACTGACCCCTGAATTGACGGCGATCGCTGGACGGAACCAATCCGCCGTCGAACATGCCGCCGAAAAAATGGGGTGGGCTTCCACGGAAACCGATTGGCGGGCGCTCATTGAACGCGACGACATCGACCTGATCGACATCTGCACCCCCGGAAACACGCATGCTGAAATTGCCATCGCCGCACTCAAGGCCGGCAAGCACGTGCTGTGTGAAAAGCCGCTCGCCAACAGCGTTGCCGAAGCCCAGGAGATGACGGCCGTCGCCGCCGAAGCTGCCAACAACGGGGTATTTGCCATGTGCGGTTATTCCTACCGGCGCACCCCGGCCCTGGCACTCATGAAATCCATGATCGACGACGGCAAACTTGGCACCATCCGCCACGTCCGGGCTCAGTACCTCCAGGACTGGCTCTCGGATGAAAACGCGCCGCTGACCTGGCGGATGGACAAGTCCAAGTCCGGTTCGGGGGCACTGGGCGACATTGGTGCGCACAGCATCGACGCCGCCCAATTCGTCACCGGACAACACATCACCGGCGTCTCAGCCCTCATGGAAACCTTCACCACCCAACGCCCCACAGGCGGGGACTTCGTTGGTCTCGGGGGCACGGGAACTGTCGACGAAAACACCGAAATGGGCCCCGTCACAGTCGATGACGCTGTCATCTTCAGCGCCAGGTTCGACGGCGGCCCCATCGGCGTGTTTGAAGCGACCCGTGCCGCCTTGGGCAGGAAAAACGCGATGCGGCTGGAGGTCAACGGCTCTGCAGGTTCGCTGGCCTTCGACTTCGAGGACATGAACTTCCTGCAGTTCTATGACGGACGGGATGAGGCAGGTGTTCGCGGCTTCCACCGCATCATGGTCACCGAACCCGAACATCCTTATGTGGGCAATTGGTGGCCCACAGGTCACGGTCTTGGCTATGAGCACGGCTTCACACACCAAGTGGTGGATCTGGTGACCGCGCTGGGCAACAAAACCCAACCCACGCCCTCATTCGCTGAAGCCCTGGGCGTCCAGCGCGTGCTGGCCGCCGTAGAAGAAAGCGCCACCAACAACAGCCACTGGACCACTATTAACCAAGAGGACACCCCATGACACCATCAAAAAACGCACTTGTGGTTCGCGGCGGCTGGGACGGCCACCAGCCCGTTGAGGCCACCGAGCTATTCATCCCCTACCTGCGCGCCAACGGCTTCGAAGTCCGTGTCGAGGAAAGCCCCGCCATCTATGCCGACGCCGATTACATGGCCGGCGTGGATCTCATCGTCCAATGCAACACCATGACCACCATCGAACCGGAGGAATTTGAGGGCCTGCGCGACGCCGTCGAGGCCGGCACTGGCTTGGCCGGATGGCACGGCGGCATCGCCGATTCGTACCGCAACAACTCCGACTACCTGCACCTCATCGGGGGCCAGTTCGCCTGCCATCCGGGCAAGCACGCCGATGAACGCGTCGGCGAACAGTCCGATAATTATGTTCCCTACACTGTCACGATGACCCCGGAGGCCGCCGGCCACCCCATCACCGAAGGAATCGGCGACTTCGAGCTGGTCACCGAACAATACTGGGTGCTGGCGGACAGCTACATCGACGTCCTCGCCACCACCACACAAAAAGTTCGGGAGTGGGACCCCTGGCACCGTGAGGTCACCTCCCCCGCCATCTGGACCCGCCGGTGGGGCAACGGCAAAATCTTCGTCGCCACTCCCGGCCACCATGTGGACATTCTGGAAAATCCCAACGTTAAAACCATCATTGAAAGAGGCATGCTGTGGGCCAGCCGCTAAACGTACTGAACATTGGCATTGTGGGCTGCGGAAACATCATCGCCCAATATTTGGCCACCCTCCCCTCGCTGGAAACCCTTAAGCTGGTTGCCGTGGCTGATCTGGATCTGGCCCGTGCCGAGGCCGTGGCTGCGGAGCTTCCCGGCGTCCGGGCACTGTCCGTGCAGGAGTTGCTGGACGACGGCGAGGTGGAGCTGGTCTTGAACCTCACCATTCCTGCCGCGCATGCGCAGGTCGCCCTGGCGGCCATCGCCGCCGGTAAGCATGTTTACGGTGAGAAACCTCTGGCAGCCACCTCGGCTGAGGCCGCCGAGGTGCTGGCTGCCGCTACTGCCGCCGGCGTCACGCTCGGTTGCGCCCCGGACACCGTTTTGGGGACCGGGACACAGACGGCACGCCGAGCCATTGACGACGGCCTGATTGGCCGCCCCATCTCTGCAACGGCCACCATGATGTGCCCCGGGCATGAGCGCTGGCACCCCAATCCGGACTTTTACTATGTGCCCGGCGGTGGCCCGCTGCTGGACATGGGACCGTATTACGTCTCGTCGCTGGTGACGCTGCTGGGTCCGGTTCAATCCGCTATTGGTGCAGCCAGTCACACTCGGGACTCCCGCACCATCGCCACCGGGCCCCGGGCCGGGGAGCAGATTCCGGTGTCAACAGATACCCACGTCAGTGGCGTGCTGATCCACGAATCCGGTGCGCTCTCCACACTGGTCATGAGTTTCGATGCTGTGGCCACGCAGGCCGCCAACATTGAAGTCCATGGCGAAACGGGTTCCTTGATAGTTCCCGACCCGAATATCTTTGACGGCGAGGTCAAGCTGCGCCGCCTCGGCGATTCTGAGTGGGAGACGCTGCCTGTTTCCGGTGGTTACGTGGATGCTTCCCGTGGCATTGGCCTGCACGATCTCGCCACCACTGCCCCAGGCCGTGAGCCGAGGGCAGGAGGCGCCCTAGCCTTCCACGCGCTGGAGGTGATGGAATCGGTCCTGCGCTCTGCCCACACAGGCCAGCTGGTCCAAATCGAGCGCACCTGCCCCCGCCCGGACGCCGTGCCGCTAACGCAGACGACGCTCACCCGCGAGGCCCTGTCAAGCCCCGCCCGCGCGTAGTTTTTCTGGCAATAAAAGAGGACCAACCCGTTGTGCGATGCTGACGCACAACGGGTTGGCTTTGCTCTTTCCGTGTCCCTCTGGTGGAGCTGGCCGGCTCAGTGCGCCTCCATGAATCCGGCGGGGTCGGTCAGGAGTCGCGCAAAGGCAAGTTCCGCCGCGCCCACCATCATGAGGTCTGCACCCAACGCTGCCGGATGGATGGTCACCTGAGCGCCCGGCTCCCGCATGGACTGCGCGGTCACTGCCGCCAATAGCTGTTCCGGCGCGGCCGCGTACAGGGCGGCTAGGAACCCGTCCAGCACCACAGCTTCCGGGTTAAAGACGTTCACCACATTCCGCAAAGCGGTGGCAAGGTAGGCCACCTGGCGGTGCACCTCAGATGTCACCGCCGGATCATTCGTGCCACTCAGGGCGCGTGCCAGCGCTGCGGGATCACCGGCGTCGAGCTTAAGAGCGGCCAACAGTGGCGCCTGGCGCACCTCGGTCTCCAAACAGCCAAAAGCACCACAATGGCAGCTCGTGCCGTCGCTGCGCACCAGCGTGTGGCCGATCTCCCCCGCATATCCACACACCCCCGTTAGCAACCTGCCGTCGGCAACAATGCCGCCGCCGATCCCGCTGGCGCCACCGTTGAGGTAGATGAGATTCGCAATCCCGGTGGCCGCCCCGAAAGTCATCTCGGCCTCAGCCGCTAGGGAGGCATCGTTGGCCACCCTGACGCGATATCCGGTGGCCTCGGCCATCATCTGTGCCACCGGTTCGTTGTTCCAGTCCAGGTGCGGGGCGTGCCGCACGACGCCGTCGGCCACTGTGACCAGGCCGGGCACTGCCACACCGATCCCCACCACGCGGTACTGCGCATCGAGTTCTCCGCGCATCCCGGCAATCACGGCCGCGGCAATGTTGACAGCCTCGGCCGCAGTGGGAATCCGCTGGGTGGGGTAGCGAACCTTTCTCAATACCCGTCCACCCAACCCCACCAAACCGATGGTGACCGCGTCCACTTCAGGGTTGACAGCCAGGGCCGCCACGGCAGGATTCGGGTGGACCTCCGGACTGGGCCGGCCCACCTGGGCCTCACCCGCTGGCGCCGCTTCGAAGACCAGGCCGTGGGCTACCAGTGCCGCTATCAGCACGCCCACAGTTGATCTGTTCAACCCCGTCAGCTTCGTCAATTGGGCACGACTCAGGGAGCCATGGCGGTGGACCAAGGTCAGGATTCTGGCCGGACTACTGGAGCGGGCAAGCTCGGCCCCCGGTTCGAACACGTGGGAAGGTTCCGTAGAAGACATGACCCTATTTTCTCTCATGGGTGCCTGCTGAGCCGCCAAAGATGGTCCGGTCCAAGAAGTCGTTGCGGAATTTGCCACCCGGGTCAAGAGAAACTGCGAGCGCCAAGAAGTCGGCCAACTTGGGGTACAGCGGAACTACGGTGACGGCGTCAGCGGCAAAGACCTTCCCCCAGTGCGGGCGCGCGGCAAAGGGTGCCAACGCCTCCTCGATGAGCGGCAACACCGCTTGGACGCCTTCTGGGTCCAACTTCCAGGTGAAGTGCAAGCCAATGCCGTCGCGGCCATAGTTGGGGCTCAGCCACAGATCATCGGCAGCGATGGTGCGAATCTCGGCGACCAGCAACAACGGCGAGATGGTGGCGGACAGCTCGCGCATGGCGTTGATGGCGGCAACGGCGTGTTCGCGGGGCAACAAATATTCGCTTTGGATCTCATTGCCGCTGCTGGGCAAAAAGTCCATGCGGAAGTGTGAGAGCCGGTCCGAGCCCTGCCCGGCTATCCCCAGTTGCGGGGTGCAGTTCACGGCGGAGACTCCCGGCAACGGATGCATTTCGACGGTTGCGGCCGTACCTCCCAGGAACGACGCCGGGTAGTCACCGGTGCGGCCGTCCTCCAAGCGCTGCTTGAACCAGACCTGCCCCACAGTATCCCCACGCCAGTCGGTGAACAGACTCACGGAATAGGCGCGTGAGGTCACCTCGTCAAAATTGGCCAAGACAGCATCCCAAGGCAGCTCCGTGTACACATGCTGGGCCACCTTGAAGTCGGCCTCGATCTGCAAGGTCACCTCCGTAACAATCCCCAGCAAGCCCAGACCCACCACGTAGGCAGCAAAGTCGGGGGTCCGCTGGCGGGTGACGTTGTGCAACTCACCGGCAGCGTCCATGAACTGCAGAGCAACGACGGCGGTGGCAAGGTTTCCATTGCCGTCCCCTGACCCGTGGGTTGCCGTGGCTATTGCACCGGCAATGGAAATGTGGGGCAGGGAGGCCAGGTTGTGCAGTGCATAGCCTTGGCGCTTGAGCTCAGCAGCAAGGATTCCATACGTGGTTCCGGCACTCACCGTGACCGTGCTTTGTGCTGCATCAACGCGAATGTCAGGCGCCAGCGCTGACAGGTTGACCAGCACCCCGTCGGTATCAGCGAGGGAATTAAAGGAGTGTCGGGAGCCAAGTGCACGCACCTTGGCGGCCCCGGCCACCAAGGTGCGGAGTTCCTCGAGCGTTGTCGGCTGGTGAATCGTGGTGGCCCCGTAGCTGTAGTTGCCAGCCCAGTTCCATTCGATCGTGTCCGCTTGCACTGCCATGAGTCGCCCCTTCGGGTATCCAACCACGCTAATTTGATGTGAATCACAACATAACAGCTTATGTGGCTTGATTCCAGAGCATTGAGCAACAGAACTGCCGCAGGAGGGCCACTGCAATTTCCACTGTAGTGGGGGTTGACATCGTCGGAAAATCTAATATGTTTGAGTACAGAACTTATTACTGAGTGATCCCCACCACACCATCGGAGTAACCACATGGCACTGCAGCCAACACGCGACGACAAATTTTCCTTCGGCCTCTGGACAGTGGGATGGGAAGCCCAGGACCAGTTCGGTTCAGCTACTCGCCCCAAGCTGGACACTGTTGAGGCAATTAACCGCCTCAGCGACCTCGGCGCCTATGGTTTGACGTTCCACGACAATGATTTGTTCCCTTTCGATGCCACGGCCGCTGAGCGCCAGCATGAGATCGACCGGCTCAAGGGTGCGCTGGATTCCACCGGTTTGATCGTGCCGATGGTCACCACCAACCTGTTCAGCCACCCCGTCTTTAAGGACGGGGGCTTCACCTCCAACGACCGCGGTGTGCGTCGCTTTGCCTTGCGCAAGGTCATTGAGAACATTGATTTGGCCGCCGAGCTTGGCGCCGAAACTTTTGTGATGTGGGGCGGGCGTGAAGGCAGCGAATACGATTCGGCCAAGGACATCCGCGGCGCGCTGGAACGCTACCGCGAAGCCGTAAACCTGCTCGGCGATTACGTCACCGACAAGGGCTACAACATCCGCTTCGCCATTGAGCCCAAGCCCAACGAACCCCGCGGCGACATCTTGCTGCCCACCCTGGGCCACGCCATGGCGTTCATCGAGACGCTCGAACGCCCCGAAATGGTGGGCATCAACCCGGAGACTGGCCACGAGCAGATGGCGGGTCTGAACTTCACCCACGGCATCGCCCAGGCCCTCTACCAGGGCAAGCTGTTCCACATTGACCTCAACGGCCAGCGCTCCATCAAGTTTGACCAGGACCTGGTCTTTGGCCATGGCGATCTGCAAAATGCTTTCTCCTTGGTGGACCTGCTGGAAAACGGCGGCCCCAATGGCGGCCCGTCCTACACCGGCCCCCGCCACTTTGACTACAAGCCCTCACGCACCGAGGACATGGATGGTGTGTGGGATTCGGCCGCCGCCAACATGCAGACCTACCTCCTGCTCAAAGAACGCGCCACCGCCTTCCGTGCCGATCCCGAAGTACAGGCCGCCCTCCTGGCCTCCCGCGTGGAGGAGATTAACGAACCCACTCTTAACCCGGGCGAAGGCTGGGAAGCCCTCCGCGCCGACAAGGCCTCCTACGAGGACTTCGACACCGACGCCTACTTTGGCGGCAAGGGCTTCGGCTTCGTCAAGCTCCAGCAGCTCTTCATCGAGCACCTGCTCGGCGCACGGTAGAGATCGATGACACTCGTTGCCGGCGTCGACTCTTCGACCCAAAGCTGCAAGGTCCTGATAGTCGACGCCGGCACCGGGCACATAGTCCGTGTGGGCAAGGCAGCGCATCCTGATGGCAGTGAAATAGCTCCCGCCCACTGGTGGTCTGCCTTGCAGGACGCCATCCACGACGCCGGCGGCTTGGCCGATGTTGCCGCCGTCTCGGTGGCGGGCCAACAGCACGGCATGGTGCTCTTGGATACCGAAGGCAGGGTCCTGCGCGACGCCCTACTGTGGAACGACACCCGCTCCGCCGGGGCCGCAGCTGACCTGATCACCGAAATCGGGGCAGCCGAACTGGCTCAGCGCTGCGGTTCGGTACCCGTCGCCTCCCTCACCATTACCAAGGTGCGGTGGGTGCGGGATCACGAACCCGCAATCGCCGCACGCGTTGCTGCTGTTGCGCTACCCCATGACTGGCTCTCGTGGCGGCTGCGCGGCTACGGACCGGCGGACCAAAGCCCCTTGGGGCCGGATCTGGAACAACTAACAACAGACCGTTCCGACGCCAGCGGCACCGGCTATTGGTCACCCCACACAGGATCCTACGATCTGGACTTGTTCCGGGCCGCTTTTGGTCGGACCGCCCGCGTGGCCGGCTCCGCTGAGCACGCTGGGACGCACATTGTCCTGCCCAAGGTGGCAGCGCCGTCGGACATCACTGGCACCGTGCACTCCGACCTCTTTGTGGGAGCTGCGGCGGTGACCGTCAAGGTCGGTGCGGGGGCCGGAGACAACGCCGCCGGCGCCCTCGGACTTGGGGCCGCGCCAGGCGATGTGGTGATCTCGGTAGGCACCAGCGGCACTGTCTTTGCCGTCAGCGCCCATCCTTCCGCGGATGCTACCGGGACCATTGCCGGATTCGCCGACGCCTCCGGCGCCTACCTCCCCATCGCGGTGACGTTGAATGCCGCCCGCATTCTCAGCACGACGGCGGGATTGCTCGGCGTTGACTTCGAGGAGTTTGCGACACTGGCCCTTGCAGCGCAACCCGGCAGTGCCGGCGTCGTACTTGTACCTTATTTTGAGGGCGAACGGACTCCGAACCTGCCCGACGCGACAGCCAGTTTCCATGGTCTGAGCATCACCTCGACCACCCGCGAAAACATTGCGCGGGCATCCATCGAGGGCATGCTGTGCGGGCTTGCCGGCGGGCTGGACGCCATCAAGGCCTCAGGCACGGCAGTCGAGCGGGTGCTGTTGATCGGTGGGGCCGTACAAAATACTGCCGTCCAGATAGTGGCCGGGCAGGTGTTTGACGCACTCGTGGTGGTGCCCACGCCAGGAGAATATGTGGCCCGCGGCGCGGCTGCTCAGGCGGCCTGGCTGCTGACTGGCACCAGGCCGGACTGGGCACTGGAGACCATTGCAGCTCCCCCGGCAGACTATCGGCCCGAGATCCTTGGGCAGTATCGCGCCGTCGCCGGTGCCGCGTAGCAGCTAACCGCATGCGAGAAGTCTGCGTTTCGATACTGTGTTGTGTTTGGAGAGGCGGACGCGGCAGGATGAGTCCATGACAATCGAGGAACTGTATCGTGACCTGCACGCCCATCCGGAACTCTCCTTCGAGGAGATGCGTACGGCCGCGATCGCTGCCGCGGAACTACGTGCCGCGGGGTTCGAGGTCATCGAGGGCATTGGGATCACCGGGGTTGCTGGGGTGCTTCGCAATGGTGATGGACCGACAGTCCTCTTGCGAGCTGACATGGATGCGTTGCCCGTCCTGGAGGACACCGGCCTTGCTTATGCCAGTACCGTCACCGGTGTCATGCACGCGTGCGGGCACGACGTGCATGTCGCGTGTCTGATCGGCGCAGCCCGCGAGCTGGCCGCCACGCGAGCGGAATGGAGCGGCACAGTCGTTGCCGTGTTCCAGCCCGCTGAGGAGGTTGGCGGCGGCGCTCAGGCGATGCTCGACGACGGCTTGTATGAGAAAGTGCCGGTGCCGGATGTGGTGCTTGGCCAGCATGTCGGTCCCGCACCTGCCGGGACGCTCGGCGCCCACCCCGGCGCGGCCTTTGCTTCGGCCGACAGCATCGACATCACCGTGCGTGGGCGGGGCGGCCACGGTTCGCGGCCCGAGACCACCATTGATCCGATCGTGATCGCGGCGGCCGTCGTGGGCCGGCTGCAGTCGATCGTCTCCCGGGAGATCGCACCACAGGAGACCTCCGTTGTGACCGTCGGGCGGATTAACGCTGGCACGAAGAACAACATCATCCCGGAGAGCGCCGAGCTCGGGCTGAGCATGCGCGCCTACAGCGAGGAAGTGCGGCTGCGCATGATCGCCGCGATCAAGCGGATCGCTCGCGCCGAGTCCGCGGCGTCGGGAGCGCCTGAGCCGATAGTTGAATTCGCCGAATCATTTCCGGTGACCGTTAACGACCGGGTTGCCACCGAGCGCACGATGGACGCGTTCCGGTCGGTGTTCGGCGAAGAGGCGGTTATCGACCCGGGCCCGGTCTCCGGCAGCGAAGACGTGGGTCTGCTCGCGACAGCTGTGGGCGTTCCTTTGGTCTATTGGATACTCGGTGGCGCAAACACGGAAGCGTACCTGACAGCTGCGAACGCGGGGACCATCGACCGCGACATTCCCTCAAATCATTCGTCCCATTTCGCTCCAGAGATCCACCCGACGCTTGACCGCGGGGTCGCGGCACTGGTCACCGCCAGCCGCGAGTGGCTGCGCTCGTAAGGCGCGGTGGACGACCCCGGAATTGATCCGGTGACGACTCACCACATTCCATGGGCGCACGACACAGAATGTGCGAAACATCTGCTGGCAAAACAACGGCATCATTTCCGGGACGGTTCATCCACCGCGACCGTAGCGGCCGGCACGGTTCGGCTGCGCCTGTCTTTTTGGTCCGCCCCCTGGCTCGCAAGGTCTATTATTCAAGGAGACCCCACTTTTTCAACACAGCAATTGGAGCGCCCCATTACAGATGTGACCGCCGCACATGATGTCTTCTACGGCAATCCGGCAACTGACGATGACATTGACCTCGTGGAGGAAACCCCGCGGTCCGCTGTCGCCCGCTTCAAGGACAGGCCCGACGTCGTCCGTCACCGCGGCAGGTACGTCCTGATCAACCGCGACCGCACGCCCAACGAGGCCATGGTGGATGATCTGCTGTTCATCCGCTCCGCCTTGGAGGCCGCACAACTGGACTACCTGCTGGTGCGCGGCAACGACGAGCGTCCCGTAATTTCCGTTGATTGGAAGGACCGGGCCGAGCTGCGCAAAGCACTCGTGGGCGCCTGCGCCAACGAACCGTTCTATGCAATGACCGTGGACGCGCGCAAGAAGTCGGCGTTGCTGGTGGCTGACGGAACACTGGCCAAGAACCGTAAATCCCGGATTCTGCGGCTGTACCGTCCGCGCTGGGAGCCCGACGGCGGCCTGGGCTACGGCGCATCGCTGGGGGTGCAGATAGAGCTGTGGAGCTTTGAGGGTGAGCAATTGATTCTGCCGGTGGAAAACTCGCTGACCCGGCGTACTTTGCTGGCTCAGGACGCTGTGCGCGGCACGGTGGAAAGGTACGGGCACGTTTGGCCGACCATTGAGAACATGTTCGCCGACCATGCCTCCGACATCGACTTCGACATCGACCTGGTCTTCTCCTGGGTTGATGGCAGCTCACCTGAATACATTGCCGCCCGGCGCGCCCGGATGAAGGGTGTGGTGGTGGGCGAAGGCGACGACCATGAGGCCCGGTTCCGGCAGATCGACGAGCTCAAGTACGCCCTGCGTTCTGTCTACACTTTTGCGCCATGGATCCGTCGCATCTTCATCGCCACCGACTCCCCCACCCCGTCTTGGCTGGCCGACCACCCCTCTGTGACGGTCGTTCGCAGTGAAGAATTCTTCGCCGACCCGTCGGTACTGCCCACGCACAATTCACAGGCTGTGGAGTGCCAGCTGCACCATATCGAGGGCCTGTCGGAGCACTTCCTCTACTCCAATGACGACATGTTCTTCGGCCGTCCCGTCAGCCCGGACATGTTCTTCACGCCCGGCGGCATCACGAAGTTCATCGAAGCGGAGACGAGGATCGGCCTCGGCGAGAACGACGCCGAACGCAGCGGCTTCGAAAACGCCGCCCGGGTGAACCGGAAGTTGTTGTGGGAACGTTTCGGGAGGATCACCACCCGTCACCTGGAACACGCTGCCGCGCCCCTGCGCAGGAGCGTCATGGCGCAGATGGAACGAGAATTCCCCGCGGAATTCAGTGCGACGGCGGCCAGTACCTTCCGTGCGGCGGAGAACATTTCCGTCACCAATTCGCTGTACCACTACTACGGGTTGCTCACGGGCCGTGCCGCGGTTCAAACCGGTGCCAAGGTGCGGTACATCGACACGACCGCGCGGTCCGGTTTGAACTACCTGCCCAAATTGCTCGCCAAACGCAACATGGACTTCTTCTGCCTCAACGACGGCAGCTTCCCGGAGGTCCCTGCCGCCGAACGCGCCGAATTGGTCACCGATTTCCTGCAGAAGTACTTCCCGATCACGGCGCCCTGGGAAAAGTAGCCCGCCCCTGCCGACCGACACAGCTCTTGGGGTTTAGCGCTGCGCCAGCCCTCGCCGTCGTACTTGGATTGGGATACCCGTGGTGCGCGGCGCATGGTCGGGGATGCGCACGCCGGCCGCACTGAGGCGCAGGCGTGTTTCCTCGGCGCTGACGTGCTCTCCAACGGTCGAGCCGGCGCCGAGCGGCACGGTTGAGTGGACAATGGTGTGCTCATACACGTGGACCAGGTTGAACGCCTGTCCGCCGTCTCGGCCGCGAGTGCCGCCGACCGGCACGTTCAGGTCCTGGGTGTAGCACGTGGCCGACGCGACGGACACTGGGATCCCGGCAAACATGGCGGTGGTCGAGTAGTGCAGGTGGCCGGCCAAAATGGTACGTACATCGGATCCGCGCAACACGGCCGCCAGCTCGGACTGCCGGCGCAGCTCGACCAGCACGGCCAGGTCCAACACGCTGGGGACCGGCGGGTGGTGGAGTGCCAGGATCGTGCCATCCGGAGCGGGAGTGGCAAGTTCCCCGGCCAACCACTCCAACTGGTCCGCACCCAGCTCGCCGTGGTGGAACCCCGGCACCGACGTGTCCAAGGTGATGACCCGCAGCCCGTTCAGGAAATAGCTGCGGTCTATGGGAGCGCTGTCTGCAGGCTCCCCCAGCAAGCCGGCACGGAAGTTTTCGCGATGGTCGTGGTTCCCCATGGCCCAAATCACCTCAGCCCCCATGGCCTTGCAGGCGGGCTCCACGATCCGGCGCAGCTTTGCGTAGGCCTCGGGCTCCCCCTTGTCGGTGAGGTCGCCGGTAAAAATGACCGCTTCCGGCCGGGCACCCGACGCCGTGATTTCGGCGAAGATTTGGCGCAACCGCTCCTCACTGTCCACGGCCCCGTACAGGGGATCCGGGCCGCCCAGCAGGTGGGTGTCGCTCAAGTGAAGCAGGAAGTGGCGCGGCCTGGGATGTTCGGCCTCGATGAAGTCCATGACTGCCTTAATGGTCGGTTGGATGCGGCGACTGCCCCATTCCCCTCATATAGCTCTATCCAACCACCGTCCGGGTGAACTGGAGGCTAACACGGCCGAGAATTTGGAATAACATCTCTGATGCACAGGCTTTAATGTGGCTGGCGCGCCACTCCCTGGCCACTGAACAATTCCAGCCCGTGGACAACAGGCCTGGGCGGGAATAGATTGGGGCAGCAACCGATTGCCAACTATAGGACATCGTTGTTCAGCCATCATCACCACTGGACGGTTAGCGGTCCCACCTGCTCCCACGAAAGAAGCAATGCGCCAAACTCTCAACCACGCTATAGTTCAGCGGGCATGGCCGCTCATTGCCGTCTTGGCAGTAGCTGGCGCGTCCGCGTCATTCATGTTCACCTTGGTGGTGCCAATCCAGGCTCAACTGCCGGAGCTGTTGAAGTCGCCTCGGGAAGCAACAGCCTGGGTCGTGACCATCACACTTCTGACCTCGGCTGTGGCAACGCCTATTTCCGGGCGACTGGGCGACCTCTTTGGCAAGCGCAAGGTCATCATGTTGCTTCTGATCGCCTTGATCATCGGCAACATTCTGGCAGCAGCCTCCACCAATTTGACTGTGCTGCTGGTGGGCAGGGGGCTGCAGGGACTGATGACCGGCGTCATTCCGCTGGGCATTGCCGTCCTCCGCGACCAATTGCCGCCGAAGCGCATTGGCGGTGCGGTGGCACTGATTAGCGGTTCGTTCGGGTTTGGGGCCGCACTGGGCCTGCCCATCAGCTCCTTCATCGCCGAAACCATGGACTGGCACGCCCTGTTCTGGACCGCTGCGGTACTCGGGCTGGCCCTGCTGGCACTGGTGGCTTGGATTGTCCCGAGGGACACGGTGTTTGCCACGGGCGGCTTTGATTACATCGGCGCCATTGGCTTGTCGGCTGGCTTGACCGGAATTCTCGTGGCGATCGCGCAAGGCAACGCGTGGGGCTGGGCATCGCCAGCCACCCTGGCCTTCGGGGGTGGCGGTGTCGTGGTGCTCCTGACCTGGGGCGCCTTTGAAATGCGCCTGAAGAATCCGGTGGTTGACCTGCGGGTGGCAGCACGCCCCACCGTTCTCATGACCAATCTGGCATCGGTCGCCCTAGGATTCGCCTTCTTTTCATCAGCCGTGCTGTTTCCTCAAATTCTGCAATTGCCCACCAGCACCGAAATCGGGCTGGGCATGTCCCTGATGTCAATCGGGTTCATTCTTGCCCCTGCGGGTCTGGTTCAGATTGCGATGGCACCCGTGGCCGCGCGACTGAACCGCAATGTTGGCGGCCGGGCCACTTTGGTGACCAGCGCCGTCGTCATCTCCTTCGCCTATGTGTTGGCTCTGCTGGCAGCCACCGAAATCTGGCAGATCCTTCTCGCCAACGCCCTTGTTGGGGCTGGCATCGGCATCGGCTACGCGTCCATGCCCATGCTGATTATGGGAGCCGTGCATTCAACGGAGACTGGGGCGGCGAATGGTTTGAATTCCCTGATGAGGGCTTTGGGCACGGGGAGCGCCGCAGCCGTCATGGGCGCCATTCTCGCAGGATCCAGCGCGGGCAATTCAGCACCCACCGCGGCCGGGTTCCAGCTGGGGTTTGCCATAGCACTCGGCGCAACAGTGACTGCCGGAGTCCTTGCGTTGTGCATTCCCAAACCGTTGCCAATCCATGCACGGGCCATGGACGTCTCCGTACGGGAAACGGAGTTGGAAGAAGACGTTTCCCAACACTGACCACTCCTCGCGAGTAGACAGCGAAAAAACCTACCGCCTCATGCTTGCAGGATTCCCGGAGTGCTCGTGGCCGCCCGGGGGCGTCCTCCGCTGCAGAACACCCCGGGATCAGGTGGGCTGGCTACTTGGCTGCCGATGCTTCCAGGTGGGAGCGCAGTTCCTCTTTGGTGGGAGGATTTGCTCCCGGACGCCGCACCGTAATGGCTGCGGCCATGGTGGCAGTCCGGCCCAGCTGGTCCAGCACGGCCGGTGACCGGCCGTCGGTCCCACGGGTCAGCAGTCCCATGATCAGGGCTGCCATATAGGAGTCGCCGGCGCCAATAGTGTCCGCGACGGTGGATTTCACTGAAGGGATGGCCAGTCGGGTCCCGGGTGTGGCGAGCAGTGATCCTCGTGATCCTTGCGTAATGACTGCCAGCCCCGCACCCAAGCCCAGAAGGTGTTTGCTTATGTCCTCCAGGTTCTTGCGGGGATAGAGCCATTTGGCATCCTCATCGCTCAACTTAACGACGTCCGTGAGGTCGATGAGCTCCTCAAAAATCGACAGGGCCTCGGCGTGGCTTCCTAGCAGTGTGGGCCGAATATTGGGGTCGTAGGTGATGGTGCAGGCGTGACGGTACTTCTGCAGGAGTGTTTTGACAGCGCCGGCACCTGGTGAAAGGAATGTGGCTATCGAGCCGGTGTGGAGCACCTTGGGAGTGGATGCCGGGGCAACCGTTCCCAAGTCCCAGATGACGTCGAAGTCGTAACTGGCTGATCCGTCCTCAGCCAGTGTTGCCGTGGCCGAGGAAGTTCTGTCTTGGGAGTAGGAGCCTGGCAGCAGCGTCACGCCGACGCTGCGCACGTGCGTCTCAATGGCGGCACCGCGGTCGTCGTTGCCCAGGGCGGTCATCAGGCCAGCGGCGACGCCTAGGCGGCCTAGCCCGTAGGCCACGTTGGCGGGTGATCCGCCGGGGTGTTCACTCGTTCGGTCAGGCGAAATAACGACGTCGATGAGGGCTTCGCCAACGACCACCACGTCCAGGACGTCACGGGACGGGAAAGCATGCTTGGGGAGGTTCATGTGTTCTCTCTTTGGGGTTCCGCTATCAGGCCCAGCGCGTGAGGTTGAGTCCACACACAGTTGCCGTGCCCTCAGTAGCGTAGAGGGCCACATCAGTGCTGGTGGCCAAGGGGAAAATCAACTCCGTCAAGGTGACGAGCCCGCCCTGAGCGAAAATTTCCACGGAGCAGTGATCCACATAGACGCTCAGTTGGTAGGAACCGTCGATGGGCTGAAGCGGAGCCGAGTCGATTGACGCAAACGATTCGTGAAAGTCGGCCAACCCTGAATCTCGGCGGTCAACAAAGATGCGTCCGTCAGCGGGGCGGATGCCGATGCGGGTCCCCTGCGTTCCGTCACTGCGGACAAGGAGCCCGAATTCCTCCGCTGTTCCCGGCGTGAAAGTCAGCTCGATGTGCTGAACGCTGCCGGCAGCGCCGTCGTGGACGAGTGTCTCGCTGGTAATGCTGGCCTCTTCAAGCTCGAACACAGGACCCCGACCGGACACTGCGGCGAGGTCCAGCGCAAGGTGTTGTGCCAAACGCAGCGTGCCGTCGATGGCGTGCAGGGAGATTTCACGGGCCAGTGACATGGGGCTTCGCCACGGGGCTGTGGGGATCTCATTGGCGTACTGCCAGTTGTTCATCCAGGCGATCATGAGTCGGCGGTTGTCGGGTGCATCGCTGAAAGATACGGCGGCATAGTAGTCCCGGCCCCAGTCCAGCCACTGGTATTCAGCTAGCCGGGCAGGATCCTGCGTGCCTTCTGTGACAGTGGTGAAGGAAGTGAACGTTGTCCCGTCGAAGTCGCCGACGAAATACTGCCCGGCAGAGCCGCCGTTGGGTCCTCCCGGGTTCAAGTTCACGACCAGAACCCATTTGATGTTCTCCGGGTCGCCGTCTACGGGAAGGGGAAAGAGGTCGGGGCATTCCCAGACGCCGCCGGTCGCGTTGGCCGGCCCGAAGCTGCTGAGCAGTTCCCAGTCCTTGAGGTTCTCGGACTTGTAGAGAACGACTTGGAAGTCCGTGGCTTCCACGGCAACCATGACCCAATAGCTTCCGGCGGCACCATCGTAGTGGAACACCTTCGGGTCCCGGAATTCGGCGGATCCGCGGCTCAGCACCGGGTTGTTGGTGTGTTTGGTCCAGGTGTAGCCGCCGTCCAGGCTGTAGGCCAGTGACTGGGCTTGGATGCCGTGGTGGACGGAGCTGGGCTTGAAGGCGCTGGTGTACACGGCGACCAGCGGACCCTGGGTTGCGGTACCGAATCCACTGCTGTTGTTCCGGTCAAAGACAATGCTTCCGGAGAAGATGTCTTCCTTCTCGTCGCACGCAATGGCGACTGGGTGCTCGGTCCAGTTCAGCAGGTCCGGCGAGGTGGCGTGACCCCAGGACATGTTGCCCCACACATTGTCCATCGGATTGTTCTGGTAATAGAGATGGTAAACACCTCCGTGGTGGATCAGGCCGTTGGGGTCATTGAGCCACGTGTTTCTGGCTGCGTAGTGCAAGGCAGGACGGAAGGTGTCGGCGGTAGTGGCGGTCGAGGCAGTCATGAGGGGCTGTTCTCGTTTCTGTGCTGGTAAGAAAATGTGGGCGTCGGTGTTGCGCGGTGGCTGGCAGCGGGCGGGCCGGTACTTGTTGCACCTGCCCGCCCCGCTGCTGAGGGACTAGGAGTTCTTTTGGAACCTGTCGTAGGCCTGCTGGTAGGTCTCCATCATTCTGTCCAAACCGATGGTCTTGAGCTGGGCAACATACCCGTCCCATTCGGAATCGATACCGCCTTGGACGATCCACTGGGCCAGCTTCTGCTTGGTCAGCGAGGTCACGTCGGTCTGGATGCTGGAAATTTGCTGCAGTTCTTCATTGGACAGTGGTACGGGCGGGTAGGACTTGTTGGCGGCATGGGGCAGGTACATGTCTTGGACAATCTTGGCCCGTTCCGCCGCGCGGGGCTCTGGCGCAACAACGGTGAGGAAGTCCTCCTTGGTGATGACCTTGGGCCCGCCCGGGGCAACCTTCTGCCGGCGCTCACCCTCGCTGGTGGAGGCATCCGCCGGGATCTGCACCAGGATTCCGTTGGCGTCCTTCTCCAGGGTTACGCCGATGGGTCCCCAGTTCGCCTGTGCCGACTGGATCGGATCGTAGAGGTGGTCAACCCAGCGCATGGTGGCTGTCGGGTATTTGTTGGAACGGGTGATGGCGAATGCGCCGCGGTTGATCTCCTGGTTGTTGGCTACGCTGGCACGCTGCTTGCCATCAACACCGGTCAGGATTGGTACCAGAACGTAGTCGTTCGCCCGCTCCTCACCCACCATTTCCTTGATTTCCCACCAAACGAATGATCCAAGGGACGGCGTGGTGGTCTTGCCCTTGGCCAGGTACGACTTGTCATCCTGGGAGAACGATTCAGGATCAATGAGGCCTTCCGCGTACCACGAGTTCAATGCCGTAATGGCCTTCTTGTACTGGGGTTGGGTCGCCGTAAAGATGACCTTGCCGTCCTGAACAATTCGGTGATCGGCGTTGTCCGGGAGTCCTCCCAAAGCGGCGATCAGGTCAACGATGTCGCCGCAAAAAGTTCCTGGCTCGTAGCTGAGGGAATGGTCTTGCCTCCCCCGGCTAGGTCCTTTTCCTTGAAGGCCAGCAGGGCGTCGTGATACTCGTCAATCGTGGTCGGAACGGGGAGCCCCAGCTTGTCCAACCATGACTTGTTGATGGCGATCATGTGGGGGAACTGAACCAAGCCGAGTTCCTCCACGGAAGGCAGTGTGTAGATGTGGCCGTCGGAAGAGGTGATGGCCGCCTTGATGTCCGGGCGGGCGTCAAGGATCTTCTTCAGATTGGGCGCATGGGCGTCAACCAGGGTTTCCAGCGCCAACAAGGTTCCATTGGTGCCGTAGGTGGCCACTTCGGAGTCACTCAGACCGGTGTTGAAAAAGGCGTCAGGCAGGTCGCCACTGGCCAGGATCAGGTTCTTCTTCTCCTGGTAGACGTTGTCCGGAAGGTTCTGCCAGTCAACGGTGATGTTGGTGGTCTTCTGCCATTCCTGGACCAGAGCCATGGACTTGTAGTCGGGCGCCAGCGCCGACTTGGTTCCGGAGAAGACCAGCGTCAAGGGCTTGGTGACTACGGGATACCCGCTGCTCTGCAACCCGAAATCGGCGGAAGCATCCTTGATAGGTGCCTTTGAGTTGCCCGAGCAGGCGTTCAGCATGAGCGTGCCAACAGCAAGAACGCTGAGAGAGGTGAAGTTACGGCGTGAAATCAACATTGGTTCATTCCCAACTTGTAGTGGTTTTAGCTATTTGACGGCGCCGATGAGGGCGCCCTTGGTGAAGTGCTTTTGCATAAAGGGAAGTGCGATCATCAGCGGCACGCTTGAAACGACGATCATGGCGTACTTGGTCAGTTCCGCGATTCGCTGCGCCGCGGCGTAGGAGGCAACATCGCCGCCCGTGGTGCCAGTGGAGGAAATGTCGGATTGGATCAGAATGTTGCGCAGAACCAGCTGGAGCGGGTACTTCGAGTCATCGTTGAGGAAGATCAACGCATCAAAGAAGGAATTCCAGTTGGCAACCACATGGATCATGATCATCAGCATGATGAGCGACTTTGACAGTGGCAGCACGATCTTCAGAAAGAAGGTGAAGTCATTGGCTCCGTCAAGTTGCGCGGCCTCGCGCAGTTCCTCAGGGACGGATTGTTCAAAGAATGATCTGGCGATGATCAGGTTCCAAACTCCAATCGCACCAGGGAGCACCACTGCCCACATCGTGTCGAGCATGCCTAGGTCTCGAACCACCAGGTACTTGGTGATCAGGCCACCGTCAAAGAACATGGTGATGATGAAGATCAACATCAAGAACTTCCGGCCCGGCAGATCTTTCCGTGACAGGGCGTAGGCGGCGAACAGAATCGCCGTCACGCTGATCACCGTGCCAACAATGGTGTAGAGGAACGTGTTGCCGAGTCCTTGCCAGATTCGAACGTCTGCGAAGATGCGCTCGTAGCCTTCAAAGGTGATTCCCCGGGGGAAGAACCACACGTTTCCTTCATAGATCTGGTTGGGATCACTGATGGAGGCAATGACCACAAAGTACAAGGGGTACACCACTGCTGCGATGGCAACCAATAGGACGGTGATGGCCAGGGTGTTGAAGACCGGGTCGGACAGTTTGTCCCGCAACCGACGACGCCGTCGATCTCGAGTTCCCGGAGAGACCGGTTCCGTCACCTTATTGGCTCGTTTTTTGATTTCGGTAGTCACAGCGGCATCACCACAGACTTGCTTGTTGGGTCCGGCGCGCGATCCAGTTGAAAGTCAGCAGGAGGGCCAGATTGAGGACGGAGTTGAAGAGCCCAATTGCGGCTGAGTAGCTGAATTGTGCCTGCTGCAGGCCTGCGTGGTAAACGTAGGTCTGAATGATTTCCGATGCCGACAGGTTCAGGTCGGTCTGCATCAAAAGCGCCTTCTCGAATCCAACGTTGAGCAGGTTTCCGATGGCCAAGATGAACAGAATGGTGATCACCGGGGTGATGCCTGGAAGGTCGATGTGCCGGACCCTCTGGAACTTTGATGCACCGTCAACTTTGGCTGCCTCGTGCAGTGAAGGGTCGATGCTCGCCAGGGCTGCCAGATACACGATCATGGAGAATCCGGCAGTCTGCCAAATATCTGAAATCACGTAAACGGGGCGGAACCATTCCGGGGCGCCCATGAAGAAGATGGGCTCTCCCCCAGTCAGCTTGATGACGTTGTTGACCATTCCAGACCGGGGCGAGAGCAATACAAACATGATGCCAACCACCACGACGGTTGAGATGAACGCCGGGGAATACAGAACTGTTTGGGTGAATTTCTTGAACCGCTCACTTTGCAGCTGATTGACCATCAGGGCCAGAATGATTGGTACGGGGAAAGCGATCAGGAGTCCCAAGACGGCGATCCACAGCGTGTTCCCGATGACCTGGGTGAATTGATACGACTGGACAAACCTGACGAAGTTGTCCAACCCCACCCAGGGGCTGCCACTGAAGCCGTCAATGGGGTTGTAGTTGCGGAATGCGATTTGCACACCGTACATGGGCCAGTATTTGAAGACGGCAACATAGATGAGTGCGGGAGTTAGTAATACGTATAACTGCCATGCTCTCAGCACGCGCTTGAGGCGCAGAGAGAATGGAATGTGCCGCTGAAGGGGTCGTTCACCCCTCTGCTTTCTTAGGGTCTGACTCATTGGGACTCCTTGATCTTTTCCACTGAGTTTCTTTCGATGAGAGAGCAAGTCACAAGTTCGAGTTGCCCTTGAGGTTTAATTCCCTCGAGGATGAGGTCAACTGCGCGCCGCCCCATCTGCTCAAAAGGGAGGTCCAAGGTGGTTAACCCGGGCCTGAGATGAGGCGCCAAGGTCTCCTGGTTGTCGAATCCAATAATGGATACATCTTGGGGAATTCTCTTGCCCAGTTCTGCCATTGCTTGGTAGGCACCCCATGCGGTTCTGTCATTCGCACAGAAGATCGCAGTTGGCGGCTCCGGAAGCTGCATGAGCTCGAGGGCGTACGTGAATCCAGCAGGCTCGCCACCCGTACCAAACCTCACAAGCGACGGATCTGGCGTCAGCCCGGCACTTTGCAGTGCCCTGCTGTATCCTTCGAAACGTCCCACGGCACCGGGCAATTGGCTTTCAAGAGTTTCAATGTTGATCATCGCAACGCGGCGGTGCCCAGCATCGAGGAGATGGGCAGTTGCTTCGAATCCCCCAGCCTCTTCATCCGGGGCTACGCTGGGAAAATATCCCGCCTTGTCCTCGGAGTTCAGCACCACCGTCGGCACCTCACGGAGAACTTTCGGCACGTCAACCCTTTGGTGGTACATGGATGCGTAGACAACACCGGCAACCTTGTAAGAAAGCATGGTCTCCAGTGACGCCCGTTCAAGTTCCTTGTCACCACCGGTATTGACCGTGATCAAGAGCAGGCCCGATTCCCAGGCCCGCTCTTGCGCACCTTCAATGATCTTTCCTGCGAATGGTGACGTCGCAACGGCATCACCAACAAAACCAATCATGCCGGCCACGCCCTCGCGCAACACTTTTGCGTGGGCGTTGGTTCGGTACCCCAATGACTCGACGGCCTTTTGGACGCGGTCTTTGGTGGCGTCGGAGAACCGCGATCCGCTCACATCATTGAGAACAAGGGAGACTGTGGCTTGCGAGACGCCAGCTTCGCGGGCCACGTCATGCATTGTGGGCCCCGTAGTGGACTGTTTCCGTGCCATAATTTCCTTGCCTCGCCTTTGAGTTATGCGTATAACCGAACTAGGAAAACTGTAATGGATATCACGTAGCTCGTCAAGCTCCTGACTCCAGCACCTTGATTAAGGCCCTTCTGGAACGCCAGGTGGACGGCTCCTTGTACGCCACCATGTATCACCGCCAGCTGGAAGTGCCCGCGATTCTCAACAGCATTCCGGCAATGCTCGTGGACTCAGGCGAAATGGAGCATTCCGGCACTTCTGTCATACCCAATGGGTTCGGCAGCGCCACCGCCGCGGTGACAACGCTGATCGAAAAAGCTCGGCTTCGACAATCGGGAAATCATCGCCGGGAACCCCTTCCCCTGCTCACCACCGCTCCACTCCCCCACTACGAGATGGGGATCTGGGCCACTGAAAACCTCATGGGCGCCATCGATGGTAAAACTAGCCTCGGCCTGTTCGCTGGCCGAGGCAACCGCCGCCCTGGGGCTCGACGCCGCCATGGCACAGCTGGATGAACTTCGGAGCCGAACGAACTGCAGGGACGCGCACCGTCCCTGGCCGGAATTTCATTCCATCCCAGGCGATACAGACGATGGCGTATGGTCAGGATGATAGCCCGCAATCTACGATTGTCCTGAGCGTCAGAGGCCCTCCAATCAGCGCAGGCTCAGCATCTCACATCAATCAATTTATGAGTATAATCATTTATGAGTCAACTTGGAACCTATTGCTTTAGGAACCGATTGGCGGACGAGAAGAACCAGAACGCGACTGCAAGCAAGCTGGATATGCCGACATGACAGTACGTAAAGGAGACCTGCCATGAAGGCTTTCGCTATTAATCGGTACAAGGGACCATTGGAAGCAATGGACGTACCCGAGCCCGTGGTTGGCGAGCACGACGTCCTTATCCAAGTGCGCGCCGCCGGACTCAACCAGCTGGATGAAAAGATCAGGACGGGCGAGTTTAAGCAGATCCTTCCCTATAAATTCCCACTTGTCCTTGGTCATGACGTTGCTGGTGTCGTGCTCCAAGCTGGTGTGAAGGTGCAGGCCTTCACCCCCGGCGATGAGGTCTACGGGAGGCCTCGCAAGGACAGCATTGGGACCTTTGCCGAGCGTATTGCTGTGCCTGAGGAGGACCTGGCGCTGAAACCGGAGTCGATCAGCTTCGAGGAGGCGGGCTCATTGCCGCTGGTGGCCTTGACCGCATGGCAAGCTCTTGTCGAGCGCGGCAATGTACAACCCGGGCAAAAGGTCCTCATTCACGCCGGCGCCGGTGGGGTGGGCTCGATTGCCATCCAGCTTGCCAAGCATCTCGGGGCGACCGTTGCGACCACGGCCAGCGCCTCGAACGCGGACTTCGTTCGTGAGCTCGGTGCGGACATTGTCATTGACTACCAAAACGAGGACTTTGAACAGCGCCTCTCAGGTTATGACTTTGTGCTGGACAGCCTGGGCGGGGAAAACCTGAAGAAGTCCTTGCGTGTTCTGAGGCCGGGTGGGAAGGCAATCGGCATCTCCGGGCCGCCGGATCCGGCCTTTGCCAAGGCGGCTGGCCTCAACCCTGTGCTGCGCCTGGCGATCACTGGGCTCAGTGCCGGCATGAGGCGCCAAGCCAAGAAGCTTGGAGTGAGCTATGGGTTCTTGTTCATGCGCGCCAGCGGCGAGCAGCTAGGCCAGATTACCGCTCTCGTTGATGGAGGCGCAGTGCGTCCGATCGTTGGGCGGGTCCTCCCCTTTGACCGGACTGTCCAGGCCCTGAAGGAACTCGAAAAGGGCGGAATCCGCGGCAAGACCGTGATCAGTGCACACTGACCGCGCCCATACGCCAAGTCCCGCCCCAAATGGCGCTGAAGCAGCATACGCGAAGGCCCCAGGACGCACCATCGCCGCTAACGGCGTTACGTACGCCTACCGCGAGTTAGGGCCCCAAGGTGGCGTCCCTGTCATCTTCTTTGTCCACCTCGCCGCAACCCTAGACAACTGGGACCCTCGAATTGTTGACCCCATCGCTCAGGACCACCATGTCATCACTTTCAATAACCGCGGCGTGGGCGCATCCACGGGTCAGGTGCCCGGCAGTATCGAGGAAATGGCCGAAGATGCGCTCGCCTTCATTGGAGCTCTCGGATTCGATTCCGTCGACATCCTTGGACTGTCCCTGGGCGGAATGGTGGCCCAAAGCTTGGCGACCATCCACCCTCAGTTGGTCCGCAAACTGATCCTCATGGGAACCGGCCCCAGGGGCGGCAACAGCACGGACAAGGTTGCGGCAACCACCTATTTCGACGTGGCCCGAGCGGCCCTGAGCAGCTCGATCCCAAGGAGTTCCTTTTCTTCAACCGAGACACCGAGGGAAAGCGGGCTGCGAAGGCGTTTGTGAAACGCCTCAAGGAGCGCACGGAGGACCGTGATACACCCATCTCGTTCAGGGCGTTTCAAACACAATTGAAGGCCGTTAAAAACTGGGGACGCGCAACACCCATGGACTTGGCCCGGATTACCCAGCCCACCCTGATCGTCAACGGTGATAACGACCGCATGGTGCCGACACGATTCTCCCTAGATTTGAGCCGCCGCATCAAGGGCTCCGAGCTGATCATCTACCCAGGTGCGGGACACGGCAGCATTTTCCAGTTCCACGAACATTTCACTCCCGTCGCCATCGAATTCCTCGACCGGCCCACTGCCACCAAAAAACCTGCCAACGGAGATCACTAGCCCGCACCCCCCATGAGGTGGTTCGAACCTCGCAGCAACAATAGAACAGCAGTCAACCCAACGGTCGCGGGGTTGACTGCTGTTTTATTGGTGGCGGGCAGTGCGCCCGAGAGTTCCGATTAAGCTGCTGTGCGACCCAATTGGGGGTACATTGCTTCGAGCGGGGCGCTGAGCCCAGCCTTCAGCTGGGCCGATATTGCATCGGCAAGAACCTCAAGTTCGCCGGCCGCGACGGCATCAAGGACAATCTTCACTAGATCCGCCGGGGCTGTCTTCGGATCAGTGGAGTGCACAGCCATAGGTGTGTCGACGTAGGCAACATGCACCCCTACGACATGCACGCCGGCGGGGGCCAGTTCCAGACGCAACGAGTTCGTTGCCGACCACAGGGCCGCTTTGGTGGCGCTGTAGATGCCAGCGACGGCATACCAACTCAGTGCGGAGTGCATGTCGATAAGCACCGAATTGTCATGTGCAGACAGGACAGGGGCAAACGCCCTGGCAACGAACAAGGGTCCGAGGAAGTTTACTTCCACGTTGGCCCGGATTTCTTCGTCTGTGTGGGAGAGGATTCCGGCGCCGGCCACCGAGGCGCCCGCGTTGTTGATCAACACCGTCACGTCCCCGGCAGCATCAACTGCGGCCTGAATGGATGCATGGTCTGTGACGTCGAGGGCAAGCGGAACTATCCGCTCGTCATCCCAGTCCTGGGGCGTACGGGCTGTGGCATAGACCTTGCTGGCGCCGCGGGCCAAGGCTTCATGCACGAAATGGGTTCCGATGCCACCGTTCGCGCCGGTGACAAGGACAACTGCACCTTCAAGTGAAGACATGTTGTTGAGCTTTCTTCTGGTTGGGTGGCCGCACCGATCGGGGTGGCCTGTCAAGCATGGGCTGCGATTCGCGCTTCCTGCGCGGGGAATGCCCGATGACTGGGTGCGCCAGGTTAGGCGTGCGCCAGGGTGGGATAGTCCACGTATCCGGCTTCGCCGCCCCCATAGATGGTTGCCGGGTCTAGCTCATTGAGCGGGGCATCAATGCGCAGGCGTTCGACGACGTCCGGATTGGCCAGCGCAAATCGACCCAGCGGGGCAATGTCGGCAAGGCCCGCGTCGATGTCATCGGCAATCTGCTCGCGGGTGCGACCGTAGCGGACCACCAGCACCGCAGTGGGCCAAGCATCCCTGAGGGAGCGCAGCAATTCATCATCGCCAACGTGGTGCAGGTGCAGGTAGGCAAGGTTCAGGTTCGCCAGCTCACCGACCAGGTGCCGGTACTGTGCACGGACGCTATCGGTGTCACCCTCGTTGAGTCCACCTAGGGGCATGGCCGGGGAGAGTCGAATGCCGACGCGGTCGGCCCCGATCTCCTCGGCGATGGCCCGGGCAATCTCGACGACGAACCTGGACCGGTTCTCCACCGAACCGCCGTAGGAGTCGGTGCGGTGATTGGCGTTCGGGGAGAGGAACTGGTGCAGCAGATACCCGTTGGCTCCGTGGATTTCAACTCCATCGGCGCCTGCTGCGATCGCCGAGGCGGCCGCGTGGCGGAATTCGGCAATCACGGTGTGGATGTCGTCGGAGCTGAGTTCACGCGGAAGCGGAGTTTTCTGCAGCCCCGTTGCTGTCACCATGTCCTGATCGGCGGATACCGCCGACGGCGCCACCGGCGCACGGTGGTGGGGAGTGTTGTCCGGGTGCGAGATCCGGCCGGCATGCATCAACTGGATGAACAGTGATCCGCCGCCTTCATGCACCGCATCCGCGATCTTGGCCCAACCGGTGATGTGCTCGGGTGTGTAGATGCCGGGGGTGTTCAAATATCCCTGCCCATCCTCCGAAGGCTGGACGCCTTCGCTAATGACAAGGCCAAGGGAAGCACGCTGTCCGTAGTACATGGCGGCAAGGCCACCCGGGGTGCCATCGGGATGGGCACGGTTGCGGGTCATGGGTGCCAGCGCCAATCTGTGCGGAAGCTCCAAACGGCCTAGTGTGAACGGTTGCCAGAGGGAAGACAAAACCATGGTGAAAGTCCTTATGTTCGAGTCGATCATGGACGTCGGCACCCCGGGCCACCCAGATGGGTTATCAGTTCCCTCATGGGAGAATGATTGAACACATATCCGAGCACGCGGTACCGACTACACTCATAACTGAGCATAATCATTCTTTATTCCCGGAAGGACCCCTATGGCTGTCGCCTCCCAACCAATCGGCCGGCGCGAGCGCAACAAACAGGCCAAACTCGACCGGATAGTGGCTGCCGCCCGCGAGCTCTTTGCCGATCATGGCGTTGATGAGGTCACCACGCAGCAAATCGCCGACAAGGCAGACATTGGCGCCGGAACCCTCTTCCTTTATGCCAAATCAAAAGGCGAGCTGCTACTGCTCGTCCAAAACGCCAGCTACGCGGCAGCACTCAACAAGGGCCAGGCTGCCGCCAAATCAATATCGGACACCCTTGAGGCGGTCATGGCGATCATCCGTCCGGTGGTGGAATGCAACCGCGCCCAGGTCGAAAACGGTCGAACCTATCTGCGAGAAATGGTTTTTGGTGACCATGAGGAACCGCACCACCACGACGCACTGCTGCTCTCGGCCCAGACCGAAGAAGCCATCGCCGAGGTGTTGGGGCGAGACAAGCACATTCAATCCGCAAATGCGGGCACGCTCGCGCACATCATCTCCGCGGTTATGTTCCTGAGCATGGCCATCAGCATTAACGCCACCAAGACCGTCAATGAGCTCCTACAAGAACTCAAAATACAAATCCGGGTCCTGCTGCAGGGGTGACCCCGCCGAGGCAACGTAAACCTGCCTCCTCGGCAGACGGATTGAACTGATCATCGCAAAACCTCGCGATCATGGAGGTGATCGATGGACCACCGACAAAGTGGCGAATCGGGCAGCGCGTACGGCCATGACGGCGCCGGTGTTCCCGGCGTGCACCGGCGTTGGCTACCTACTGGCATCCTGACCGTACCTCAGACAGGTGATTTCCGTATCACCAAGCGATGGCTGGGACACGAGTCCAACCACCGGGAGGGGCAAGTGTCTCCAGCGCTCAGCCTGATCGACCACATGTGATCCAGCCCGAATGCGACCTGCCAGCAACAAACTAAATCCTGGCCCTACCTCGTGAACTCGCCGACAGGCTTGCGGCCCAGACGTTCAACTCATGGCGTACGAGCTCAAGCAATGAAACTAAACTGCTAATTGGACGACAGCCGCAGTCGCAAGCTTCGTCTATTGGTGCCTTCAACGCGAGCCGGTGTGCCCCAAATTCGGGCGTGCACGGTACCTCTTTACTACCATTCCACTGCCATCGGGGACTGCTTTTCCAGCGGGTCTCCTAGGGCGATGGCGCCGCCGTCGTTATTGACAATGCCGTTATCCAGGCCCAGCTGGCGCATCACTGCCAGCGATTGGCTGGCAAAGGATTCGTTGAGTTCGAAGGCGCCTAGGTCAGCCAGGTTCCAGCCGACACGGGCCGAGGTTGGCATCGCCACCGGCGCCACCGGCGCCGGCACCGATGGCGCCATGGAATCGGCAGGGGTGGCGCTCAACGCCCAACTGCTCCGCCGCCTCAAGCTCAGCCCGGCAGACATCCACTAGGAACGCTTGAAGCTCTCACCCAGCTTGGGCCCGTACAATTCACAACCACTAGATAGCTTCCAGCGGAACAACCGAAAGGACCCCACCGTGCGCATGCCTTATGACTGGCCAACTGCGGGGCCCATCGTGCGCTGGGCCGGGTTGCTCGCCGTCGTGCTAGCCATCATCGGCGGCATCATGGGAATGCATGTGGTCAATGGTCCGCCGGCCGTCTCCGCTGCACCATCAAGCATGACTGCCGCCATGATGACACACGCCCTAACCGAGCAATCAAGCACTCCAGTCCACCTCGCTGCAGAATCCGGCCACTCGACCAGTGCCTCCGCACTGGGACAAGTCAATGCCGTGCCCGAATGCGACTGCTCCCCCGCTGGCTGCGCCGCCGCCATGGCAATGCACGGAGACTGCACCCCGACAATCAGCTCCCTTGTGCTACATGTTCCTCTGCCGGGAACACTCAGCACCCATGCCACCGGAACAGCGTTCGCTGGCGTTCCCGGGCACAAGTCGTCGGATCGCAGTCCCGATCCTCCATCACTTACCAAACTCTCGATCAGCAGAACGTAAACCGATGAATCGACCCGTGTCTTTGTCACGGGTCCTCATTGACGCGCCCTCAAACGGGTGTGACTGCCAAAAAATCGAAGAGCTGTAAGTGAAGGACTGTATTGTCATGAAAAAACCACTGATTATTTCCGCAACCGTTGTTGCCGCCATGATTGCACTAGCCGGTTGTTCCACAGGGACAGACGGAGGATCCATGCCCGGCATGAACCACGGCACCTCGACGACATCAACGCAACCGTCGGTCTCCGGCACCGAACACAATGCCGCGGACACGATGTTCGCCCAAATGATGATCCCCCACCACGTCCAAGCCGTGGAAATGAGCGACATCATGCTCGCCAAGAAAGACCTCGACGCCAAGATCAAGGCGCTGGCCGAAGAAATCAAGGCTGCCCAGGATCCGGAAATCACGAAGATGACCACCTGGCTGACCGGGTGGTCCGAACCGACCGCCATGGCCGGCAGCCACTCCATGAACGGCATGATGACCTCGGCCGACATGAACAAGCTCAAGGCCGCTGAGGGCGCGGAGGCCAGCCAGCTGTTCCTGACCCAGATGATCGCCCATCATGAAGGGGCCGTGGAGATGGCCAAAAACGAGGTCACGGACGGGAAAAATGCTGACGCGGTGGCCTTGGCAAAGAGCATCGTTTCCTCCCAGGAAGCCGAGATCAATGTCATGGAAGACCTGCTCGCCACCCTATAGGACCCCGCTCAGTACATTTTTCGGTGGTGGATCTGAAATTCTTTAGATCCACCATCCTCCATCCTCTCTTCCCCTGTTTCTTTGGAGTCCCCTTTGCAACCCCGTACATCCCTTTTTTGTGCCCGCCGATCCGCCGTGGTGTCATTGTTGGCAATCCCACTGCTCCTGGCGGGATGCACCAGCGCCCGGTCCCCGGCTGCTGAACCGACCCCGAATGCCGAAGCACTGAGCCATGTGCATGGCATCAGTGTTGACCCGGCATCCACGAGAATCCTGCTTGCCACCCACGACGGCTTATACGACGCCACCGGGGACCCCGCCGTCAAAGTCGGCGATTCCAACATCGACCTGATGGGGTTCGCTGCCACCGCCGAACCTGACGTGTTCTACGCTTCCGGTCATCCCGGGCCCGGGTCCTCGCTACCGAACCCAGTTGGGCTCATACGGTCCGACGATGCAGGAAAGACCTGGGAGTCGGTCTCCAGGGCCGGCGAGTCCGACTTCCACGCACTCACCGTCAGCGGCCACACAATAGTGGCCTTCGACGGTCATTTGCGCACCAGCACAGACGGAACCACTTGGAACACCTCACCAGCGACTTTTACCCCGGCTGTGCTGACCGGCAGCCCGGCCTCAACGGTCGTGTTGGCGACGACGGAGAATGGGGTGCAGCGCTCCACCGATAGTGGCACAACATGGCAAGCTGTGCCGAAAAGTCCCATCATCCAATATGCAGCCCTGGTCAGATCTACGAACAAGGCCCCCACTGACGCCGTCGGCATCGCCCCGGACGGCAGCGTCTTCGTCTCCGACGACACAGGACTGACCTGGACCACGTCCGGCACGATCACTGGACAGGTTGAGGCCCTCACCGCCGCTGAAAGTGAGACGGGAGAGCTAACGATCTGGGCAGCCACGACCACCGGCGTACAAGTCTCCACCGACGGCGGGGCAACATTCCGCCCCGCTGTTTCTTAGATCCATGAGCACAACGAGACCAGCGTCGATCAGGGCCAGAACCGGCCTCCGAAGTCGCCTCAAGGGATCTCCACCGTCAGCCGTACTCCCCGCTGGTATCGCCCCTGAATCAGAACGGCCTGGGTGCCATCCAACTTAAGGTCGCAAACGTAGCGCACTGCACTCATAGTGCAGTATGCTGCACTCATGGAGTCATCGACAGAATTGCTGGCGCGCACCATTGGTGCGCGGGTGAAGCAGGAGCGACAGTCACGAAAGTGGACCCTTGATCAACTTGCAGGCCATGCAGGGGTGAGTCGGCGAATGGTGGTGAATGTCGAGCAGGGTACCGCCAATCCGAGCGTGGGGACGCTCTTGAGGTTGAGTGACGCTCTCGGCTTGGGCCTTCCGGCGCTCGTTGAGCCCCCGACACCGAAGCAGGTTAAACTCACGCGCAATGGAGAGGGCGCCGCATTGTGGACGGGTGATTTGGGTGGACGTGGCCTGCTAGTGGCGGGAACCTCATCCCCTGATGTTGTTGAGTTGTGGGATTGGACGCTGATGCCGGGAGAACAGCATTCAAGTGATCCGCATACCGAAGGTACGCAAGAGCTACTTCAAATCCTCGCCGGTGAAGTCACCATCAAGGTTGGCTCCCAAACCTTCGTACTCACTCAGGGAGACGCCATGTCATTCCCCGGCGATGAATCCCATGCGTACATCAATGCGGCTGCCCATCCGGCTCGTTTCACCCTCACGGTCTTTGAACCTGGTGTCGGCACGGCGCACAGAACGGAAAACCTCGATGTCTAGAGCAGATTCGCATGAACACTTCTTGGACGCTGCAAGCGTCGAGCCGGCAGTGTTTGCGCTGCGTCCCGACTATCGAGCACTGCTGCTGGTCGTTGATGGATTACAGGCCGCCCCCAGCAATCCTGCCAGCGAGGAACTTCTCGACCTCGCCGAGGCCCACGCACGCACACTCCTGGGTGAATGCGCGGTGGAGGAATTGCCGCACGTCGCTGCCTGGCGTGAAGCGTACCGCGCGTTTGGCGCGAAGCCGCAGCGCACACGCAACAGTCTGGAAGCACTCACCCGACGAGCCCGTGAGAAACTTCCCCGGGTGAATGCGCTCACCGACATTTACAACGCGATCTCCCTTCTGCACCAGGTACCGATTGGCGGGGAAGACCTCGACTTATACCAGGGCCCGGCCCGTCTCGTACGAGCCACTGGCGACGAGCACTTCGAAGCGTTCGCCAACCACGCACCAGTAACCGAGCACCCGAGCCCGGGAGAAGTTATCTGGCGCGATGACCTCGGCGTGACGTGCCGTCGATGGAACTGGCGACAAGGACCCCGAACAGGACTCTCTGACCAAACCGAAACAGCCCTCTTCATCTTCGACGCCCTAGACCCAATGACCAATGAGGCTCTACGCGCCGCGGCTGCGGACCTCACCACCGCCCTTACCCTCGCGAGTCCCGGCGTGACCGTGTCCCAGCGATTGATGTCCGCACAATGACCGGTCAAACGAAAACGCCACTACCGCCGTGGTCAATGGCCGTGGCGGCCATGTTCCTGATTCAACTCAGCTCCGCGCTCTCGGTAGGCCTCATTGAGCAAGTTGGGGCGGCGGGGACCGCCTGGCTGCGGCTGGCCATGGGCGGGGTGATCTTCTTGCTGATCGCCAGGCCACCCCTCAAGCGCATACGCCGGCAAGATGTACCCTCGCTCCTCGGGTTAGGAGCCGCAAGCGGGCTGATGTCCGTCGCTTTTCTTTCAGCGATTGAACACATCCCACTCGGTACCGCCGTCGCGATTGAGTTCCTGGGGCCACTCACCGTTGCCGCCATTCGCAGCGGAAGCGCACGGATGCTCACCTGGCCGGCGCTAGCCCTCGTCGGCGTCGTGCTTCTGACGGAGCCATGGCACGGGGAAGTCAATCTCCTCGGAATCGGCTTCGCCCTCTTGGCAGGTGTTGGGTGGGGAAGTTACATCATGCTCACTCAACATGTTGGAGACCGCTTCTCCGGGATCAGTGCCCTGTCGATGACCATCCCCATCGCCGCTGTGATGGCAGCATTCGTCGGTGCACCCCAGGTCATCGCTCATTTCGACTGGCGCGTGCTGCTGGTCGCAGTCGGGTTGGCCTTGCTCGCCCCCGTGCTGCCGTTCGGCTTGGAAATGCAGGCACTTCGCCGGATGACGCACACAGCCTTCGGAACGTTGATGGCCCTTGAACCTGCCATCGGCGTGCTGCTGGGCCTGGTGGTGCTCCATCAGGTTCCCTCGGCAATTCAGGGAGTGGGCATTGTGCTCGTTGTCCTTGCCGGTGCCGCCGCACAACGCAGGGGCACCCGCACACCCAAATATGATCCTGTGCCGCCTGCGGTGGGGCCAGCATCATGACAACCAATCCAAGGTTCAGTTCCACGTTCATCGTTGAGGCCAAGCGCCTGGACACGGAAATCCATGCCTCAGCCTCGAGCATGCAGCACTGAAGGAGTAGCCAACATGTTTACAGGACTCAGCGCCTTTCCCCTCACCCCATTGGCAAACGATGAAGTGGATTTCCCATCGTTCATTCGAATCATCGAACGGCTCGCGGCATCGGGCACCGACTCGATCACAGCACTCGGATCAACTGGCTCTTACGCATACCTCACCAATGCTGAACGGGCGAAGGTAACGCACCTGACAGTGGAGCACGCCGGCGGCATACCGGTGTTCATCGGCGTCAGTGCGCTACGTACCTCTCAGGTGCTGACAAACGTCAATGAAGCCCAACGAGCTGGCGCGGCAGCCCTGTTGCTGGCCCCCATGACCTACCAGCCACTCACTGCAGATGACGTATTTGGGCTCTACAAGGCGGTATCAGGGGACACTGATCTTCCCATCATCGTCTACGACAATCCCAACACCACTCATTTCACCTTCACCCGTGAGCTGTATGGGCGCATCGCCCAGCTTCCTGGTATCGCTTCGATCAAGATCGCCGGCGTCCCGACATGCCCCGCCCAAGCCAGAAAACACCTTCAGGCCATCCGAGCCATGGTTCCCAGCCATGTCACGATTGGCGTGTCAGGCGATGCCTTCGCCGCACCCGGACTCAATGCAGGATGTGAGGCGTGGTACTCAGTCGTCGGCGGCACACTGCCCCGCCTCGCCCTGCGAATGACCCGCCTGGCACAAGAAGGGCACGCGGATGAAGCGACCGCCGAATCAGAACGGCTCGCACCGCTGTGGAGTTTGTTCACAGAGTTCGGTGGAAGTCTGCGTGTCATTGCTGCCATAGCAGAGCACCTCAGCCTGGTGCAGAACAACAGCCTGCCGTTGCCAATCCAAGGCCTGAACCCGAACCAGCGAACCCGCGTTGCCGAAGTGGTGAAAGCACTGGGCCTTGCCGCGTAACAATGGATGCCACCAAGCGGTCCCGAATGAGCAATTACACCGATGCCCAGTGAGCCCAACGGTCCTGTCACATCTGAAGCGACAAATCGGCCCGTCGATAGAGAATTATTACCGATACAGCAGAACGAATACCCGCATATCCGCGACGGCGGCACAGAGCGGGACGGATCCTGGGTGTATCTGCCGAGTCCCCCAAGGGCGCTCAAGTCCTCACACAAAATTCACGCATGGTGGGGAACCAATGGGACAGGATGCAAAATCGAGCTTGAATGACTCCCCAACGCGTCCGGCCAAGGTTCCCCTGCACGACATGGAATCACTGACATTCTTCGTCTAGGTCCTACGGCCTGGCGTCTCGAAATCTGACCGGCTTACTGGACACTTCGCTGGCTATTTCCTCACGGTTCCTTCGTGGTGTTCTCTTGTCTTGCTGGACTGTTTTCTTCCCAAACGACCGCCCCTGAACAGTTGATGACTGCCGCAATTTATCTCCATTCATGGCTAAAGGTAACAAGTGTCTGCTGCCATGAAAAACTGCCCATAGGCGGCCACGAAACTGCCCACTGCCAGCGGGCAAAAAACCTGACCGCTGGTGGATAGATACACATGACCCTTGACAAGCAAGCTGACGACGGGATACATGGGTCCTCGCAACGTCCCGTAGCGAGTTCGATACACGGATGCTTGGGTGTGGTCGTTGGCTCCGGGTCGTGAACTGGATCTGAATGTGATTGAGATCAACGCATGGAATCACGGCTGTCACGACGCCTCCGCCTTCCAGCGGGCTCCGCTGCGTACACAAACCGGTTTGTATTGACCTCTGCGCCGGGCAGAGACCCGGTCGGTTAGACGGCCGGATGTCAGGTTGATTTCGATGACTGCGGCGGGGAGGTGTTCTGGCACGATAGTCCCATGACTATCTTGATTGTGGGTTGCGGAGACCTTGGAACGGAAATAGGGCTTCGACTCGTCGCGTCTGGGCAAGACGTTGTTGCATGGCGCCGTAGGGCCGATGTGCTCCCCCAAGAATTTGAACGTGTATCCGTAGATTTGGCTAACCATCTCCCAACTATCCCTAAGAGCGTCCGTACCGTTATCGTGGCCGTCGCCGCTGATAGTTACACCGAAGAGGCCTATCATCTGGCGTATAAGTCAGGGCTGACAAATGTTCTGAATGCCCTCGAGCGGGATCAGATTAAGCCAGAAAAGGTGCTCCTGATCTCGTCTACGACTGTCTACGGAAACACAACTGGCCATGTCGATGAAACCACGCTTGCCACACCTAATTCTTTCAGCGGCAAAATTACTCTGGAATCAGAGGCAATTCTTCACGCCCGATACGGGGATACTTCAACGAACAGTATTGTCTTGCGCCTGGCCGGCATCTACGGTCCGGGCCGGACTCGACTCATCGACCTCGTGAGAAACCAGACAGCCGTCATCCCTGACAGTCCTCGCATGACAAATCGCATTCATCGCGACGACGCCGCAGCCGCAGCAGTTCACCTACTAACGGTTCCCCACCCCAGTGACCTCTATCTCGGCGTCGACGAACACCCCGTAGATCTGGGAGAAGTCTTGCGCTTCCTTGCTCACGAAATGACCTATGACGAACCACCAACAGGGTCGGTGTCCAACGCCCGCGGCGGCGACAAACACTGTTCGAACACTCGTTTGAAAGACAGCGGATTCCAGTTCGCGTTCCCTAGCTACATCGAGGGCTACAGGTCACTGCTAGCCGGGATCGGTACAAGGCACCCCTGATCGGGTCTGCCCCGGATTCTCTCCAAGAAGTTCAAATTCTCTTCCGACCAACGTCCGCTCTTCAATACGTTCAGGAGTACTGGCCCTAGGTGACAACGCAAGATCCGCCGGCAGGAAATCTAGGACGACCTCTTCAATTTCGGAAGCGAGTAACGGCCGTGCACTTTCAGCCCCGTGAACGGCCCGAACGACCTCACCCAAGAAATTTCAGCGAGCAGCATACCCAGTACCGACGGTGGGGAATCCTCGCTACTGATCACTCTCAGCCTGAAAGGAGGCTACGCCGGAACTCCGGTCACGCAGCAGCGAATGCGGGGTGCAGCGGGCGTTGGGCAACTTCCGGAAGCGACACAGATTCAAGGGCTAGGCTTTTCGGGTCACTGATGACGGCTTCGAAGGGAACCATTGCGTTGACCACCACGGTGGTGTAGCGCCCGTAGTCCACATCGAAGACCGAGGTGAAGCGCCGTTCCACGTTCTCAGGTGCAACTCCTGCCACTTCCCACGCCCCACGCAATGCCCGTGCGCGGCGCGTTCGCTTTGGTGGAGCGGCTCCTCCTGGCAAGCTCCAGGTGCCGGCCGTGGTGAGACCAGATAGGCCGGTATTGGAGCAAAACTCCGCGGTCCGCGTCGAACACTTAGAGGCCAGTGGAGCCAAAGGTACCCCAAAACTTCCCAGCCGCACCGTCCACCCAGGCATCGCCAGCATCACGTTTTGCCCCCAGGGCGCTCAGGCCCCGCCGCAGCGTCAAGGAAATGTTCGCCGGTGGATCTAGAAGAACTTCGGGATCAGCACTGGTGTCTTCCCCTTGTAGTGCTCGTAGTCGGTCTGTCCGCCCCACTTGGATTCCGACTTCTTTTCCAGCAACGGCACGCCGCTCACCTTGGTCAGCAGCAAGATGACAAAGACCGGTGAGATGAGCGCAATGTTCTGCCAGCCTTCCAGTGCGGGGAAGGCAATGATGGCCACGCCGATCCACAAGAGAATCTCGCCAAAATAGTTGGGGTGGCGAGAGACGGACCACAGACCTGTGGAAATGAATTTGCCCCTATTTGCGGGGTCGGCATTGAAGCGTGATTTTTGCTGGTCAGCGATGATTTCCATGCCGAATCCCAGCACCCACAGGACAAATCCGACGAGTGCGAAGCCATCAAGCGGTACTGATTTTCCGGAAGTCATGGCGACCCACGCCGCCGCTGCCGTGAACGTGACCCATAGTCCTTGAATAGTCCAGACATTCAAGAACCGGACAAAAGAGGGTTTGAGTGCATCAAAGCGATCATCCTTACCGGCCTTGCTGATACGCCGGAACAAGAAGATGCCTAGCCGTAAGGTCCACACCAAAACCAGGGCACCCAAGACCAGGGATCGCGCGTCGAGCTCGGGGGTCGCCAGGAGGATCATCACGGTGATGGAAACATAGGTCAATGTTCCGGTGATGTCATAGAACTTCTCGGTTTGCTTCATGAAGGAGGGAATGAAGACGATCCACTGGATCGCGATGGCAGCTCCTACCGCGAGCGTGAAGGTGGGGATAGCTCCGATGAAGCTACCGCCACTGCTGCCAGCCAGTGCAAGTAGCGCTCCGATCAACAAAACCACGGCAAAGATAGCGAGCGCCTGACGATCGGACTGTTTCATGGGAGGTGACCTCTCTTGACTGCGGGCTGTAGTCGGAGACTCCACTGGTGGCGAAAATCCCCATGCATACACTCTAGCTTCTTCAAATTGGTTTGATGATCAAAGATCATTGAGTATGGTTGAAGCCTAAGAATGTGAGGAAAGCTGTGAGTGAATCGTCGTGCGAGCCCATTGCTGGAACCCTCCGGGCCCTGGTTGCCCTGGTCCGGGAAAGCGAGCGGGAGATGGCGCTGAGACTAGGTCTAAATCTCACGGATTACAGGGCCTTGTGTGCGCTAGCGGAGTCAGGGCCGCTCACCTCCGGGCGGCTGGCCGAGGAATTGGGCTGTACCGCCGCCACCACCACAGCCATCACCAACCGCTTGGAACTACACGGCTATGTGACCCGTGAGCGCAGCGAACCAGATAGGCGCTTGGTGACCTTGTCGGCAAGCCCGGAAGCGTCCCAGCGCATCTTGAACCTGACGTTCCCCTTGGTATCGGTCCTCTCCGAACAACTCCAAGCCCTCCCGGCTGATCAAATCACCACGGTTGTTGCTTTTCTTGATGTAACACAAGATCTCATGCGCACACATCTGCAGATACTCTCCAGCAAGGACGCCATATGAAAGAGATCACTACACCAGCGTTGTCCGGAGCTTCCGATTACCCCAATGCGACTGAACTGCTCATGCAGAGGTTCCGCATCGCGCCAGATCACATCGCCTTTGAGGTGCGTTCCAGCCGTAGTTCCATCACCGATCCGTGGCGGCGGGTAAGCACCCGCGAGTTTGTCACTGAAGTCCGGGCTTTGGCCAAGGGATTGATAGCCGCTGGGTTGGAGCCCGGTGAAACCCTGGCCATCATGTCACCCACCCGGTATGAGTGGGCCCTCATGGATATGGCCGCCTGGTTTGCTTCTGCCGTGGTGGTACCTATCTATGAGACATCAGCACTAAACCAGGTGTCGGTTATCCTGCAAGACGCCTCCGTGCGCTTCGCCGTGGCTGGCACTGCCGAACACGCTCAGCTACTGGAGCAAGGATTTGAGCAGGCCGGCGTGTCCGGCTGGCAGCTCTGGTCCATGGACGCAGGTGCGGGGCCAACACTGACGGAGCTGGTCCATGGCGGCGTGGATATCACCCCAGAAGCCCTAGAGGCTCGGCGCCTGCTGGCCACCCTGGATTCGGTGGCCACCATTGTGTACACCTCCGGAACCACCGCAGCCCCCAAGGGCGCACTCATCACACACGGAAATTTTGTGGGCCAGGTGCTGAGTGTTGCTGGCGCCTACACCGAGGTGGTCAAGGAATCCGGGAACACCATCATTTTTCTCCCCATGGCCCATGTGCTGGCCCGCGGCCTGCAGCTTATTTGCCTGGCCAACGGCATGCGCATTGCCCATCTCAGCGAGACCAAAGAAGTAGTGCCGGCGTTGGGGGTTCTGAAGCCAACATTTTTGGTGGTGGTGCCACGAGTACTGCAGAAGATTCAGGCGTCCGCTGCCGGTGCCGCCGCGAAGAAGAACCTTGGGGGCCTGTGGTCAGTGGCGCAGGCAACCGCTGTGGACTGGGGGCTTCTGGCGCAGGAGCGCGAGAGCGATCCCAGCCGCAAAGCTGGGCTCTCACTCCGGGTTCGGCATGCATTCTTTGACCGTTTGTTCTACTCCCGCATCCGCAAACTCGTGGGCGGGCGCCTAGAATACCTTCTCTCCGGAGCAGCCGCGCTGGATGCCGAACTTTCGCTGTTCTTCCGGGGGCTGGGCTTGCCGGTCATTGAGGGTTATGGACTAACGGAGACCACGGCGCCGTTGACGGGAAATCTGCCGGGCTCCATCAAGTCAGGATCCGTTGGCGTGCCTATGCCTGGAACCACCATACGTATCTCGGAGAACGGCGAGGTGCTAGCCCGTGGCGTTGGAGTTTTTGCCGGATACAACAGGCCTGCGGATAACACTCACGCGTTCCAGGACGGTTTCTTCCGCACCGGAGATACCGGCGTTCTAGATGATCAAGGACGGCTAACGCTAACCGGCCGCATCAAGGACGTCATTGTTACCGCCGGAGGAAAGACCGTGTCCCCCACTATCTGGGAGGGCTATGTGGAAAGTGACCCCCTGATAGCCCACGCGGTCATGGTAGGCGAGGGCAAACCCTTTTTGGGAGGACTGGTCCTCTTGGATTCCGGCTCCGTCTCAGAATGGGCGCAAAGTAAGGGTTTCACTGATCTTCAAAGCCTGAGAACCCCCGACGACGGCGGGTGCGTGGAAATCGACGACGCTCGCCTACGCAAAGCCATCAGCAAAGTGGTGGGCGCGGCCAACTCCAAGATTGCCCGCTCGGAACAGGTGCGGAAGATCGTGTTGCTGGTAGCTGACCTCAGTGAAGCAAACGGGCTAGTGACCCCCACCATGAAGCTCAAGCGCAACATCTTTACCGACCGTTCAATGAACTTCATTGACAAAATTTACGCAGAGACAGGGACCCAAGTATGACTTCCCGCAGCAAATCATGGCTCCTGCACTATGTTCTCGCGGCCGTGATTTTCGCCGTCATCGATGTGGTGTGGATTCTTACGGTTGCGCTGCCGCAGTACCAGAGGAACATCCCCGACCTGATGGCCACTGTGCCCCAACTGGCCGGAGCTGGATTCTTTTACTTGATCTTTGTGGCAGGAATAGTGCACTACGGCGTCCGCCCACTCGAGCTGAAAGCACCGCTGCGCCAACGTTTGGCCGC
The DNA here is from genome assembly GCF_002909415.1 of Arthrobacter glacialis. Lineage (NCBI taxonomy): Bacteria > Bacillati > Actinomycetota > Actinomycetes > Micrococcales > Micrococcaceae > Arthrobacter > Arthrobacter glacialis. Next base: position 63,853 of record NZ_PPXB01000017.1, on the reverse strand, counting down.
GGGGGCGCTCTTTGGCTTCTTCAGCTACGCAACCTGGGCCATGACGGCATTTTCAATCCTGAAGGACTTTCCACTCAGTGTTGCTATCACCGACATCCTCTGGGGCACTGGAGCCTCCGCCGTGGTGGTGTGGCTAACACTCATGGTGTCTAGGGCGCTTCGGAAACGCCGCAAGCGGCAACCCGTGCTGTAACGAGGATCAACTACTGAATGCGTGTGTTCCTAGTCCCTGGCAAGGAACACACATGCAGTATCTAAAAGCCCCCGCCGACCTTTCTGGCGGCTTGGTCATCAATTGCTGACGAGCTTTGCGCCAGCCGCCGTTGACTCAAAAGGGTTGATGATCGTGGCGGACCACGGCAGCTCAGCGAGACACCCCCGGGAGCTGAGAGACCACGGCCGGGGATCTGAACCTGACGATCCCCAAGGTGCGGAAATGGCTCGTTCTTCCCTGCGTTGCTCGAACGGCTCCGTCGTGTTGACCATGCCCTCTACGCCGTGGCGATGGAGGCCTAACTGGACGGGGTGAAGCTGGGGATCTCCGACGACGAACACGTGAAAACCAAGATCGATGAAGTCACCAGGATCCTGAACAAGCCCCATCCTCAAGTCGCGGCAATGCTCGGCGACGCCCGGGAAGCCGGGGACCGCCGCTCCCCGGGACGCAACCCACGAGAGCTACTGGGCGACCCGAGGAATCAACTAGTGCGACAGCCTCGGCTTTGAACTCATCAGAATACGTTGGTCGAGAAGGCATGGGAACAATCCGTTCAGGAACTGTCCCGCCTCAGTAGTACATCTGAGTCTTAGGTTGTGGAGTTACTGAGCGGTCTCTTCGCTGGGTTCAGCAGTCTGCGCTGGCTTCGCGCTCGAGGGAAGCGAGGGTTTGAGTCTTAGACTTGTCAAGAATCCCAAGGTCAAGACTGCCGCAGCGATCCATGCCGCCACTGATACCCCTTGGGTCAGCGCATTTCGGGCTGCCTCCGCTATAGCCGCGGTCTGTGGATTGCCCGCCAGTGCCGCGATCGTTCCCCCGGAACTACTGGTTACTGAGTCCACCGCGCCCTGCAATTGCGGAAACTGGGAGATGAGCTCGGCAACCTGGTTTTCCGTCGAGTTCTTGAGGGTGCTAAACAATGCTGTGCCCAGAATGGCGATGCCCAATGCAGAACCCACTTGACGGGCCGTGGACTGCGTCGATGCGGCTTGGCCAGATTGCTGGACCGGGACATCAGCCAGCACCACTTGGGTCAATTGGGCAGTGGCAAAGCCCACCCCAATGCCGTAGACAAACAAAATTCCCGATGTCATCCATGTGGAAGAATCAGTCTTCAATAAGAGGGCCAGGGCTGCAACGGAAATGATTTCCAAACCAACACCCAGTTGCACCATCCGCACAGCGGAAAAAGACTTAGACAGTGCAGAGACGGTCCCGGAAGCCACAAATGACCCCACTGCCAACGGAACCAGCGACAACCCGGCTTGTAGGGCATTGAGCCCCAACACGTTTTGGAACCACAACGGCAAAGTGAGAATCAACCCGAACTCACCCAGGCTCACCGTCAATGCCGTGAGGTTGCCACGGGAAAATGAGGAAATGTTGAATAAGGACAGGTCCAATAAAACACTTCGATTGGAGCGCTGCCTCGATCGTTCCCAGAGCAGGAATCCCGCCAGTGCCGCAATGGCAAGGACAAAAGCCGCCGGGACGAGGGAGAGCCCGAAGAGGTTGAAAGGTGCACCGGCGTTAGCGCTCCACCATCCATACTGCCGGCCCTCGATCAGACCAAAGACCAGCGAGCCAAAACCCACCACAGACAGGAGTGCACCAAAATAGTCGTTAAGCTTCCCCGTAGCTACCTCACTGGACTCAGCAACGAAGTACATTACACCGCCGACGGCCACCAGACCCAGTGGAACGTTGATTAAGAAGGCCCAGTTCCAAGAGAAAGAGGAGGTGAGCCATCCTCCAACGATGGGACCAAGAGCAGCCATGCCGCCGATAGTGGAACCCCAAACGGCGAAGGCGATGGTGCGTTCTTTGCCACGGAAGTTGGCGTTGAGCAACGAGAGCGTGGTGGGAAGAATCATCGAGCCGCCGATCCCCTGCAGTGCCCGTGCCGAGATCAGCCACATCCCCGAGGGCGCCAAAGCGCACAAAGCCGAACTAGCCAAGAAGACCAGAAGTCCCACTACAAGGATCCGACGTCTGCCCACCCGGTCTGCGACCCTACCCCAGACCAACAGCAAGGCCGCGAACACTAAGGTGTAGATTTCCTGGATCCATTGCACCTCCGTGGTGCTCAGGCCCAGATCCTTGATGATCGCAGGCACAGCAACCGCAACAATGGTGCTGTCCATGATGATCAGCGCCACCGACAAGCTGATGGCGCCAAGTCCAAACCAGCGTAGTTTTACGTATCTGCTGCCATTGTTTGCTTCCACGCGTGCAAGACTACTCCAATATAGTTCCATGATGGAAGTATCTTTAATTGGGTCATTTCTTTCTAAAAATCTTCAGCATCGGCAACACCGTCCGGTGACTTCCAGCGCTCTGTTCTTGTGAACTCCCAACTGCCCTTGCCGAAACTTTTCTCCTCCAAGGAGTGGGCAAGGCGCCTCTTAGCGGTCCTCTTAGAGGGAGAATGAAGTCCAGTATTAGTCGTCAGTTTGGAGCGAAAAAATGACCATTGAGGAACCGAATACACCCGCAGAATTAGCTGCCGGGAGCAACAGGGCCATAACCCGCATCGATACGGTCTTTTTCTGGGCAGTCCGCAGCATATCCAGCCTCGGCGTTATTGTTGCAGTCTGGGCGGCCATCTCCACCGGCGGAATGCTCGTCCATGGCCACCCCGCATATGCGATTCTCTTGGGAATTGTTTTCATCAGCTGCGCGGTGGTTGCCGCGCGCTCCTTGCTTAGTCGCGCAACCACCCGCCGTAGGTTTAAAGTCATAAGAGGGATCGGCCTGGTGGCGTCGTGTGCGGTCTTAGCCCTTATATGGTGGCTGGTTCCTTACAGTGCCGCACCTCCTGCCCTCGCGGCCATGACCTCAGATGACACCGTCACCGTCACCGAGACCCCGAGTCAGATAGTGATGACACCAACAAGCTCCCCAAGCGAGGTAGGGGTGTTCTTCCAGCCAGGAGCCCTCGTTGATGCCCGAGCCTACGCCGCAGTCTTACGACCATTAGCGGAGGACGGGCACATTGTAGTCATTCCAAAACAGCCTTTAGGTATCGCTTTTCTGTCCACCGGCACATTCACCTCGGCGCGAACCCAGTACCCACCCGTAGCGCGGTGGGTACTCGGTGGCCATTCACTCGGTGGCGTCGTGGCTGCCAATGATGCCCAAGCGTTCTCCAAAGATCTAGCTGATCCTGTGGCTGGCGTAATATTCTTCGCATCCTACCCAGCCTCAGACATGAGCACTTTGCCCATACCCGTGCTCTCCATCTCCGCGTCCAACGACGGATTGGCCACCACAGAAAAGATCAATGCCTCAAAGGACACCCTTCCCAAGGACACCAACTTCACGGTGATAGAAGGTGGTGTCCACGCAAACTTCGGTGACTACGGACCACAAGCTGGCGATGGCAAACCAACCATTTCCAGCGATGACGCCCGCACCGAAATTTCACGTACCAGCCTCGCCTTTGTGGAATCGCTAAGCAAGTAACACCATCAGTTCCACGGCGGCCTGACGCCGAGCAATAGAAAGCTGGAAAACCGGCGCAGTCTCTACCCCTTCAGAATGGAAAGTTCAAGCCTACGAATCAGTTACCGGTAATTCCTCTCGCCAACAGCGCACCAGATCGAGGTTCGCGATCGCAGTAGTTCTTGCCGCCAATGAGCATTTAGTGCAGGTCATCTCTGAGGAGCCGGTTCATAACTGAGGTGACAGCAAGGATCTCCAGGAGAGCCTCACGTGCATCGGCCTCCCTGTCAGCTGGTACTTCACATCCTTGGCCTCCGCCGCTGGGACTAGCCCCTTGGGTGAGCCGAGCCCATGCACGGCACTCCAATCGGTGGTCGCTGGCATCAACAGACTTAGCACTTTCCAAAATATCCGTGTGCCTCTGTGGTGCTAGTCCTTGCCACTTGGGCTAGGTTCTTCAGGATCGAGGAGGATCTCGTTATGACGCATAAACCATGGCTTGAACGGCGGATCATATCTGGCTAATCGAGGTGTTCCCAAGGAGATCAGTCCGGTTTCCTTCAGTGCAATTCTCAGCATCTGTAGGTGTTGCTGAAAGTTCCGAGTGCTCCAGCCTCCACTGAAGCGGATAACTGCAACAAGGCTGGCGGGGACCGGTCTTAGGTGAACGTTCGGGTTGGTGGGTGAAGGCGCGTGCTGCAGCGTGAAACCTTCCGGCAAAACGAACGCAATCCGGAACTCTGATGTCCTCTGAATATCGTCTTGGGTCGCAAACTCCTGCTGCAGAACCGGAGCGGTCATCTCCAGCAATTCTGAGGACAGGTCCTGCACCACGGGCGCCGTCATCGAGATTTTTTGGGTGACTTGATTCTCTCCGCTGATATAGGCGAAGAGGTAGCGGAACCCGCGATTGCCGGCGTCTTCAAAGCTCCCCCCTATTGATCTCGGCAAGTAAGTGCTCGGGATAGCAGCGCACCTCAAATTGATCGTATTCTCGAACCATTTGGTAAGGCTGTTGTTCAGTCGTGCCACCACCGTACTCCGGCAATGCCGGGCACCGGCTGATTCCGATCCGTGCAGAATATTTGGGACTGCCCAGGCCTTCGAAACCCTCTGGAGAATTCCATGACCCATCAAGCCCATCCAGGTTGAGTCGTACCGCCGATACTTGTTGCGGATCCAGCGGACCAGGTAGGCATTGATGCGCGCTAGTAGGGGCTACAGTGGCGTGCGATAGAACCGCCCGCAGGACTGCATCCACCCGGTGACGATCGTGTTGATCGCCCGGGCCAATTCATCAAGGGTGTGATGGATCCGCCGGCGCAGCCGCCAATGACGGACTTCCCGGCCAACCCTTTTCAAGGACTGCCTACTGATGACCGGCATGAACGCAAGGAAAGTTATCACCGTGCGGCCCGTGACCGAAACGTGTAGCCCAGAAACGTAAACGAAGTCCGTTCATGCGGTTTCTTACGCTTATCGTCCTTGCAGTACACATTCCCAGCCTTGGCAGGATGCAGGACCAACCCCAACTCCCTCATTCGCTCAGCAATCGCCTGGCACAAGCATTTAGACGCGCAGTAAATCTGGGCTTTTTGGCCCTACTAATACGCTGGGCCCCTATCAGATTCGAACTGATGACCCCCGCTTGCGATTCAGGGGTCAATACAAAGCTGCCAATAGGCCGTCTTGACCTGTTGCTGAATGGCATCGTTGCAATAATGCAAGATACTAAATAGAGGTTGTTCTCCCTTCAGAAGTATGAGTTCTGTATGACGTGGTAGGAACTCCCTGCCGACTGATCCACGACCGCGAGCACAGCCAGTCAGCCCCCAATGCTGCCCCTATCTTTTTGCTCTTGATTCACCCGAGCTGCCCGGTTGGCCTCACAACCCATAGGTTTAGAGGCACTTAGGTTATGAGACAGCACGCCCCTGAAGAGTATGAGCAAACCTACTATGCTCGTGAAATCAGCTCGTTATCCGACGGCGCCGCCAGCCAAGAAAAGCAAGCATCCGAAAGGTATTAATCATGAACGCTCTATACACTGCCGAAGCGCTTTCCACCGGCCTCGGGCGGGAAGGAAGGGCTTCCACCTCGGATGGAACCTTCAACGTCCCCCTAGCTCCTCCACGTGAATTGGGTGGTTTGGGCGGGGGTACCAAGCCCAAACAGCTCTTTGCTGCAGGATTCGCGGCCTGTTTCCATTCAGCCCTGTATGCGGCGGCCCGCGGCAAGAAAATCAATATCGAGAACTCGACCGTCGGCGGCCGGATGCAGATCGGGAATAACAACGTGGGCGGTTTCAAACTGGCCGTAGAACTGGAGGTCACCAGCCCGGACCTGCCCTATGAGCAGGCCCAAGAGCTCGCCGACGTCATCGCGCTGGTGTCCAATGACTGATCACGGCAAGACATTCCTGGCACGACTCGTCGCGCCGTCGGGACGCACCTCCACGGGACGCACGATCGTTCGTCTAGTACTGGGGGCAATGCTTGCGTTCGCCGGCGTCAGCCATCTGACAGTCGCCCGCGAGGAATTCCAAGCGCAGGTCCCGAAGTTCGTGCCCCTTGATGCCGACCTGGTCGTCGTAGCCTCCGGCATTGCCGAGATCATCCTTGGTGCCGCGCTGATGTTGCTCGCGCGGCGGCGCGTCCCTGTGGGTTGGGTGGTGGCACTGTTCTTTATCGCCGTCTTCCCCGGGAACATCGCCCAGTGGCTGCATGCGCGCGACGGCTTTGGGCTCGACACTGACTCCAAGCGCCTGGTGCGACTCTTCTTCCAGCCAGCGCTCATCGCGGTGACCTTGTGGTCCACCGGCGCTTGGAAAGACAGACCCCGCGTCTCCTCACCGCACTCCGACACCCCTCAGGCCGACCGAAAGTAGCCGCGGAGGCATTCCTTTCCTTCGAAAGAAAGGCTAGCCATCCGCATTCAAAAACTGCGGCAAAGCCGGGCTATCAAGCACAGAAGCACCACCCTTTCACGACGAAAAGGCAACACAGACCATCTTGAGGGGTGTTGTAACGCATGGGCTTCGAGACGCATAGGTTATGAGACAGTCGACGGTAGTTTCTGGTCAATCGCGGGCGGCAGCAGGCCTAGCGACGAAAAATCGTTGTCCATAACCCTATAGGTGGAATTCCGGCAGTCGGGTTCCCTGCGGTACGTGCCCGAAGGGGAAACGTTCTGCGGCTAATCGAGGCCTTAGAGTGGACACCATGAGCTTTCGTCCCTTCCGCCGACGGGCCACCCGCGGTGCCGAACCAGCTGCGCCATTGAGCGCCGTCGCCCAACAGGCAAATGACAACCTCCCCGATCCACCCGACACATTGGCGGCACCTGCCAACCGTGTGGCGTTGCTCTGGTCCGACCCGCTCGGGCGCGCCGCGATCCGAGCCGCTCAGGTGCTGCTGGTCTTGGCACTGGTCGGCGCGGCGGTCCTAGGGCTGTCTCAGGTTAGCCTCGCTATGCTGCCACTTTTGATCGCATTGATTCTCTCCAGCGCTCTGTGGCCGCTGGTGCGGTTGGCTCGCAAGGCTATGTCCGCCATGCTAGCCGCTTGGACCGTGTTTCTAGGCTCTTTGGCGGTCATCGGTGGCGTAGTTGCGGGTATCGTCTTTGCCGTCCGGGCCGAGTGGCCCGGCCTAGTGGACCAAGCTGTCGAAGGATTTAAACAGTTACAGGGAATGGTGAAAAACCTGCCGCTGCAGATTAGCCAGCAACAGATTGACGACGGCGTGACTGCTGTGACGGACTTCCTTACCAGCAGCCAATTTGGTGCCGGCGCCCTGACCGGGCTGTCAGCCGCCGGAAGCTTCTTTACCGGGTTGGTTCTGCTGCTCGTGATCCTGTTCTTCTTCCTCAAAGACGGTGACCGGATCTGGGCCTTCTTCCTGTCTTGGATACCGCGCCGCCACGAGGCCAAGTGGCGGGCAAGCGGCACGCGCACCGTTGAGACGCTGGGAGGTTACATCCGCGGCACGGCCATCATCGCCTTCGTTGACGCCGCGGGCATCGGCATCGCTCTATGGATCCTGCAGGTACCGCTAGCTCTACCGCTGGCGGTCATCGTCTTTATTACCTCGTTCATCCCGATGGTCGGCGCAACGTTCGCCGGCATCCTTGCCACGCTCGTGGCGTTGGTGGCCAACGGACCTGTTGTCGCACTGATCGTGCTCGGTGTAGTGATCCTGGTAAATCAGCTTGAGGGCAACTTCCTGCAGCCAGTCGTGATGGCACAGGCCCTGAACCTGCATGCCTTGGTCATCCTGCTTGCACTGACGATAGGTACAGTTTTGGCCGGTCTTGTGGGCGCCGTGCTCTCCGTGCCCATAACCGCCGTCGCGTGGGCCATCGTCAAGATATGGACCGGCCGTGATACCGAGGCAATCGAGGGGCCAACCAGAGGCTAGCTTGCCACGATCCACCGGGGATTTGCCTTCCAGTTCCCCGCCGCAGGGGCCTTGACGTTACGCCCGTCTACGCTGAGATCCCCGGTTCTAATACGATGATGCGGCTATAGGACTCCGAACATAGTTACCCACGCGCTGGGAGGATTGCGGCGCTGATCCCCTCACAGCACCGTGGCGGCCGGGCAGTCGTCCTCGTCCCGTCGATCAACAGAATCTCCTGTACTCCAACTGCAACACGATGACGTCTCATGTCCCTATGGATATGAGACGTCTCGTTGCCATTGACCAGCTCCCTTGGCGTCCGCTCCAAATCCCGCGGAATTACAGCAGGGCCTATCCTGGTAGATATTCTCGAAACTGTGTCTCGAAACTTGTTGACTAAATTGGTGCAGTCCTCACTAGTTACGAGACATGTTGGAGCTACCCGCAGGTTAGGACTCAGCGGATCAATCAGTTCAACTGGCGTTTGTAGTCAAAGCTCCAGGTGTTGCCTGCGAACGAATGGCAGGCGGTGGTCAAATACCCTTTCTGCGCATACTGGTTCTTCCAGTAGGCGCAGGCTTCATAGGAAACCCGTGGCCACGCCGTAAAGCCGGCCGGTGTCGCGGACGATGCCGGGGCGACGGCCACCCCTAGACCCATCAAAAGACCGCATGCCAAGGTGATAGCTGAGAGGCGCTGGCGGGAACGAGAAGTTTTCATGTTGACTCCTTAACTGATGCTGCGAAGGTATGCAAGCTCAAGGTGCGCTCCTTGCCGAGTCTATGGACGACCAAGACACATTGACATGGGCAGCGCTACCCATTCCCAAAAATGCGGCCCAGCCCCGGTGCTTTGCTTCCGGTCGCTACATAGATCGGTGGGATCGCGGTGCTGGTTGTGCTGCGTGCAGCGGCTGAAGTGCGGCTACCGGACATCCGCAATCGAATGGGTTACGAGCTCTCCATCGAAATACCGGAAGGACCAGACATCAACTGCGGTATGGGGTGCTGCGGGGCAATCACTGAATTCGTTGGACGATGCGATACACGGTATTCCGGGCAAGTATGAAAAGTTCAGCGATTTCAGTGGTGGCGTGTTCTCACCCCCTGTTACAAGGAGACGAGATGGGATTCCTTGGTCTTGGAGAGTTTGGGCTGTTTGCCGCGAAGCCGGCCCTTGGCCTTAGCGACCTGCATTCCCTCTCGGGTACGGGCGCGGATGAGATCAGATGCGAATTCGGCGACCATGGCTAGGACATTGAAGAGGAGTCGACCGACGGGGACGGCGGGATCGTGGATGGATCCGCCGATGCTGAATTTCACTTCGCGGAAGGTGAAGTCATCGAAGATGTCCTTGGCATCAGGCAGGCGCCGTGCGAGCCGGCCCAGTTTGGTGACGCCGAGGGTGTCACCGGCACGGACGGCAGCAAGCGCCTGGCCTATTCCCGGCCGTTCCCGATAATGTGCGAAGCCACAGGTGCACCTGTGGCGATTGAGCCACCGAAGTGAGACAGTTTCGCGGGCAGGGTATACGCGATTCCGAAGGCCTCCTGCACATTTGGGGTCATTCAGCGTGAGAGGACGCCTCGAATGCGTCGCGATCCGGGACCGTCTTACGGGACATCGTAGATGGCGTGAAACACGCTATAAAAGGGGCGATCAAGCCCTCCTTTTGTAGACTGTGCAAGTGAAGGATGATGATCTCACGCCCTACGAGCGGGCGGGACGTAACCTCGGTGAACCCGCTGGATGGCAGTTGGCTGAGGCCGAGGGGCGCCTAGAGACTCAGGACGTCCTGGACCGACTCGCCAGCATGGCGTTGTATGAATTCGGCGAGAACAGAGACGACTGGCCGACTGCTTTCGACGAAGAGGGATTCTTCCCCGCTTTGGCTGCGGAGGGGAAGAGTTTTGATGGTGGCATCAGCTTTCACGTGTAGCCGAATGACCATCCGCCGCCACATATCCACTTTCTGAAGAAATCTGAGCCCGACAGTCAGTACGTGAAGATCAACCTCGAGACTGGCGAATCCGAGGGCGCCCTTCAGTCCTGGGCAAACCAGAAGCAGCTCAAGAAAATCAAAGCGCTCATCGTCAAGCACCATGAGCTTTTCGAAGGCTGGTGGCAGAAAAACCATGGAGACACCGTCGCAATCCTCGATTGGAGCTTCGGTTCGTCGTCTTGTACGAAGGTACATCCCCAGCGGACCGGTTCATCGTCCCTTTTACCGTTCCCCTGCGGACGGGCTCTGAGTGGCTTCCATTGGCAAGCTGTAGTCCAGTGGCTACCTGGCTCAACTAGCCCTTAGCGTACGATTTTTTCCGTTCTCTGCGCCGCCGCACCCCCAACTGAGACACTGATTGTTCGCTCGAATTAATTGGCTTGTGCAAAACGGTTCCCCATGCCCCTGCTCGACAAGACAAAAAGTTGTCCGTAAGTGGTGATGCATGGCTTCGGGAGGTTACCCACCAACAACGCAGACATGCGCTAACATCCGGGGCTAGGTGAAGGCGTCCGGTCATGGCCTGACATCAGGGGGCGGATAATTGCCTCGTCCCAGCTTGTTCTTTGAGGGCATCACGTAGTCGCCGCGATCGGGCGGCAAAGTCCGGCCAGGACTTTGGTTTGGAGGCAGGGTTCTCCAAACCGACTCAAATCTCATCTCGGAATCGGCCACTCTCTGGGGCTGTATTTCCGTATGCTGCGTATTTCCTTCGTCACCTGCGCCCGTGGCAAGACATGACGAGATGGATCGACCTAACAGTGAGACATGAAGACCTCCTAGGTTTGTAACGGTGCATTAACCGCCAACCTAAGAGGTCTTCATCCCAATTGCCTGTAATCGATCACAACACCGTCTCAGCACCATGAGTTCCGAATGCTATCGAAGCCATTTCAACGATGTTGTTTCCACCTTGGTTTTTCCAGATCAAAATATGATGAAAGGCCCGGAAATGTCCATTAGGCAACGCGCCCTAGGGGCGCCGTCCATGTTCTGGGAAATAGGTTACTTGATCTTTACTACTTCACCGAGCAGCCGCTGTGCAGCGCTGGTGCCGATGGACCATGAGGTGTCCGGAACAAAGTAGCCGCGGGCCACGTCTGCGGCCGTCACCGTGTACTGCGGTGTGGTGCAGTTGTAGGAGCCTGCCGCATTCAACGCCGTGTAGCGGCAGTTGCCTGTTCCCGGTGCCACGAACGGGGCAAAATTCCCAGCCGTGGGTGTCACCGTAAGGGTGGCAGCCGTGGTGTTTTTGACGGCGAAGGAGTAGCCAACCTTCTCCCCCGCGACGTACGGCTGGCTGGTCACGTTGCGGGCCGTGTCCGTGCGTGTTCCGGCAATGGTTACGCCGGAGAAGTTGGCTGTGGGGGTCTGGATTCCGCCCTTCAACGGCACGGGGCGGCCCAGCACCTTTCCGCTTCCGGTGGCCGCGCCGGTGATGGACCAGCTGGTGTCGGGGACAAAGTAGCCCTGGTTCACTTCCGCTGCTGTCACAGTGTGGTTCTGACCGCTGCAGTTGTAGGAGGAACCTGCGGGCAATGCAGTGTAGCGGCAGTTGCCTGCCGCGGGAGGCAGGAAGGGAGCAAAATTACCGGCCGACGGCGTGACGGCCACAGTTCCAGCGTTTTTGTTGGTGACGGTGAAGCTGTAGGGAACCATGTCACCTGCCTTGTAGGGGTTGGCCGCAAGGTCGCGTGAAGTGTCCGTGGCAAGACCTGCAATGGTGACACCGGCAATTGTGGTGGGTTCAGCCGGCACGGGAGGCGTGCAGCTGTTCAACCAGGCGTCGTTGAACTTGGCAAAGGAAATGCCGTTGACGAAATTGCTTTCATACAAGACACCAATTTGGCCCGATTCCAGGCGGGCGACGGTGGAGTAGGCCGAGGAACCTGCGCGGATGGTGCGCGGCACTCCCCAGGTCTTTCCGTCATCGCAGGAAACCCGTGCTGAGACGTTCTGTCGGACATTGGCGTCGTTGGTGTTGGTGAAGATCAGCTTCTTTGAATCGGCCGATCCTGCCGGTGCTTCGGGGAAGAGGCGGGCTATGGCGGCGTTGTTGGCCGGGTCAACCAGGTTTATGTCCAAAGTTACGGGTCCGTAACTCTGGCCGCCGTCGTTGGAGTAGGCCACCTTGCGGGCATTGTCGGCAGCGTTGTTGGAGCGTGAGTTCAACATGATCCGGCCGTCGGAGAGCTCCACTGTCTTGTTCTCATCCATGCGTGTGCCCACGTTGTCGCCCTTTTTCCAGGTGACACCATGATCGTCGGAGTACACGCTGTAGGCCTGGATGGCGTTGCTGCCGTCAGCTTGGCGCACATCGCCGGCAAACTGCTGGACCAGACGTCCTGCGTACTGGCCGTACTTGAGCTGGATGCCCTCGCCGGAGCTGGCAAACATGCCACGCACGTCACCGGGCTGGGGGCTGGCGGCGTTGTTGCCGGGCTTGACCACATTGGTGATCAGGCGCGGCGCTCCCCAAGTGATCCCGCCGTCGCTGGATTCAGAGACCTGGGCGCTGATGACGTTGCGGTTGGCGTCGTCATTGCCAAAGACGCTGGCATTGAAGCCCGTGCTTTTGGAGTAGACGGAGAACACGAACAGCTTGTTGACTTCGGCGTCAAACACGAAGCTCGGATCGCTGTAGCCGGTCTTGTTGGCTCCGCCGTTGGCTGCATCAAGGTTTCCGGCCAGAATGGTGCGCTGGGCATCCCAAGTCTCGCCGTTGTCGGTGCTGCGGCGCATCACAATGGAGTTGGGGTTGGGTGAATCGGCGGCACTGGTGGGCCGGCCGTCCCAGGCAGCCACCACAACTCCGTTGCCCAGGTAGCTCAGCGCCGGGATTCGGTAGGCTGCGAAGGGGCTGACCACTGTTGGAGCCAGGTTCTGTTCGGCAAAGGTGCCGGGAGGGTCGCTCGGCGCCGCCGAGGCGGGCATTGAACCCAGGAAGGTCCCTGCCAGCAGTGCAGCCACTCCAAGGGACGCAATTCCCGCGCGTCCCGCCAAACCTCGTCGTTGATGGTCAATGAAGGGCATTTCAATCCTTTCAAGACCCGGGTGTAGGAGCCCGGGCCGGGTGTTTCCGGCGGCAATTCAGCCGGCAATGTATGAACAGGTTGGCTCTACGCCTAAGCCAATCGACATCAGAAAAGACGTAGAACGTCCTATCAATTTAGTGAGTTGAATCACTTTCGTCAATGCTCCAGAAGGACAGTTGTTGGTCATTTCCGGAGCACCTTCACTTGGTGACGGCTTGCAAGACCGCGGTTTCATTTCAGCTTTAGTTGACCTCTGACGGGAAAACCCGGCACCTTAGCGGGTCTGAGCAACAAACTAGGTCCAGACACCCGAGTGGCTTGGACCAAATCAGGGGCAGCCCAGTGGTAGATTCCTTTGAGCTTGTTTGGCATGCCCGGTAAGCTCCCCATGTGATTCCTAGGCATATTCTTAGGGGGAATCTACAAGACCGGACGTGCGCGCTGTTTAAAGGCGGAAGTTGGTGCGCAAAGTTTCAATACGCGGTCCGCCGCTGAACAGAAAGCATTGAATGACTTCCATATCGAAGCGTCCTCCGATCGGACGTACACTCGTGACTGCTGGCGCCCTTATTGCCGCGGCATTCACCCCCCTTTTAGCGGCACCGGCGGCGACTGCCGCAGTTCCTCAAGAGGTGCTGTTTGAAGCCAAGTTTGAGAACACTGGCACCCAGCCGGTCCTCCTGACGAACTACTCGAGTATCGCCCCCAATGGCATGAATGTCACCTACACGGCCAACCCGGGATGGCTGCGGGCATGTAACGGAAACATTCTGGCAGGCAACTCCAGCCCTGACGATCTGGCTCTGACCAACTGCAATCTCCGCTCAGACCCGGCACTCAACGCCAGGGCCTACCAGTCCCTGCGGCAGTTGGCGAATGCTTTGGGCCAGTACAGGGGCAACCCTGCACCGGAAACCAACCACGTCCTCGCCGCGTTCACTGATGGTGAAAACCCCGGCATGGGGGAACAGCTGCGCAGCAGCGTCATCAACATCGGCGGCGAAAACAGGTACGTTGCCCTGTCAGTCGATGGTGCCGCATTGAATTGCGCCTCCAGCGGCCCCAACTACAAGTTCTCCATTGTCAACGGCACAACCAACGTTGCAACACCTCTTGGCTCATCTGCGCTGTGCACCGACCCGGGAGCCGTCAACATCACAGCTCCCGGGCTGGAAGGTGGCGCGGCCCGCACAGCCCGGGTCGCCACCGTTGATTCAGCCTTGGCCACGAAATTCACCGGGTCCTCACTGCGGGCCGTGATTGAAAACCTCAACGGCAGCGGATCAGGCAATGACGCCGCCGTTGATAACATGCGCATCGTGGATGTCACCCCGACTCTCGAGAAAAGCTTCAGCACGCCCGTCAACACGGTGGGCGACAGAGTGGGTGTGGTGTTCAAGATCAACAACACCACAGAACTTTTGGCCAAAGACGGTTGGGACTTTACGGACACACTCCCAGCAGGGATGACAGTCGCCGACCCCGCGCTGACGGTTGCCTGTGTCAGTCCCGCGGGAGGTGCCGTAACCCCCTCGGCTGTGACCACCACCGCAGTGACCGGCGGCAACACCATCCGCATCGCTGGCGGCATCCCCAATGGTGCGGACAGCTGCACGGTTTCCATCCAAGTCCGAGGCGGTACCGCCCCAGGCAGCTACACCAATGGGCCCAGCAACGTGGTTGCCAATTTCTTGAACGTGGGACAGTTCGCTCCGGCGACCACGACATTTGCAGCTCCCGCCGACGCGCCTGAATCAACCAGCACCCCGTTCAACACCCCCGTCACCATCGACCCGTTTGCAAACTTCGCACCCGTGCCAGCGGATGCCACCCCCACCACGGCGAACCGAAACACGTTCCTGTTCAGCAATGGCCAGACCAGCATGTCCACAGCGGCAGGCGCTTGGAGCTATGACAGTGACACAGGGCTCATCATGTTCAGCCCTGCAAGCGGTTACGTGGGCACAACCCCGGCAATGCCCTACACCTACCAGGATTCGAACAACAACCTCGTCACCTCAACTGCGACAATCGTTGTCGGAGGCGACATCATCGACTTGTCCGGTGCAGGTGATCAGGGTCAGCCCGTCACTGTGCCCCTCACCGGACAAACCAGCGACATTGATCCAGCCAGTGCGAGGATCATTGATCCAGCAACAAACTCCCCGACCACCAGCCCTTTGGTGGTTGCCGGTGAAGGGACCTGGACGGTAAACAGTGCAGGTAGCTTTACGTTTAACCCGGAGGCAGGCTTCCAGTCGAATCCAACGCCGATTAGATACACCGCCACCGATGGCACAGGAGCACACGTCACTCACGCCACCGTCACAGTCCTCTACCCGAACGTGTCCGATGCGGCCGGTGCCGGTGATCAGGGTCAGCCCGTGACGGTTCCTGCCGCACTGGATCCGGGCATGGACCCGGCCACGGTGCAGTTGATCAACCCGGCAACAGGGAACCCGACCAAGGACCCCGTCATCGCCACCGGCGAAGGGACCTGGACCGTCAACGACGCAGGCGACATCACCTTCACCCCCGAGGCCGGCTTCGGCGGGGACCTAACCCCCATCAAATACACCGCCGAAGACGGTGACGGTAACCTGGCATTGCCGGGCACCGTGACCATCACTTATGCCGTGGGCGCAGTGATTCCACCGGCTCCTGTCAATCCGTCGGGTCCACCAGTGGAGCCTGCGGATCCAGGGCACCAAGGGGATGGCATTGACTTGGCCGATACTGGCACCTCGTTGTCCGTGATGGTAGGGCTGTTGGCTTTCCTGTTGTTGGGAAGCGGCGTGCTGCTGGCAGTGCGTAGCCGTCGTGGAGTGCGTCAAAGCTAAGAGGGACATATAGAGCAGGAGGGCCCGGGTGTACTCGGACCCTCCTGCTTTTTTGCGCTTGAGGTCTATTGTCCTGCTTGTGTTTTGATGCTCGTGCCGGAAAAGCGTGCGGTGCCGGTACCGTTGTAGGTTCTAGGCTGCTTTCTGGAGCCGGGCGGCTTGGTTGAGAGCTTCGGCAATGGTGGCGAGGAAGGCCGCGTCGGCTGCGGCCTCCCGGTTGCTTTCTTGCTGGCAAACGCTGGCAATGGCGTTTTCAAAGACTTCCTGCGCCCACTGTGTGGCATGCCGCCCGGCAGATGCAAGGGTAAGCAGCAGGCTCCGGCGGTCCGTGGGCTGGGGATTGCGGGTGACCAGGGCGGCGGCTTCGAGTCTATCCACCATTGCTGTCATGGATCCGGTGGTGATTTCCAGCAGCGCGGAGAGTTCCTTGGGCGTCATTTCGCCTGCGTTGTTGATGAAGTTCAAAGCCAACAAAACGTTGACCGCGAGCGTTCATTATCAACTGGCCGCTAGAAGT
Source organism: Arthrobacter glacialis (assembly GCF_002909415.1). Lineage (NCBI taxonomy): Bacteria > Bacillati > Actinomycetota > Actinomycetes > Micrococcales > Micrococcaceae > Arthrobacter > Arthrobacter glacialis. Next base: position 47,402 of record NZ_PPXB01000017.1, on the reverse strand, counting down.
CAAAGGCTGGAATTCCAACCGAAGTAGCCCGCGCTGAACGGCCCTTAATGCAACCGCATGGGCCTCGTGACGAAAACTATCACCGCAGGTCAGAGCATGTTGAGCACTCAAGACCCATTGTCAGTTATCAAGCCTACTTTGGCGACATAAGGCTATCAACCCTTGCCACGGCCCCATTTTGACCTTTGTTCTAGACGATGAATCGGAACAATAGAAGGTACTAAACTCTCTCCAGTTTCCATTGATTCTGGAGGGTTTATGCCGAGTCGGTTGCAATCCTCAGGCTCACGAACGTTGTCGGTGCAGTTCCGTGGTTCTACCCGCCGTATCCTGGACGTTGACCAGGAACTCCACGAGTTTCCCGCTCGCTTCCTCAAGCGTGCCGTCGTTGACGATCTCCAGGTCGGCCGGATGATCCGGCGCCGGGTTGAGGCGAGCAACGCGTGACGCTGCGGCAATTTCGTCCTCTCGACCGCGTGCGATGATGCGCGCGAGGCGTACATCTTCCGAAACCGTGATGCGCACAACGTGCACGTTCGCGAACAGGCCAGGCAAGTGCTTGAGCACCCCGCGCGAGAGGTTCGCCACGACCAGGTTCCCCGCGCCGACGGCGTCGAACACGTGGGCCGGAATGCCATAGGCCAGGCCGTGAGCTCGCCACGTCAACGCGAACTCGCCGCGGTCCTTGGCGACCTCGAATTCGCTCTCGCTCACAGGCTTGTGATCTTCCCCTGTACCTACAGGCCGGGTGATCTGGCGTTGCGGGAAGACGATTTCGCGCCCTTCGATGGCAAGGCGTGCGTGATCAATAATCGAATCCTTCCCCGATCCGCTCGGTCCTACAATGGCCACAAATGCGCCACTCACGCGACCCTCTTTCCCTCACACCACACGCCGCGCACGATCGGCAGGGACGATCCGAGCGGGTGCTGCGCCGTCGCGACCCCCTCGTATGTCTGGACACGAACGACGTCGGCCCGTTTGCCAGGCGCGATGACGCCGCGATCGTCAAGACCGGCGGCACGCGCAGGATTGCCGCTCACCAGCGCGGCCCCCTGAGGCAAGGTAATGTCTCCGCGGCTGAACAACAGGAAAACAGCGTGGAGCGGACTGGACGGGACATAATCGCTGGAGAGGATGTCGAGCAGCCCCAGACGTAGCAAGTCGGAGGCAGCTACGTTTCCGGAGTGCGAACCGCCGCGGACAATATTTGGCGCACCCATGACGATAAGTTGTCCTGCCGCCCGGGCAGCGTGAGCGGCCAGGATGGTCGTGGGAAATTCCGAGATTCGCACGCCTGCTGCCGTCGATTCATCAATGTGCGCCTGGGTAGCGTCGTCGTGCGCGGCGATCGTGATACCTCGATCGTGAGCGCGCCCCACCATCCTGCGCCGATTGTTCTCGGAGAACTTCGCCGAAAGATGCCGCATCTCACTGACGTGTTCGCCGAACTGCATCTCGGTCATATTGTGTTTGCCAACCATGTAGGTGCGGAACGCCTCGATGTCTGCATACTGGCGCTGCCCCGGCGTGTGATCCATGAGCGACACCATCCGCACCCGTTCGTGCCCGCCGACCTCGTCAAACACGTCAACGACGTCCGGTGTCGCCACCTCGCAGCGCAGATGCACGTAGTGGTCCGCGCGCAACAGACCCGCCTCGGCCGCGTTAATTACCGCATTCACGAGTGTGCGCGCGTTACCGCTGATCAGGTTCTCACCCGGGCCGCTGCCGATGCGCATCGCGTCCAGCACAGTTGTCATGCCCGAAGCTGCCATCTGTGCGTCGTGCGCGATCACTGCCTGGATCGGATCCCAGAACCGCTTGGGCCGGGGCTGGTAGTGCGACTCAACCTGGTCGGTGTGCAGTTCAACGAGACCGGGCAGCAGGTAATCCGCTCCCATATCCTCGCCCGGCACACCGTCGAGGGAAAGTTGCGGGTCGTGAGAGATCTCCGCGATCATGCCGTTCTCGATGAGCACGGATCCATGGATGACCTCGTTTTCCAGGACGATGCGGGCATTATGAAGGACGAGGGGCATCAGGGGTCTCCAAAGCGGCTTGTTCTGCGAAAGGGTGAACGGACAGGACCTCGAAGGCAGCGCCGGGCGCGGGCTCGACGCTGAGCACGATCGCGGTGAGAGGCACATCGACGCCGGATACGCCGTCGAAATGGTCCTTGATCGCGACGTCAATCTCGGCCGTCCGCTCCAGGGGAACGTGGTCGGTGAGCGTGAAGTGGAAGAGGTACTTTTCGAGCACGTAGGGGTAGCCCCAGCGCTCGAATAGTTCCCTTTCTCGCCGCTCCATGTTTTCAGGACGACGACGGCGGATGTCACCTTGGGTGAGCGGGGCACGAAAGTCCTCGAACGCCCGCAGGGCATCGGCGGCGAGCACATCCAGGTCCTCAGTGTCTCTGCCGGGGACCAACGCGCGGAACCCGCCAATCGCTGCGGGTTGGAGATCGGGGATCACCACTGGTCCGCGACAGGCAGCGAACGCGTCTGCGGCAGCACACAGTTGTGCTTCCGTTCGTCCAGCGGCTAAGTGGATGGGCGCTTTAAGTGTTGCGTGGAATCCGTATCGGCGAGCGTCCTTTGTGAGGTCTTGGAACTCCTGGCGGCTGTACCAGTCATCGACCGCGGTGCGTAGCCGAATCGCCTCGGCAGTTTCTTCCTTTTTGATTCCGGGGACTGCGTAGACTGCATATCGTTTCATGCGGCGGCCCGTTCGCGCGCCGGCGTGAACGACTGTACGTCGACCGTCATATCGGCTACGGCCTCGCGTACATCGGCGTCGTGGAAGATTGCGAGCATCCCGGTCCCCCGACCGAGGCTCTCACGGATCAGCTCGATCACGACGCCACGATTTCGAGCATCGAGTGACGCTGTGGGCTCGTCGAGCAGCAGGAGCGGGCGTTCGATGATGAATCCGCGCGCGATGTTGACGCGTTGCTGTTCACCGCCAGAGAAGGTCGCTGGCGGCAGCTTCCATAGTCGTGTGGGGATACTCAGCCGTGTGAGGAGCTCTCCTGCCCGTTCGCGAGCCGTTTCCCGACTGATGCCACGCTCGATCAGTGGTTCGGCGACGACGTCGAGGGCGGGCACGCGGGGAACCGCACGCAGGAACTGGCTTACGTACCCCAAGGTCTCCCGCCGGGCTGCGAGCACCTGTCGTGGTTGCGCCGTGACAAGGTCCATGACGGTTTCTTGGTGCCTGAGCAGGATGCGGCCCGAGTCTGTGCCGTAACTGCCGTAGATCATTTTCATTACCGTGCTCTTGCCTGCCCCCGATTCGCCACCAAGCACAACACAGGCCCCGCGCGGTACATCGAAGGTTAGCCCGTGCAGGACAGGTAACCGTTGTGATTCCTGTAGGTGCAGGGTGAACGTTTTGCCGACGTTCTGCACGGACAGCACGGCATTTTCTGGCAAGTCATTGTTTACGTTGTAGCTCATGGAAATCAGCCCTGAAGGATCGAAGAAACGAGTAGCTGGGTGTAGGGAGCCTGCGGATCATCGAGAACGCGGTCTGTGAGGCCCGATTCGATGACTGCGCCGTCTTTCATCACCAAGGTGCGGTGTGAGATGAGGCGTGCAACGGCGAGATCGTGGGTGACGATGACGACGGCAAGTCCAAGTTCAGCGACGAGCTGGCGAATCAGGTCCAGGAGGCGGGCCTGCACGGACACGTCCAGGCCGCTCGTCGGCTCGTCCATAAAGACCAGGCGTGGGCCGAATACGAGGTTGCGCGCGATCTGTACGCGCTGGCGCATTCCGCCCGAGAAGGTCGCGGGAGTATCGTCAATTCGATCCGACGGGATTTCTACGCGGCGCAGCCACATTTCGGCTTCGCTGCGGATCTTGCTGTAGTTACGCCATCCGTTCGCCATGAGAGGTTCCCCGACATTGCCACCAGCGCTGACATGCATCCGGAGTCCCTCGGCAGCGTTCTGGTGCACGAATCCCCACTCGGTGCGCCACAGCCGGCGTACTTCCCGTTCGCTCAGTGTCGCCAGATCGAGCAGCTCGAATTCAGTGCCGTCCTCGCGTCCGACGCTGCTCTCGCGAGTCGTAAGGTAGCTGATGGATCCCTCGTCCAAGGTGAGCCGTTGTGACAGCATGCCGAGCAGGGTGGACTTGCCGGAGCCTGACTCTCCCACAACCGCCAGCACTTCGCCGGGCCACAGGTCAAAATTTACGTCGCGGCAGCCGAAGCGGTCGCCATAGCGGTGTCCTGCGCCAGTCACACTCAGTAACGGGGTTTCGTTGTTCATGCGCTTATCTCCATCGTTTGGCGACTCTCGCCTGCTGTGGCAGTGCGTTCGCAATAGTCAGTGTCGGAGCAGACGAACATCACGCCGCCTTTGTCATCGATAAAGACCTCGTCAAGGTAGACGCCGGAGGACCCGCAGATCTCGCAGGGCCGGTCAAAGCGTTGAGGCTCGAAGGGGAAGTCCTCAAAGCCAAGGCTCTCCACGTCGGTGTACGGCGGGATCGCGTAGATGCGTTTCTCCCGGCCGGCGCCGAAGAGCTGCAGCGCTGCATTTTGGTGCATCTTGGGGTTGTCAAAGCTAGGGATGGGCGACGGCGCCATGACGTACCGTCCATTCACGAGAACCGGGTAGTCGTAGGTCTTGGCGATGTGCCCATACTTAGCGATGTCTTCGTAGAGCTTGACGTACATCAGACCGTACTCCTCGAGCGCGTGCAAGCGCCGAGTCTCCGTTTCACGCGGTTCCAAGAACCGCAGCGGCTCGGGGATCGGCACCTGGTACACCATGATCTGATGCTCACGCAGTGGCGTCTCCGGAATCCGGTGCCGGGTCTGGATGATGCTCGCCTGCTCCGTGAGCGTAGTGCTCGCGGCACCGGCAACCTTTTCGAAGAAGTGTCGGATCGACACCGCATTGGTCGTGTCATCGGCACCCTGATCAATCACTTTCAATGTGTCGGATGGACCAATTATCGATGCTGTGACTTGCACTCCTCCGGTCCCCCAGCCACGTGGCATCGGCACCTCACGCGAAGCGAACGGTACCTGGAAGCCGGGAATAGCGACGCCCTTGAGCAACGCACGGCGGACGACTCGCTTGGTTTGCTCGTCGAGATAACCTTCGTTGTAGACGATGCGCGGGGCACTCATCAGTTCTCTCCGTTCTGGTCTTTGCCGGCGGACATGCGTGCGTCCGCGGCATGGCGTGTCTCGAACTCGCGGCGAAGGCTGCGAATCAGCCCAAGCTCCGCTTGGAAGTCGACATAGTGCGGCAGCTTGAGGTGCTCAACGAAACCTGTCGCCTGTACGTTGTCCGAGTGTGCGATCACAAATTCTTCGTCCTGCGCTGGCGAGACGATGCGCTCACCGAACTCCTCGCTCCGCAACGCGCGATCCACGAGCGACATCGACATGGCCTTGCGCTCGCCTCGCCCGAAGACCAGACCATAACCGCGGGTGAACTGTGGCGCCTGCTCGGTGTTGCCGACGAACTGGTTGACCATCTGGCATTCGGTCATTTCGATCCGTCCGATCGGCACAGCATGTCCGATTTCCGGGGCGTCAAACTCGATTTCCACCTCGCCGACACGGACTTCGCCAACGAACGGATGGTTGTTGCCGAAGCCGCGCTGCGTGGAGTAGCCGAGCGAAAGCAGGAAGCCTTCGTCTCCGCGACTGAGGGCCTGCAGACGCTCGGCCCGGCTCATCGGGAAGGTGGTGGGTTCCCGGGTTAGGTCTCCCGGATCTGGATCATTCCAGCCCTCTGCGGGTTTGTCGGCCTCAATGAGAGCATCGACGCCCAGCAGATCCGTCACTCGCGGCATCGCCGCACTTGGAGGCATCTCCAAATTAGGTACCTCCGGGGTGCCCAATTCGTCGGTGAGCAGGCGGTGCGTGTAATCGAACGTTGCACCGAGCTGCTGACCGCCAGGGATGTCTTTGAACGTCGCCGACACGCGCCGTTCCGACGGCAGGCCCGCGGTGTCCACTGCAACCGTGAGACCAAACCGCGGCAGCGTTGTGCGGTAGGACCGTAGTAGCGTGACAGCCTCTAGAACATCGCCCTGCGCCTGAAGCAGCGCCTTGGCTGCTAGGTCGGGGTCATACAGCGAACCTTCAGCCATAACGCGTGAGACCAGCACACCCATTTGATCGCGCATCTGAGCGTAGTCGATGCGTGGCGCATCGACCTCACCACGCCCACGTTTGGCGAGCAACGCATGCGCGTTAGCGATCGCCTTTTCGCCTCCCTTGACGGCAACATACATTAAGCGCTCCTCTGCTGGTGACTTTGCTGATCTGCGCTAACCAGCGCTGTGGTGCGTGGCAATCCCTGCACCGTGGTTTCGGCCGCGAGGACGATGTCCACACCGCAAGGGAAAAGCATCCCGTTCTCGCGCCACTGCGGGAGGAACCCGCTGGGCAGGCCCACGCCATCCCAGCCGATGGTTCCCGAGATACCGGGGCCGCTCGCTACCAAGTTGCCGATACTGCGGGATCCTTGAGCGTCGATGATGAGAGTTGCGGACCGATGCGGTTCCTCATCGGTGCCCTGCATCAAGTCGGCAAGGGTTGGTGCAGCATTGGGCGACGACGCGATGACAAACAGCGCCTCGCTGGCATTTTCAACGATGCGCGCACCTGTGTGAAAGGCGATCCAGCCGCCCACCGCAGAAGAGGCGCGCAGCGTAGGATCGAGCCAGATCGGCGTTTGCTCATCACATAATGCCAAAATGACCGCGCCTGCGCTGGCGCCAAGCGGTTCCGGAGGGTTGAGGTTCGCCTCGATGGAATGCCGAGTACCCGGGCGGGCGAGTGCCTCCAGGACTGCACGGAAGACCTGTTGCGCATCGTGTACGGGGTTCGCGAACCCGGGTGTGTGGTTCTGGCTTGTCAGTGTTCTCATTCGTTTTCCCTAGCAACTGTGAAGAAGTCAACGACAGTGCTGCGCGCGTCGGCTTGGGCGCCAGCGTCACGCTCTTTCTGGCCGCGCTCAAGCGGCTCGATCACTTCGGCGAGAACCCGGGCACGTTGCTCGGGGGCAAGCAGCAGCGCATCAAAGATGGCGGCGAGCCCAGCGTGTTCGGGGTGGCTTCCCAGCACATACGATGTGCCAATCACGTCCTCGATCCCGATTCCGCTCAGCAACACGGTGGCCCTCGTTACCGTTGCCTCACCCAAGTTGAAGCGATCGCCGGTGCCACCAATCCGTCCCTGCACCATGACGAGTCCGGCTTCCGGCGCCCGCAGATACGTGACCTCCGGCTGTTCCTTCCAGTCGGCCCACAGCATTTCCAGATCGGCTTGCCTGGCTCCCGAGAGCACTCGCGCGGCCCGTCGTCGTTCATCTGGTGCGAGCCCGTATGCGGTGCTCTCTTGCGCAGTCACAATGCAATGTCCTTCATGGCTGACCCTTCTCGAAGTTATCTATTTATCTAGACAACTTCAATTTTATGCCCGTAGAATCTAGGGAGGTGGACTTTCTGGGGAACAGGAAGGAAACCACTGGATGAACTTTGGGTAAACCGAATAGAGGGACGGCACCGTGACAGAATTTGAGTTAGGCTCGCGATCAAACAGCGGATACTCAGCGTGGCGCCTAATCACCGAGGAGTTGCGCGGCGAAATCGCCGAAAACCGGTTGCGAGCTGGAGATCACCTGCCAACTGAGAACATGCTGGCCGAGCGGTACAGCGTCAATCGACACACCGCACGTCAAGCCATCGCAGCCCTGGTCGAGGACGGACTAGTCGAGTCTCGGCGCGGCAGCGGCACTTTCGTGACCAGCGAACCTGCACGCTTGCACCAGATCGGCTTACGTACTCGACTGACAAGAAGCCTCGGCGATGATGGCAGCGCTTCGGCGAGCAGCCGCGTGTTGAGCAGCACCATCGAGGACGCCCCGGAGGATATTGCGCGTCGGCTCAGGCTCCCCCACCGAAAGGCAATCCGCGTCGAAACCACTCGCTCGACGGGCGAGCTACACATCGCGGTGGGTACGCACTGGTTCGACGTCGAGCGGCTACCGGACATCGCGACAGCACTACGGCGCACCGGATCGGTCACGGCGGCGCTGCGTGCCTGCGGCATAGAGGACTATGTACGAACCTCCACCGTCGTTAGTGCCCGGCACGCAACGGCATCCGAGGCAGAACTACTTTCCTTACGGCCCGGCGCGATCGTGCTTGTCACCGAGGCACTCGACAGCCTGCCCGACGGCACTCCACTGCAGCACCTCGTCACTCGCTTCGCCGCCCAGCACGTGCGTCTGGACATCGAGCACCCTAGCGCTGACTAATCTAACGCAGACTAAAACAGGCGGTCAGATCTTCATAGGCAGGGCTGGTTCAAATGCTGCGAGTGTCCGCTCAGCCAGTCCAAAGGACAACGTCATATCCACACCTGAAGTAACCGAGACGACCGTGACGCCAGGTCCCGGCCGGTCGTTGCGTGCACATCACGTTGGTGGCGATGTCCAGGAGTTCGGGGCTGGCGGGCAGGCAAGATTCCGAGGAGGTACGGATGGTGACTGCTCCGCCGTCGTTCTTGACTTCGAAGCCGAGCACAGCGGTGTTCCACCGGACGCTTCCGCGCTCGTGGTGATCACCCACACGGCGAGGTTTGCGACGGTGGTGCGTGGATCCCCACGTAGATCGTCTATTCGCCAGGCACCGCCATGGATACCGTCAGCATCCGGCCGGCCGGTCCTGCTGGCGGTCTCGCCCACGATCAGTCGCGTTGGTCGCCAAAAGCCACTGAATGCCGCCGTTTTGTTGGCGGCCACATCGGGAAATGGGCTGAAATCACGAGCAATGTACGATTGCTCGAACGATTCGGGGCTTGGACGCTCTTGGCGGAATGCGCCTGCAAACAGGGGTCAAGCGTGCCCAAAATCGGATTCGAATCAGATTCAAACCCGCACAAACAAGGGGAAGTAGCGGGGATGAAGGACCTTGCACATGCCTACGGACAGTGACTCATGTGTACTGGCAGATCCGTGACAGCCCTGGGAAATGATTGGGCGCCACAAATTCTGATATGATGACTTTATAAAGTCACTATTTCATACACTTGCAGTGACATCCAGGAGCAGAGCTATGGCATTCGAGAATGATGAGAGACCCCTGTACGAGATCAAGGCAAACCTCTTCAAGGGGCTCGCCCACCCCTACCGAATTCGAGTCTTGGAAATCCTTGCCGGCGTTAGCGAGGCACCTGTCTCAGAGATGATTAGTGCCACTGGCCTTGAGGCCTCGCATCTCTCCCAACATCTCTCGGTGCTACGCCGCTACGGGCTGGTGGTGTCCGAACGGCGAGCTAGCGTTGTCTACTACCGTCTGGCGTTCCCTCAAGTAGCTGACTTACTGCAGGTTGCCCGGGCATTGCTTTCAGAATTGCTGCAAGATTCGCAGCGTCACCAGAGTTCCGCCTTGGCGTTGCCGGCGATTTCTTCCGTTCGATGACGTCCCCATCGAGGTCGTTGCGATCGTTGCTGCCAAACCGTCAGGACTATCGCGAGCTTGGTCGGAGTTGGCGCGGTGACCTGGTTGCTGGCGTCACAGTGGGTATCGTGGCGCTCCCCCTGGCTCTGGCCTTCGGTGTGAGCTCCGGGGCAGGTGCAGCAGCAGGTCTCATCACAGCAATTGTGGCCGGGCTGGTCGCCGCAGTGTTCGGCGGTTCAAATGTTCAGGTGTCGGGGCCTACAGGAGCGATGGTGGTGGTGCTCGCGCCCATTGTGGTCAGCCACGGCGTCGCTTCTGTGATGGTTATCAGTGTCCTTGCAGGTATTATCGTCCTGCTCGCCGGCGTACTGCGCCTGGGCCGCACCGTCAGCTACATTCCCTGGCCGGTCATTGAGGGGTTCACGGTCGGTATTGGGGCAATAATCTTCCTTCAACAGGTTCCCGCAGCTGTCGGTGTGAGCGGTGCCGGACACAGCACCAACGCTGTGGTTGCCGCTGTCGAGTCTGCTCTGGACGCGGACTGGCCAACAGCGCTTTTCCCCTTGGCCACCGTAGCGGCTATCGCAGTCATCATGCTGCTGTTGAGCCGTGTAAGCGGCCGCCTCCCGGCATCTTTCATCGCGATCGTCGCCGTTACTCTTCTCGCCTCACTGTTCGGCGGGCGGCTAGACACCATCGGGGAACTGCCCCATTCGCTGCCGTTGCCGGCACTCCCGGCGATCACCTCGGGAAGTCTGCTCGCCCTGCTGGGTCCTGCATTCGCAGTGGCAGCCTTGGCCGCTATCGAATCGCTGCTCTCGGCCAGGGTCGCTGCGTCAATGACGGACACGGGCCCCTACAACGCTGATCGTGAACTCGTAGGGCAAGGTCTCGCCTCGATCGCGTCGGGGTTCTTTGGCGGGATGCCCGCCACTGGCGCCATTGCCCGAACGGCCGTCAATGTCCGCTCCGGTGGGCGAACCCGGGCGTCTGCGATCGTGCACTCGCTAGCTCTCCTCGCCGTCGTGTACGTGGCAGCAAACGTGGTCGCAGTGATCCCGTTGGCCGCACTCTCAGGGGTCCTCATGGTCACGGCAGCCAGGATGATCTCCCCCTCAATCATTAAACAGGTGCTGCGATCGACCCGATCAGACGCGATGGTATTTGTCATCACGGCGATCATTACGGTGAGTTTTGATCTCATCATCGCCGTCGGTATCGGCATCGCAGTGGCCGCGTTCTTCGCGCTGCGCGCCCTCAGCGCCGCCAGCGGTGTTCACCGGGAGGAATTGGACGGTACCCCTACTACCGGCGACGAACGGATTGCACTGTTCCGGATCGATGGCTCCTTGTTCTTCGGAGCCGCCGAGCGAATCCTCGAGCGCATCAACGCTCACGAAGGTATCGAGGTGGTTATTTTGCGCCTTTCCCAACTCCAACTCATCGATGCCACCGGCGCTCACACCCTCACCGAACTCGTGAACGCCCTGGAGCGGCGCGGGGTCACGGTTCTCATCAAGGGAATCAGGGCTGAACATCTGCCAGTCCTCGAGCGACTCGGCGCCGTCGACTCGCTCCGCCACCCCAACCATCTCTTCGACGAACTGGAGCCCACTATCGCCCACGCCCGATCCCACATCGGCCGAACGGCGAGCGCCCGCGCATGAGCACCGCCGCCAGCAATACCCATGAGCCGTCGGCAGAGGGCCCGCCGCCGATCCAGATCAAACGACGAACGTTCCTGCTGGGCATAGGCGCGCTCGGCGCCGCTGGTGGGATTGGTTATTGGATTAAGGCCCGGCAACCGGACAGCCCAGGGGTTTCATTTGGCACTCCCCTGCGGGTCCCTCCACTATTGGACTCTGAGATGATCGACGGCGAACGGGTCTTCCGCTTGAACGCGCAGGCGGGAGCAACCGAGCTCGTACCCGGTGTCTCCTTCGCGACGATGGGGTTCAACGGCGCCCACCTGGGCCCCACCTTGCGTGCTGCCCGCGGGGAAAAAGTACGCATCCACGTCACCAATGAGCTCACAGTTCCGACCACCGCACATTGGCATGGCATGGTGCTGCCCGCCAGCCAGGACGGCACCGCACATCAAAGCATCAACCCAACTGCAACGTGGACAGCCGCCTGGCAGATCGAGCAACCCGCGGCGACCCTCTGGTATCACCCTCATCCACACGGGCAGACCGAGTTGCAGGTCAGCCGAGGCATGGCAGGGCTCTTTCTTGTCGACGACGAGGCACCCCCTGGCCTGCCCGCGGAATACGGCGTGGACGATGTCCCCCTGATCATTCAGGACGTCACGGTCCAGTCCGGAGGCCAACGTCCGGGGACACCCACCACTACGCCCATCGGGCGGATAGGTAACACGGTGATCGTCAACGGCACTTACGAACCGCACTTTGTGGCATCCACCAGTTTGGTGCGCTTACGTATCCTCAACGCCTCGGCAGCGCGCTGCTACAACCTTGAGCTCTCGACACGGGACGTGTTTCATCTCGCGGGCACCGATGGCGGCCTTCTTCCGGCGCCGGTGCCGCTGAGCAATTTGCTGCTCTCCCCCGCCGAACGTGCCGAAGTAGTCATAACGGTGCCCCCAGACGCCGACCTGGTGCTTCGCTCCGTTCCACACGATCTTGGCATGAGCCGTGGGGACAACGTCACCTCCGGCGCCGAGGACACCTACGGAATTCTGCGCATCACCCGAGCGAACGGTGACTCCACGAGCAAACTCCCCGCAACGCTCCCGGCCGCAGCACACCCTACGCGAGCAGCCGCCGTCGACCGTCATTTTATGCTCGAAAATACGACGATCAACGGAAAGTCCATGGACATGGGCCGCATTGATACGGTGATCGCGGCCGGCTCAACCGAGACGTGGATGATCGAGAACACCTCGAGGCGCGCCCATAATTTCCATATCCACGGAACTCAGTTCATCGTCAACACAGAGAATGGTGAAAGCCCCGCGCCCTGGAATCGAGGGTGGAAGGACACCATCTTCATTGCCCCGGGGAGCAGCGCCGAGCTGACCGTCCCGTTCAGCGCCTACGCCGACCCAATGACCCCTTACATGTACCACTGCCATATGCTCTGGCATGAAGATCAAGGCATGATGGCCCAGTACGTCCTCACCGACGGGAAACCCGCAGCGGCACCTTTGCACAACGGCGACATGCACCATTGATGGCTCTCTTACCCTTTCCCAGCCAGCAGTGACCTTAGCCTCTAGTGATGCCGCAGCGTGAGCCACACAGTGGTAGTTGACGAAAGAGGTGCGATGGCATGACGAGCAATTCAGTGGTTGACGGCTCGAAGCGACCTTCAGGCAACACTCAAGGTGGAGCGGCTGGGTTTGTGGTGGCCCTGGTGCTTGGCACGTTGCTGGCATTGTTTGGTGCCGGCGGGGTCATCGGTGGCGTGGCCTCGGCGGTGGTGAGTTCACAGCAGGGATCAGAGGGCTACTTCACTTCCGAGGCGCGTGAATTCGCCACCACCTCCTATGCGCTCTCCTCTCCCCCGGCCCAGCTTGGCGTCGAGTCGATTCCCTTTGACCTTGGCAGCATCCGGCTGAGTGCCGAGTCCGCTGCGCCCGGGGGTCAGGTATTCATTGGCATTGGCCCCAAGGCGGAAGTGGAGAGCTATCTCAACGGTGTGCACACAACAGTCATTACCGGCGTCGAAACCCGGCCGTTCCGGGTGAGCTACAGCGATGTTCCCGGCCAAGCCGCACCGGAGCTGCCCGGGGAGCAAAGTTTTTGGGCAGTGCAAGCATCCGGGACCGGTACACAGCAAGTCACCATGGACCTGCGCAGTGGTGATTGGGTCATGGTGATCATGAACGCCGATGCCAGCCCGGGTGTCACCGTCAACATGGCGGCCGGGTTCCACTCCGAGTTGTTTGGAGCAATCACACCGGCGTTGTTGACTGGCGGGGTGGCAGCCTTGATCATCGGGGCTGGCTTGATCGCCTTGGGTGCCGTGGGCCTGGGCAGACGGCACCCGTCATCCCGGCAGCCAGTGCCTGACAATCCGGTCACGGGCGACGGCGTGTCCCCGAGCGAGCATGCCTACGCGAAAGGATATCCGGCGAGACTCACCGGGCAACTTGACCCGCAGCTGTCTCGGGGGTTGTGGCTAGTCAAATGGCTTCTGGCTTTGCCGCACATGATCGTCTTGTTTTTCCTGTGGTGCGCCGTGGTCATCACCACAATCTTTGCCGGCTTCGCCATCCTGTTCACCGGCCGCTACCCCCGCGCTCTCTTCAACTTCAACGTCGGAGTCCTGAGATGGAGCTGGCGGGTGACGTTCTACGCCTACTCGGCGTTAGCCACCGACAAGTACCCACCATTCACCCTTGCCGCCACCGAGTATCCCGCCGATTTCGAGGTTGACTATCCCCGTCAACTCTCCCGTGGACTAGTGCTGGTCAAGTGGTGGCTCTTGGTGCTCCCCCACCTGCTGGTCGTAGCCATATTCACCAGTGCTGCGTGGTCCATGTGGGGCCAGAGCGGTGATTGGCAATCGGACTACGGCCATAGGGTCGGGTTCTCCCTGCTCGGCATTCTGGTGCTCATTGCCGCCGTCGGACTCTTGTTCACAGGGCGATACCAACGACCACTCTTTGATCTCATCATGGGCATCAACCGGTGGATCTACCGCGTCGCCAGCTATGCCCTCCTGCTGCGGGATGAGTACCCGCCTTTCCGCCTGGATCAGGGCCCTGATGAGCCGGTCAAGGCGGACCACCACTGATGGGGGCATCCATGGGCAACCATTTTGAGCGGTACGCCGAGGTAGCGGAAATCTTGGCGCGGCATGGTTTCGGTTCCCTGCTGGCAAAGTTGGGCCTTGGCCGGATACACCTGGGCTCAGGACCGTGGCTGCCTGATGATCTCTCCAACCCCGAACGGCTCAGGCGCGCACTGGAGGAACTGGGACCAACCTTCATCAAACTCGGGCAGGTGCTTTCCACAAGGCCCGATATCCTCCCACCGGACTACCTTGGCGCACTGTCCAAACTTCAAAGCGGGGCGCCGGAAGTTCCTGCGGAGATCATCACCTCACTCATCGAGCAGGAGTTGGGTGGAACGACCAAAGAACTCTTCAAAACATTTAGCACTACTCCACTGGCCAGTGCCTCAATTGGTCAGGCCCATGCAGCAACATTGCATGATGGCACCGCCGTGGTTATCAAGGTCAGGCGACCTGGCGTGGTTGCCCAAGTTCAGGAAGACCTGGAGATCCTTCAAAACCTGGCCCATCAGGCAGCCCGGAACTGGACGGCACTGGCGGACTACAACCTTGAGGCCATTGCCGCCGAGTTCTCAGCCACACTTCGGGCCGAACTTGACTACCTGCAAGAGGGGCGCAACGCGGAACGATTTGCGCGAAACTTTGCTAACGACCCCAGCATCCACATTCCCAGAATCTTCTGGTCCACCACCACCTCCCGAGTGCTGACCATCGAAAGAATCTTTGGCCTGAAGATCGACGACGTCGAAGTTCTTGCCATGCCTGACCTCGAGCGAACCCGCCTGGCAGATCTGGCAGCTAAAGCTGCTGTCAAGATGATCTTTGAGGACGGCTTCTTTCATGCCGACCCCCACCCAGGAAATCTCTTTGTTGAATCAACTTCACGAATCGCGTTGATAGATTTCGGCATGGTGGGAGAAATCGACAACGAGCTCCAGGGTCACTTGGGGAAACTATTGCTGGCGTTCAGCGTTGACGACCCCGACCACATCGCCAGGGCACTGCTGGAACTCTCGATCAACCGACCCACCGCCGATCGTGGCCGGTTGCGGCAGGATATTCTGCGCTTCATGCGGCTCTATCAGGGACGCCCGTTGGGCCAAATCGAAATCTCGCCTCTGGTCACCCAAATGCTGGCTCTTCTGCGCAATCACCATCTTCAGCTGCCCAGCGAAATAGCCATGCTGACCAAAATGATCTTCATGACAGAAGGACTGGGAGCACGGCTGAATCCGAGCTTCAACCTCGGCACGGTGGTTAAGCCCTATGCCAGAAGATTGGCCTTAGCCAGGGCCACTCCACGCACTCTGTTTCACAATCTCTCCCAAATGGGTTTGGATGTAGCAGACCTGGGCGCCAATCTGCCCGAAAAGCTGCGAAAGCTACTTGATCTACTGGACGACGGCGTCGAGGTTCACCTGCGCTCAGAGGAATTGGTGCCTCTGGTTACCCGCGCCGAACGCATCGGAAATCGTCTTGTTGCAGGGGTGATCATCGCAGCATTTGTTCGAGGAATTGGGGAGCTTACAGCAGCCGATCAGGGACGGCTCAAGGCTTGGCAAAACACGCTGGTTACTGGCGGTGCTGGCGCAGTCACGGTATTGGGCGGCTACTTGGCGTGGACCGCACGGCGCAGCGGCGGTGGCAAGCGCTAGTACAGCCAAGGCTTGTGTCTAGGGGCTTGGCCACCGGGAGTTCTGGCCTTTGTGGCCATGTCCGCGAGCGTCTACTGAGGTGTACTACTGATGTGAGAAGCAGAAGCGCATACTCGCCATGAGTGAGGAATATTATCTGCCCTGTTCTTCAACAACACGGCTCGTTCCATCGAGGAAAAGACGAGGTCGTGGTTGTTGCGGATGGTCTTGGTGCTCTTGCCTTTTTCTGTATGCCGAGAACTCAAGCGGCGATCTGCCCTAGTGGGGACGTGCCGTTTGGACGATTCCATAGCGTGCTGGGCATTTCCGAAGGATTGACCGTTCCGATCCAGGAACTTCTGGGTCAGCGGGAGCACTTAAACACGAAAACCCCCTGTTAGCAGGGGGTCAAACGTGCCCAAGGTGGAATTCGAACCGCAAACTCCCGCTTTAGGCTGAGAAGCCATTTTGACCTGCCAAAAGTCAGCGTTAACAACTCGGAGGTTTGCCCAGGCTAGATAAAGGTGGAGGTGTTAACGTTCGACCTCATAGTCAACACCCTAGTTGGGTGCGCCGGATGCTGGTCACATAGCTGCCGGGGTGGCCGGTGCGGGGCGCACTAGTGGTCACGTAGCCTCCAGGGGGGCTCATCCGGGGTGCAGCGGTGGTCACGTAGCCTTCGGGGAGGCCGGTGCGGGGTGCGGCGGTGGTCACGTATGATCCGCCGAGGGCCTCCTGGTGGGCCGCGGGAGATTCCTGGCCGCCTGCCTCGTCGTCATTGAGGGACCGGGCTCGGTCTTGTTGGTTCAAAAAGCTGTTCATGAATACCCCTTTTGGTCGGGTGCGGGCGCGTGTCATCGCGCCATGTGGGTGGTTGGAGCAGCAGCGTGCAGGGCTGCTGTGTAGTTCCTGTGGCTTGCGTGCGCTGCAGTGAGAATTCCGGCCACTTGTGCGGTGGCGAGGGCCGCCTGACTGCGGGAGCAAAAACGCCCCAGAACGTTATCTCTGTAACCTTGCAGGCAAAACTTCTCATGTTCGACGCGCTGGCAGACCATGTGATGGTGGTTGTCACCCAGGCGGGTCTCGTAGAGCGGCCATACCGACTTAGTTGGTCATCTCAACCCCGGCGGGGACCGGCTGAACCATCCCCACCCCTCAACCAAACGATCCGGCCCGTCGTCACCTTGTTGTTTCACCGGAAGGCCGGGATTCCGGTGAGTTTGCGACCGAGAATGAGGGTGTGCACCTCATCAGTCCCCTCATAGGTGCGCACGGACTCCAAGTTGTTCGCATGGCGCATGGGTGAGTAGTCCAGTGTGATCCCGTTGCCGCCGAGAATGCTCCGGGCTTCACGGCAAATGTCGATGGCCTCACGGCAATTGTTCAACTTCCCTACTGAAATTTGGTCAGGATGCAAGGTGCCGGCATCCTTCTTGCGTCCCAGATGGAGGGCCAGTAGGAAGCCTTTGTTGATTTCCAAGGCCATGTCCACGAGTTTCTGCTGCGTGAGCTGATATCCGGCCAGTGGTTTGCCGAACTGCATTCGAGTGCCGGAGTAGGCAAGGGCGGCTTCGAAAGCGTCTCGAGCCGCACCCATGGCACCCCAAGTGATCCCGTAGCGGGCCTCGTTCAGGCAGGCGAAAGGACCTTTGAGCCCCACAACGTTGGGCAACACTGCCGATGCTGGCAACCGAACATCGCTAAGCTCCACATCGCACTGGATGGAGGCGCGCATGGACAGTTTCGGTTCTATGGGCGTGGCCGTAAATCCCGGCGTTGCGGTGGGTACAACAAAACCACGCACGCCCTCCTCAGTTTGGGCCCAGATGATGGCAATTTGGGCCACGGAAGCGAGCCCAATCCAGCGTTTGCTACCGTTGAGCACCCAATCGCCACCGTCGCGTCGGGCAAAAGTAGTCATGTTGCCTGGGTCGGAACCGGCGGTGGCTTCGGTCAATCCAAAGCACCCGATGGCCTCACCCTTGGCCATGGCCGGCAGCCACTCATGCTTCTGCTCTTCCGAACCGTGCTTATGGATGGCACTCATGGCAAGTGACCCTTGTACAGAGACAAACGTCCGCAGCCCAGAATCCCCTGCTTCTAACTCCGCACCCGCGAGGCCATACTCGACTGCGGATCGGCCGGCGCATCCATAGCCGTCCAGATGCATGCCGAGCAGGCCCAGTTTGGCTAGTTCGGGGACGATCTCCAGCGGGAAAACGGCCTTCTCATACCAGCCGGCGATGTTTGGCTTGATCTCGCTGTCAACAAATGACCGCACGGAATCACGCAGCGTGCGCTCTGCCACGGTCAGTAGTGAATCGAAATCAATAAGGTCGCTGGGATCAGACATCTTGGGGCCTTTCAAGGTGATGGTCAGGTTTCTCTGGGAACAAAGCGGACGACGCCGGAACCTCCCGCCGTCGTCCGCTTGCGTTGGGCACAACTCCCCCGCTGCGCCGCGGCTGGCTTAGGTGATACCCCGGCCCGTTACCACTTGCGTTTCACTTCCTCTGCCCACCCAAAGACGGAGCTAACACTGATTTTCTCGCCTGATTCCGAGGTGATCTCGCCATCGAAGTAACCAAAGCATTGGTGCTCCTCGCTCAGCACAATCACTTTATTGAAATTCGAGTACCTGTCGTAGATAGGTGTGAACGTCAGGTCCACCCGGCTACCGGTGATGCGCCACGGCTTCATCCAGTCGTTGACGTCGTAGGTCCACGTCAATTCTTCGCTGATTTTTTGAATTTCACCATCGATGCGGAGCGAATTTTCGGTGGACGGCGTCCCTTCGGTCCACTTGCCACCGAATTGCAGGCCGATCTCACGCCCGTTGGTCCGGCCGCTTCCGGAGGCCCAATTCCAGACGATCGAGTAGGGCCAACGGCCCCGCCCATGATCCAAGGTGGCATAGGAATCCTCGGCGTCAACCCGGTATTCAACGCCGTCGGCGATTGTCGTCCCGGACACGGGCAGGCAGTTGTCCTTACGCGTGTATTGAAAGACCTTGTCGCTCCAGGGCACCAACACGCCCATGGACTGGTGATTCGGGGGAACCACCACATCCAGGTTGACCTTCAACCGCTCTGAATCCATGCGCAACTTCACGCCGCCAGCGTAGGGAGTCATGCTGATCTGGATCTCTTTACCCTTGCCGATGATGGGTTCGTTCTCCATCCCCGTGAGCGCCTTGGTGCCGTTCTTGAGCCACTGAATTTCCGCCAGAGGTATGGCCTTCAGCGTCTTCTTGTCCAAGAAGAACCCGGCGTTGGTCACCTTGTAATCGGTGTCAGAAACGTTCAGTGCCACCACGTGGCTAGGTGTTGAAATGCACCAGTATTCAAAGCGCTTGTTACGTCCCCAACCACGCAGGTTCGCCCGATGCATGGGTGTCCGGCTCCAGCCAACGGCTTCTGGATTCAGGCGACCATTGGGCAGGCACATCTGAACCTGGCTGGTAATTTCACGTTCCATGGATACGAGTTCTCCTCTTATGGCCATGTGGCCGGGTGATCAAACGGTGAAGCATTCCGGGTGGGCGGGGTCAGCCCTTGGTTGCACCCTCGGCCAGGCCGTTGATGAGGTGCTTTTGAACCATCAGGGCAAAGATAACCACGGGGATCACGGTGAGCGTGCCCACGGCAGTCAATGCCCCCCACATGGCACCATTTTCCGTGTCGGCCGCCATGCCGGCGATAGCTACCGGAATCGTTGCCGCATTTCGGTTGGTCAGGATGAGCGCAAAGAGCAGCTCTTCCCACGCAAGGATGATGCTAAAGATCAACGTCGAGACAATCCCGGGCATGGAGATCGGAACAATGATCCGGAAGAACGTCGTGAGTCTGGACGCGCCGTCGAGCATGGCCGATTCCTCCAACTCCTTCGGCAGGGCCGCGAAGAAGGACCGCATCAGCCACATGACATAGGGAATCAGGAACGTGCAGTACGCGAGAATAAGCGTGATGTGCATATCCGTGATGCCCAGGTTTCGTGCCACGAGGAACATCGGCACAGCCAAGGCGATGGGCGGAACTCCACGCGATGCCAGAATCAGCACGCCAATGGTTGCCCCTCCCCTGATGTTCAGGCGTGACAGTGCGTAGCCGGCCATGGTCCCCAAAGTCAGGGACAGCACACCAGCCCCAACAGCAACGATGACCGTGTTGATCATCCTCCGGCCAATGTCGGCTTGCTGCATGTAGCTGGTGTAGTTGTCCATGGTGAACGTGGAGAAGATTTTCGGCGGAGTTGTAAAGATATCGGTCGGCAACTTGAACGACGTGGAAATCATCCAGAGGACCGGAAGCAGGAAGCCTAGGCAGATGGCCACTCCGGCAATGATGCGGAACCACCGGCCCGCGTCTACTTTTCTTTTGCGAATTGTTAGGGTCGAGGCGCTCAAAACCTGTCCTCCAGTTTCTTGGTTGTGCGGAGGAAGATCATCGTCATGATCATGGTGAGAACAAGAACGATCACCGCCATCGCGGATGATTCGGCGAATTTGAGCGAACGGAATGCTTCTTCATAGATGTAGAGGTTGACGACATTCGTCGATTGGCCCGGCCCACCCCTGGTAGCAGCGAGCGCAATGTCGAACATCTTCACGGCACCGAGCCAGCGAACCACAAAGACTGCACCGATGGCGCTGGCCAGCAACGGGAGGCTGACGTGAATCAGGGTGTGCCACCAGCGTGCACCGTCAACGGCCGCAGCTTCGAAGACATCACGCGGCAACGCCAGCATGGCGGCCGAGGCAATCAGGACGATGAAGGGGGTCCAGCGCCACGTGTCGATCAAGACAATGCTGATCATGGCAAGGTTCGGATCGCCCAGCCAGTTCAGTGGGCCAATTCCTACGAATCCCAACATGTAGTTGACGATTCCCCAGAGCGGGTCGAGGAGCATTTTCCACACTCCACCGGCCACAACCGGTGCCACCACCATGGGAATGAGGAACAGCGCGCGGACCAATCCACGCCACTTCCACTCCACATTGAGCAGATAGGCGATGCCAAAGCCAAGCACCATCTGCAAAGGAAGAGCCAGGACCAGGTAGATGCCGGTGACCTTGAGGGAATTCAGGAATCCCGGATCAGTAATGGCGTCCTTGTAGTTCTCCCAACCGACCCACCCCTTGGGTGCGAACGTTGCCAGATTCAGCTCGGAGAAGCTGATCTGGATCGTGTAGAAGATGGGGTATGCCAGCAGTGCCAACAACAGAAGGGTTGTTGGCCCAAGGAAGGTCCACTTGCTGAGCAGATCATTGAATTTCAATCTGGCACGCGATGGCTGGGAATAGCCACCTTTCACCGTTCGCCGTGAAGGCGGTGGGATTTCGCTGGCTTCCTGCTTTTTGGGGAGAAGACTTGAAGTGCGCATTACTTGGTCAGGGCTTTCTCAATTTCAGCCGCAGCGTCGTCTAGCGCCTTGGCAGCATCGTTGGTATTTGCCATGGCCACGGCCGTCTCATCGGCCAGAATCCGCTGTACCTCGTCCGAGTTGGTCAAACGGGGGCGCCACATCTTGCCGGTTTCAGCATCCGCGTAGGCCATCTTCAGTGCATCGAATACCGGGCTAAGCCAAGCCTGTTCCGGAGTCGAGTCAAGGGTGGAGGTTCGCGCAGGAAATACACCAAGGGTGTTTGACTGCCAGACTTCACCTTCGCTGGAGCTCAGCCATTCGACGAGCTTCCAAGCAGCTTCCGTATTCTGGCCGCGGCTGGCGATGGCTCCGCTCCAGATACCCCGGTGTGCACCGGAACTATTGGTTCCGGCAGGCATGACCTGAATGCCCACCTGGTCGGCTGTCAAGGTTGTCGTTTTCGGGTCAATGGCCGTGCCCTTGTAGACGCTCCCCCAGTTGAACATGGTGGCGGTCTTGCCCTGGCGGAATGCTTCCAATGGTTCGGTGAACTGCCACGTTGAGGCTCCGGGAGGAGCGTACTTGAGCATCTCCACGTGCGTCTGCAGCGCGGCCACGCCGACAGCATTGTTGAAGGCTGGCTTGTTGTCCCCGTCAAGGAGCTCGCCGCCATTGGCGTTGAAAATGGTCTGCCATACGGTTGGCGTCAACGGATCGCGGGTGAAGTAGGTGCCTACCGCCCACGTGTCATCCTTGCCATCACCATTGGTATCCCGCACCAGCTTTGGGGCCTGGGACATGTAGTCGTCCCAGGTGAGTTCCGGGGTCGGTTCCGGAACGCCGGCATCCTTGTAGAGGGCCTTGTTGTAGAACATCATCAACATGTTGGAGCGCAGCGGGACGCCGTACTGGACGCCCTCCCACTCTCCGGCGGCAAGAGGAGCTGAGTTGAAGTCGTTCCAGTCATAAGCGGCGTCAGTCCATTCGGCCGCATCTTTCTTCAGATCCAGCAGTGCACCGGTTGAAGCCATCTGCGGGATCCACGGATCGTCGGCCATGACGATGTCGTAGGTCGGGTCTGCCGCTGTCAGTTCAAGCATGGTCTTGGCCAGCTGGTCACCGTAAGGGACACCGTCAATGGTCACTTTGATGTTCGGAAACTTCTTGTTGAATTCCGGAACCATCTGCTCTTGCCACTGCTTGGCGTAACCGTCGTTGGCAAGAATTCTCAGCTCAACAGGCTTCTCGGCTGTTCCAACGCCCCCGGATTCCTTGGCGGGACCACCGCAGGCGGCCGTGGCCAACATTGCGGCGGCTAGGACACCAGCGCCAAGAAAGGCGCGCCTGGACGGCTGGAAGAATGAACCTGACTTATTCATCATTGAATCCTCGTTCTGAATACTTTCATGGACAACCCCATCACATCAGCGTGATGTAGGCCACTGGACCTTCTGGAACTCCACGATCTCAGATGGGAACTAGTCAAGTCCAATACTTAGTTCTTATTTCAGTTATAAGAATTCCGTCTTAGTGGATGATGTAGTCCGGCACAGCCAGAGGCTGCGGCATCGTACGGCGAACAATGTTCAGAACCGCCTGCAGATCACGCGCATTGTCACCTTGCCGCCACACCAACGCAGCAGCAAGGTGGGGCACCTTGCCCCTGATCTCCTTGTAAACCAAGCCCGGAAAATTCACGTGCTGCACCGACGATGCCGTGATTGTTACGCCCACACCAGCGGCAACCAAGCCAAGGATCGTGTAGGAATCGGGCGCTTCTTGCAGGATTCTCGGAACGAACCCCGCCTGAAGTGCCAAATGAACCGTCGCATCCCTGATGGTGGACCCCAGGGTGCCCGGAAACGACACGAAGCGATCCTCGGCCAGGTCACGGAGATCGATCGAGGCTTCATTGGCCAACCGATGATCCGAAGGCAAAGCAACTACCAAGCGTTCGTATTCGTAAATATGGGTTGATACGCCTTCATTTGTGATGGGAAACCTCGCAAAACCAATATCGAGCTCTCCGCTGACCACCTTTCGCACAGCGGCTCCACCGTAGATCTGCCCCAACAAAACGAGCTCAATTCCAGGCTGCTCCGCACGGACCGCGCGGGCCAAGATGGGCAGTGCTTCCCTGCTGCTTGCACCGGCATAGCCAACTTTGATCCGGCCAACAATGCCGGCCCGGCCCATGATGGCTGCCCGCATGGCAAGCTCGGCATCGATGAGCACTGTTCTCGCTGGATCCAGAAACGCCTCACCGGCTTCGGTGAGGGTGACCGACCTCGTATTTCGTTCAAACAACTTGACGTGGAGTTCTTTTTCCAGAGCCTTGATCTGTTGGCTGAGCTGGGGTTGGGCCATGTGGAGACGCTCGGCAGCCCTGCCGAAATGCAGCTCCTCAGCAACCATCACAAACCCTTTGAGACTGCGGAGTTCCATGCGCCACCTTCTGTAGTAATTCCGCCACAGTGTTCGTGCGTTCAGTTGCGGAGGCCTCAAGCCTGTTCCGATATGCTAGCCAGCCTAGACGCCGTCAGGGCCTTCGCCGCGCTCATTAGTACAAAATCATCATGAATCCAGCTCCAATTAGTATTGGACTGTATGGCCGCTCAGCTGGGATCGTGAGTGCTGAGACCGAAGAACCTGTCTGCAGAAGGAATCCTGAATCATGAGCAAGTACGCAACCATCAATCCGGCGACCGGCGAGCACATGGCCGAATTTCCAACCCTCACCAACCCGGAGGTGGAGAGTATCGTCGAGCGCTCCTACACGCAGTATCAACAATGGCGGGCACGCCGTATCACGGACCGCGCCGCGATCCTAGGCCGTGTGGCAACACTTCACCGTGAACGCTCCGCGGAACTTGCTGCACTCCTGACTCTTGAAATTGGAAAGCCGACGGCGGAAGCCCAGGGTGAGGTTGCTTTGGTCGCCTCGATCTATGACTACTACGCAGACAATGCCGAACGTTTCCTCCGAGAAGAACCCTTGGATATCAAAGGTCCCGGCACAGCAGTGGTCCGTACGGAAGCAATCGGCCCGCTCATTGGCATCATGCCGTGGAACTTCCCGTATTATCAGGTGGCTCGTTTTGCCGCCCCCAACATTGCCCTGGGCAATACTGTCATTTTGAAGCACTCCAGCAATTGTCCGCAGTCTGCCTTGGCCATCGAAGCCATTTTCCGGGAGGCGGGGCTCCCGGCGGATGTCTACATCAATGCCTTCGCCACATCCGGCCAAATCGCCACCATGATCGCCGATCCGCGCATTCAGGGGGTGTCCCTGACGGGCTCGGAGAAGGCCGGATCTGCCGTTGCCGAAGTTGCCGGTCGCCACCTGAAAAAGGTGGTGCTGGAGCTTGGTGGCTCCGATCCGTTCATTGTTCTGCCGGATGCCGATCTGGACATCGCCGTGGCTGGCGCTGTGTCTGGCCGCATGTACAACGGGGGCCAGGCCTGCACAGCCTCCAAACGATTCATCATTGTTGGCGATATATATGACGAGTTCCTGCGCCGCTACACGCAGGCCATGTCTGAGATCACCCCGGGCGATCCCACCGACCCGAAGACGGCCTACGGACCGTTGTCATCCAAGTCCGCAGCCGATGAAATTGCAGAGATCGTCCACGATGCAACATCCAAGGGCGCAACCGCGGTGGCTGGCGGGCAGGGGCCCGAAGGACCCGGCGCCTACTATCCCGCGACGGTCCTGACAGGAGTTACTCCAGGCATGCGCGCCTACTCGGAGGAGATCTTCGGCCCCGCAGCCGTGGTCTACCGTGTGGAGTCAACAGACGCAGCCATTGACTTAGCCAACGATTCCCCCTATGGCTTGTCCAGTTCCATCTTCACGAGGAATATCGAGTCCGCAAAAATACTTGCCGAGCGGCTTGAAACTGGAATGGTTTGGATCAACAGCACCAGCCGCAGTGCCGCCGACCTGCCCTTTGGTGGCGTGAAACGATCCGGTTTTGGACGTGAACTGGCACATCTGGGCATCAACGAATTCGCCAACAAGAAGCTCATTCGCATTCCGGCGGTGTAGCAAACACCAACCCCGGGCATCCTTCAAATCTTGCCGCCCAGAGCATGCTCTGGGCGGCAAAGTGAGTTAAGAAAACACTTTTATTATTCCTCTATTTACATCAATGGATGTCCCAATAAGTATTGGACTGAAAGTAATTCAACTGCGAAAGTTAAGGCATCAACGAAGATTCCGAGGAGTACCGTGACGCTTGATCCGCACCCCACCGACAAGGCCCTGCCGGACGCAGATTTCATCGCGCCCGGAGTCCATCTCGAGTCCGATCTGTTCGGCCGTACCGGCACCGGCCCCTTGTCCGGGCTGCTCGTGGCGGACTTTGGACGCGTGCTGGCCGGACCCTACTGCACCATGCTGTTGGCCGATATGGGTGCCACCGTGGTGAAGATTGAAAGTCCAGGCGGCGACGAAACCCGGGACTGGCGGCCTCCCGTACGCAACGGAGAGTCAACGTATTACCTCTCCGTCAACCGCAACAAGGGATCGATCGCCTTGGATCTCAAGGATCCTGCGGATCGGGGCATTGCACAAGCAATTGCCCAGCGGGCGGATGTTGTAGTTGAGAACTTCAAACCCAACGGGCTGAACCCGTTTGGGCTGGATTACGATTCCGTAGCCGCCAAAAATCCCGCAGTAATCTATGCCTCCATCACGGGTTTCGGCACGGCCGGTGGCGCCTCGCTGCCCGGATACGATCTCCTCGTCCAAGCCTTGTCCGGGCTGATGAGCGTGACGGGCTCACCTGATACCCCCGCCTATAGATCCGGTGTGGCCGTCTTTGACGTGATGACAGGCCTGCATACTGCCATCGGAATCTTAGCCGCACTCCAGGAACGCCAGCGCAGCGGGAAAGGCCAACGGATCGAGGTTAACCTGATGTCATCGGCACTGTCAGGCATGGTGAACCAGACGGCCGGCTACCTGCTGAGCGGCACAGTACCCACGAGGCTCGGAAACGAACACCCCAGCATCTACCCCTATGAGCCAATGGCCACCGGCGATGGTGATATTGTCATCGCCATCGGAAACGACCCCCAGTTCCGCAGGCTGTGTCAGGCCCTGGGCACGCCCGCTTTGGGCGAGGATGACAGATTCGCAGCGGCCCCCCAGCGCAGCCTGAACCGACATCTCCTCAGGCCCTTGTTACTCGAGGCCCTGAGCAACCGCAGTTCCACCGAATGGTTCGCAGTACTCACAGCAGCCCAAATCCCTTGTGCACCCATCAACGACGTGCGTCAGGGACTTGAATTCGCCGAACGCATCGGCCTGGATCCGGTTGTAGAAGTAGGTCAGGGCGCCGATGCGCTGCCGGGGATCCGCAACCCCATCACGTTCTCGGAGACACCCGTCAGCTACGACATGGTTCCGCCAGATCATGACGGACACCGTGAGCCGATCCTCGCCTGGCTCCGCAGGACCTCCCCCGGAGCAGAAAGCACAACCCACCGCAAAAGTTCAATCAAGCTCTAGAAGGAGCCATCCAAAAGTGACCTCTATAGCTGATCAACAAACAACCATGTCCGACTACTTCCGTCTGGATGATGACCTCACCCCCGACGAAGTCTTGATCCGGAACAAAGTCCGCGACTTCGCCGAACAGCAAGTCATGCCCATCATCAATGAGTACTGGGAAAAGGCCGAATTCCCCACCGAACTTCTGGAGCCGCTGGCAGCGTTGGGCATCATCGGCACCACCATCCTAGGCTATGGATGCCCGGGAATGAGCCGTAAGGCCGCCGGCATGGTGGCCCGCGAAATGGCCCGGGCTGACGGCAGCCTCAACACCTTCCTCGGAGTCCACTCCAACCTGTGCATGGGTGCCCTCAATATTCTCGGCAGCGAGGAGCAGCGGCAACGCTGGCTTCCGGCCTTGGCCAGGATAGAAAACACCGGGGCGTTTGCCCTAACCGAACCTGACCACGGGTCGGATTCTGTCGCCCTGGAGACACAGGCGCGGCGCGACGGTGAGCAGTGGGTCATCAGCGGTCACAAGCGCTGGATAGGCAACGGCCACGCAGCAGATGTCACAGTACTGTTTGCCCGGAACACCGAGGACGGCAACGTCAACGCGTTCGTCGTCGAAAAGGATGCCAAGGGCCTGTACCCCGACGGGTACTCCCCCACCGTCATCACCGGCAAGGTGGGCAAGCGCGCAATCCTTCAGGCGGACATCACTATCGATGAAATGCGATTGCCGGCGGCCAACAGGCTCGATGGCTGCCACGACTTCCGTGATGTGTCGCGGGTCCTGCAGGCAACCCGAGGCGGGGCTGCCTGGGAGGCCGTGGGCCACGGCATGGCGGCCTTCGAAATCGCCTCCGACTACGCCCGCACGCGGCACCAGTTCGGCAAACCCATCGGGTCCTACCAGTTGGTGCAATCACGGCTGGCGAACATGCTCAGCGAGCTCACGGTCATGCAGTTGTTGTGCACCCGGATGGCCGAACTGGCGGACCGTGGCCAGCTCACCAACGCACAGGCCTCAATGGTCAAGATGGCCACAGCCCAAAAGGGCAAGTGGATCTGCAGTGAAGCCCGCGATCTGCTGGGCGGCAACGGGTTGCTGCTGGAAAATCACGTCATACGGCACATGACGGACATGGAAGTGGTATCTACGTATGAAGGCACCGATTCCATGCAGGCACTTATAGTGGGCCGTGACATCACCGGAATCTCGGCCTTTAAGTGAACCATGGGCCCACGTCCCGAACCCTGGCCCGAGCAACAAGTTCTAGAGACAAGGAAATGTCATGACTGAGGCCTTCCTGATCGGCGGAGCGCGGACGCCCGTGGGCCGCTATGGCGGTTCCCTATCTTCGGTGCGCCCCGATGACCTCGCGGCCCTCACGGTACGTGCCGCCGTCGAACGTGCAGGCATTGATCCTGCCACTGTGGATGAGGTGATCCTGGGCAACGCCAATGGTGCCGGTGAGGAGAACCGCAACGTTGCCCGTATGGCGTGGCTGTTGAATGGCTATCCGGACAGCGTTCCTGGAATTACTGTCAACCGGCTGTGCGCCTCGGGCCTGTCGGCCATCATCATGGCAAGCCACATGATCAAGGCAGGGGCCGCGGACATTGTGGTTGCCGGCGGGGTGGAATCGATGAGCCGGGCCCCTTGGGTCATGGAGAAGCCAGACAAGGCTTTCGCCAAGCCCGGTGCCGTTTTCGACACCTCGATTGGCTGGCGTTTTACGAATCCCTCGTTCCTCGACGGCGAGCTCAGCCGTGGCGGCAAGGCTGCGTTCTCGATGCCCGAGACGGCAGAGGAAGTGGCACGGGTATTCGGAACCTCGCGGGCTGACTGCGACGCCTTTGCCGTCCGGTCGCACGAACGCGCGTTGGCGGCGATTGCTGCCGGGCGGTTTGCGGAGGAGATCGTTCCCGTGAATGTCCAAGGACGCAAGGGAGCCGTAACCGTGGTGGAAACCGACGAGGGTCCCCGGCCGGGGACCACCTTGGAGGTCCTCGCCGGACTACGACCCGTGGTCAAAGGTGGTTCCGTGGTGACGGCCGGAAATGCCTCCACGCTTAATGACGGAGCCTCGGCAATCATCGTCGCTTCCGAGGCCGCCATTAAGAAGTATGGGTTGACGCCGCGGGCCCGGATTCTGGAGGGCGGCTCAGCCGGAGTGGCCCCGGAGCTCATGGGGATCGGCCCGGTGCCTGCAACGCGGAAGGTCTTGGAACGCGCCGGGTTGCATGTCGGTGACCTGGGCGCCGTCGAACTTAACGAGGCCTTCGCCTCACAATCACTGGCGGTCATGCGGGAGTTGAAGCTGGATGCGGAGATTGTGAATGCCGACGGCGGCGCTATCGCCCTCGGCCACCCGCTCGGCTCCTCCGGGTCCCGGCTGGTCGTGACTCTGCTGGGGCGGATGGAGCGCGAGCTGGCCACCCGCGGCCGCAAGATTGGACTGGCAACTATGTGCGTTGGCGTGGGCCAGGGAACCGCCCTCCTGCTGGAAGGCGTGTAATGAGCTCTCAAAGTAACCTCGGCGTCCAAGACTTCACCACGCTCATCATCACCGTGCGCCAGGACCGTGTGCTGATTCGCCTGGACCGGCCGGAGGTGCGCAACGCCATCGATGCCACCATGGTGCAAGAGTTGCATGCCGTGTGCGCAGATCTGGAGGCGACGCCCAGAATTCTGATTCTCACGGGCACACCGGCGGACCCGGAGACTGGAACCAAAGCATTTTTCGCCTCTGGTGCCGATATCGCCCAACTCCGTGACCGCCGTCGTGATGATGCGTTGGCCGGGATCAATTCCTCGTTGTTCGAGAGGATTGCCAAACTTCCCATGCCCGTCATCGCCGCACTCGACGGCTTCGCCCTGGGCGGCGGCGGCGAGCTTGCCTACGCGGCCGATTTCCGCATCGGCACGGCGAACCTCCGCATGGGCAACCCCGAAGCCGGGCTCGGTATTCTTGCCGCGGCAGGTGCCACGTGGCGACTTCGCGAGCTCGTCGGGGAGCCCCTGGCCAAGGAAATGCTCCTGGCCGGGCGGACCCTGACCGGCGCCGAATGTCTGGCGGCTGGGCTCATTACTGAGCTCGTTGAATCCGACGGCCTCCTCGACGCGGCGCACGCGCTGGCCGACCGCATCGCCCGGCAAGACCCTCTCGCAGTGCGCCTGACCAAGGCCGTGTTCCATGCTCCGCGGGAATCCCATCCGCTCATCGACACGCTCGCCCAAGGCATCCTCTTCGAATCCCCCGCGAAGTTTGATCGCATGCAACAATTCCTCGACAGGAAGAACAACACGTGACGAATACAGTCGAAGCAACACCCCCCAGCCCATCCCTGAGTTTTCCTGCAACGGTCGGCGTGCTGGGCGGCGGCCGCATGGGTGCCGGCATTGCCCACGCTTTCCTCCTCAAGGGCTCGAAAGTCATCGTCGTCGAGCGCAATGACGAGGCCGCCCAGGGCGCTGAGGACCGTGTAGCTGCGGCCGTTGCGGCGTCGTTCGCCCGCGGCGTCGTGGATGGCGAGGAACATGAGGTCATCGCAAGGTTTAGCGTGAGCCTCGACTACGCCCATTTTGCACAGTGCGATCTTGTCGTTGAAGCCGTGCCCGAGGATCAGAAGCTCAAGACGGCAGCACTCACCGCCGTGGCTAAACACCTTTCGCCGCACGCCTATTTGGCGACCAACACTTCTTCCCTGTCGGTCAGCGGGCTTGCCACATCGCTGGCGAGACCGGAACAGTTCCTTGGCCTACATTTCTTCAACCCTGTGCCGGCGTCAACCCTCATCGAGGTAGTTGTTGCTGAGAAGACCTCCGAGGAAACGGTCGCCGCTGCCCGGCGCTGGGTCTCCGGACTGGGCAAGACCGCCATCGTCGTGCGCGACGTGCCAGGTTTCGCCTCCTCACGCCTTGGTGTGGCTATTGCGCTGGAGGCGATGAGAATGCTGGAGGAGGGTGTGGCCAGCGCGGAAGACATCGACAACGCCATGGTGCTGGGCTACAAACACCCGGTCGGCCCGCTTCGCACAACGGATATTGTTGGGCTCGACGTGCGTCTCAATATCGCCGAATACCTTCAGGAGACCCTGGGCGATCGATTTGCTCCGCCCCAGATCCTCCGCGACAAGGTGGCCGCGGCGGAACTGGGGCGCAAGACCGGCCGGGGCTTCTACGACTGGAACTAAATGACCGCCTGATCCTTATCCATGACCAACGATTATTACCGTCCCCTGAACATGACGCAGCCCGGTGATACCGTTGGATCAATAATTTCGGGACAAGGAGACACATGGACATTGGCCAGTTGAAGGCCTTCTTGGCCGTAGCACAGGAGCTTCACTTCGGCCGTGCCGCCCTCCGGCTGCACATTGCCCAGCCCCCATTGAGCCGCATCATCAAACAACTTGAGACAGAGCTCGGGACGCGCCTCCTGGATCGCAACACCCGTTCAGTGAAGCTCACGCCCAGCGGACAGGCCTTGATTGGTCCGGCCACAGAGGTCGTCGAGGCTCTCCGCCGGGCCGAAGAGGCCGTCCGCTCGGTCGAGAACGGTGAGGCGGGACTGGTCCGGATCGCTTTTGCGGGCGTGTCCACCCATCAGCTGGTTGCCCGGCTCGCCCGGCAGGTGAAATCGAACCGGCCAGGGATCCAGCTGGAGCTGTCGAGCCAGAACTTCGCCCTGCCTGCCTTGAAGAAATTGCTGCAGGGGGAAACTGACATCGCACTGGGCCGGTGGGATGTCATCCCGGCCGAGGTCGCCAGCCGAGTGGTCTTGCAGGACTCGTTGGTCGTTGCAATGCCGGACACCCACCCGCTTGCCGGTGCCGACCGGCTGACGATTGCCCAACTCGCCGGCGACAGTTTCATCTCGCTCATCCCTTTCGAGGGGGCGGTACTGCCAGATCGGCTTCGGCGAATGGCACACGACGCCGGATTCCTCGCCGACATAGTCCAGGTGGCCCCGGACACGCAGACGGCCCTCGCACTGGTTAGCGCCGAGGTTGGGTGCCACTTGACCCTTGCTTCCGTGGCCGCCCAAGCGACCGATCCGCATGTGGTGTTTGTTCCACTCGAAGGCTCCACCGCAGACGTCCATCTGCGGGCAGCTTGGCGCCGCAGCGATTCAAGCGCGGCCCTGAAGGCTGTGCTGAATGAAGTCGGCACTGTTGACGTGTCCAGACCCGACCACGATTAGTCCGCCACCACCCGCCGCGCAGACGCCGTCGAACTGCCCGATCCCAACTCGAAGGCCGGGCCGCCGGGTTCGAACGGCGATCAGCACGGTGCCGGTGCTTGTGCCGCATCAGTGTCGCTGACGCGAATAAAATCCACATCCTCGTGCCGCACGTTCACGCCGCTGGCATCGACCAGGACCGCTCGCACAAGTTCTTGGCCGGCCCGCGTCACGGGAAGCATGCTCACCCCTGGCCCGCGAGGAACATTGGCTTCTCCCCACTGCTGCATGGCCACGAGCACCAGCTTGAGTTCATTGCCGGCCGCAGTCAGCTCGTAGGCATCACGCGTCCGTTGGCCTTGCTCTTGATAGGGAACCTTCTCCAAGACGCCGTGTTCCACGAGTGTGTTTAGCCGCGTACTGAGCACGTCACTGGCGATGCCCAGGGAATCCCGGAACTGCGCAAAGGTGCGTTTCCCCAGGAGCGCCTCACGGAGCAGGAGAAAGCTCCAGGAATCACTAAGGACGCCAAGCGATCTGGCAATACCGCACTGGCTGTCGAGTGCGTTCATGAGAGTTGCTGACTTACGAGGCATGTTCCAACCGTAGCTTGAATCTGCACAACCAATCCAGCAGCAATGATTGCCCGGCTGCGGCATCAGTTCATCGGCAGGATTCCTGCCACTCTTCAACCCGAATTGTTACAGCTGGGTTGCCATAGCCAATTTAGCCTCGGTATGGTTGATCCAGCCCGTCCGGCCAGGTGAATGGCTCTTGTCGCCTTGGCATCCACTCCCTGTTTCGAGAAACCGAAGGATAGCCCGTGACTCCACAGCCTGAGGTGCCGACGAACCGTTCGCGCACCATCCACTACCAAAGCCCGGAAGCGGACAAGAAGACGCTGTTTGAGCGGACTGGACTCGAGCAGTTGCGTGCACTCGTTGACGGGACAGTGTCGCCGCCACCCATTAGCAGCCACATCGGGCTGGAGTTCATTTCGGTCTCAGAGGGCCACGTGGTGATGACCGCGCAACCGGATGAATCCCACTACAACCCCATCGGCTCGATTCACGGAGGATTCTTTGCCACCGTCCTTGATTCGGCCTGCGGTTGTGCCGTGCACAGCACGCTCCCGGCAGGAGTGGGCTACACCAGCCTGGAGATCAAGGTGTCCTTCCTCCGGCCCATCACCGCTGAAACGGGAACCGTCACCGCCCACGGCTGGGTCACCCGCCGCGGCAAGAGCGCATCCTTCGCAGAGGCCGACATCCGCGACAGCGAGGGCCGTGTGCTGGCCACCGCATCAAGCACCTGCCTCATCATCCAAAAAGGCCCTGCACAGTGAGTCGCCAAGGTCCCAGCGAGAATCAGCTACCGGCGCGCAGGCGGGGACAGCTAGGACAGCAAGGTGCATTCTTGGCCGCTGCATCCGTGCTCGCTCTGGTGCTTTGGTCCTCCGGAGCCCCGAGTACGCTGTACCCCACCTACGCCGAAAAATGGGATCTGGCCCCGGTGGTGATGACCAGCGTTTTCGCCACCTATCCCCTGACCCTCATCGTGGTGTTGCCGCTCTTCGGCAACCTCTCTGACCTCTACGGACGTCGCATGGTCATGATCGGCGGAGTCACGCTCATTGCGCTCTCCACGTTGCTGTTCGCCGTCGCACCAAACGTCGGCTTCCTGTTCGCCGGCAGGGCGCTGCAGGGCATTGGTTCCGGGCTGGCCATGGGAGCAGCAACAGTGTCGCTGATTGAGAACAATCCCAGAATCAACCCACGCTTTGCCAGTACGACGGCGACAGTTGCGACAGCGACAGGGCTCACCATGGCCCTCTTGGTCAGCGGACTGATGGCACAATATGCGCCGCTGCCCTTGGTGTTGAGCTACATCGTCCTGCTGGTCCTGGCTATCGCAACGACGGCGGCCCTGCTCATGACCCCGGGCGACCGGCCCGAGGTTCGGCAGCGGTGGCGCCCCCAGTCCCCCAAGGTTCCGCACGGAATCAGGATGAGTTTCCTGATCGCCACACTGTCGGTGGCACTTGCCTTTTCCATGGGCGCGATCTTCCTTTCCCTTGGAGCGCACATGATCGCCCAGTTCGCCCAGACAGACAACCGGGCGATCATCGGTTCGCTCCTGGCAAGTTCGTCTGTGGCGATCTGCCTTACAGCACTGCTGGCGGTGCGAGTTTCGGCCCGCTCCCAAGTGTGGGCCGGGGCCGTGCTGACGGTCATCAGCCTGGCCCTGATGGTTGGCGCAAGCATGTTTGGATCAAGCGTCCTGTTTTTGAGCTGGTGTCTTGTGGGTGGCAGCGCCTATTCCCTGGCCTTCACCGGCGGGCTCGGCCTCATCAACAGCGTCGCACCCGAACGCCACCGAGGGGCAACGCTCTCGTTGCTCTACCTCATCGCTTACGTTTTCCAAGCAGCTACGGCCATCGGAGTCGGTGCGCTTGCCACCTCGGGAACCCTGAGCACGGCCGTGATCGCCGCGGCCGCGACCCTGGCGGGCCTCTGCATACTCGTGGTTGTCCTGCTCAAGATCTCGACTCACGTTTCCCCGCAGGCTGCGAGAGCCGTCAACGCTTAACGAAGGCGGTATCACCGCCTTCAAATCTATTGAAGGCCATGGACGGCCGTGACATGCTGAAATGAGTCACTTCGAGGAGGAATCATGCAACGGATTGTGCCCAACGTATGGTGTCAAGGCAACGCGGTGGAGGTTGGAGAGTTCTACTCTGCGGTGCTTCCGCAAACGTCAGCCGAGACAACCATGAACTATCCAACAGAAGGCTTGCTGGACTTCCAACGCGATTTTGCAGGGCAGCCCCTCGTCGTGGATGTGACCGTCAGTGGTTACCAGATCCGCCTCATCAATGCCGGACATGAGTTCCGCCCAACACCTGCCATCTCGTTCATTTTGAACATGGATCCGCTCCTGTTCGACGGCGGCGAGGATGAGGCACGCACCCGTATCCAGAGCATTTGGGAGGTCTTCGCAGAAGGCGGGCAGGTGCGCATGGAGTTAGGCGAGTATCCGTTCAGCAAGCTCTATGGCTGGGTCGAAGACCGCTTCGGGGTGAACTGGCAGCTGATGTTGAGCGACCCCGCAGGAGAGCGGCGGCCGCTAGTGATTCCACAGTTCCTCTTCACCGGACCCGTCGCCCAGGCCCAGCAGGCAATCGAGCTCTATACCGGGCTTATTCCGGATTCAGGCACCGGTACGGTCATGCCCCACCCGGACGAAGCAAACGGCATCATGTTCGCCGAATTCCAACTTGCCGGGCAATGGTTCTCCGGCATGGATGGCGGCACCGATCACGATTTCACGTTTACACCAGGGCTGTCACTGGAAATTTCCTGCGCAGATCAGGACGAGATCGACCGGTTGTGGGAAGCACTATCCAGCGTGCCCGAGGCCGAACAATGTGGCTGGGTGGTGGACCGCTACGGCGTGAGCTGGCAAATCGTGCCGCAGAATATGGGCGAGCTCATGCAGCACCCGGGGGCCTTTGCCCGGATGCTCGACATGAAGAAACTCATCATTGCGGAGCTGTGACACTCACAGTCACGCCTGCAGACGTCCACGCGGTGCAGACAGGGTCGTGTCATGCCCACGGTGCCATCATGGCGTGGTCTATGCGGTTGTGGCGGCTGGCTGCGGGTAGAGCTTTTCGATGGGGGCGCTCAGGCCTGCCTTAAGACTCAAACCCACGCGCTGATTTGCAAGAGAGCCATGACGCCGGTCCGTTCCAGAGTCTCGCCCCGCCGGGCATCCTGGTGTCCGTCATTGAGGGCGTCGAATGCGTCGGCTCCGTGCCGCAGCGATCCGTTACGGGTCAGCGGACAATTTTGAAGTTGAAGGCAGGTGTGCCGAGTGCGCCCCAGAGGCGGAGCCAGACGGGCAGGAGCATTTCGGTACCCCGGGCGGTGGTGATGTCACCGAGGTCGATGACATCCCGGTGGCCGAAGTCCTCTAGGAGCGCGGTAACGGTGTGCTTGGCATCGGCGTCGTTCCCGGAAACGAAGACCGTGCTGGACTCCGAAAGTTGGTCAGGGTGGACCATGAGGTCCGCATTGAGGGTGTTGAGGGACTTCACGACGCGGGCGGCGGGGAAGGCACGCTGGATCTGTTCACCGAGGGAATCAGTGTCCTTGACGAACAGGGTCGGGGGCATGCCGTGGCTGAAATCGAGGGGGTTGGCGAGGTCGAGAATGACCTTGCCGCTTAGATTCTCCGCACCGACAAGGGCCAGAACATGCAGGGAGGCGCCGCCGTTGGTGGCATTGATGATGAGTTCGGATCCGGAAGCGGCGTTGGCGAAGCTGGCCACGGTCACGTCGGGATTCCCGGCAGACCAAGCGGCGAAGGGTGCGTTGCCCATGGCGTCGACCTCGGTGCGGGCCAGTGT
Organism: Arthrobacter glacialis; assembly: GCF_002909415.1. Classification (NCBI taxonomy): domain Bacteria; kingdom Bacillati; phylum Actinomycetota; class Actinomycetes; order Micrococcales; family Micrococcaceae; genus Arthrobacter; species Arthrobacter glacialis. Next base: position 11,103 of record NZ_PPXB01000017.1, on the reverse strand, counting down.
GGCCTCGGCATCGCGAGTGCCGATGGTGACATCGTGCCCAAGTTCGACGAGCCGCGCAGCGATGGTGCGCGCGACAGTGCCGGTTCCGAGGATGGCGGTCTTCATGGGTTGATCTCCTTGTGGTTTCTTCTGTTGCAAAGCCTCAACCCGGTGTGACGGATCGTTCTCAACAGGCTGTATCGGATCGACCCGCCTGTCAACCTTGGGGCGCAGTCTGCCCATCAGCCAAGGTGGAGGCCATCCTCGTGCTTGAATCCCCCTGCCAACAGGGCGTTAAGCGTGCCCCAGGTGGGATTCGAACCAGACTCAAACCCGCCTAAATAAAGGGAAGTAGCGGGGCACCTCGCCAGTACAGCCCAGTACGACGCAGTCCGGGCCAGTCCAGAAGAAAACGTGTTGACACTGTCAACACCCCACTAATTGGAGTTTAAGGTGGGGTAGGATCCCTCGTTCCTGACTATCTCCTTACGCTTTAGGGCGCTCTTTCAAAATCGCGCCAACCTTTTCCACGGATGCGAACCAAGAGAGCAGGTCTTGGTCTATCGCGCCGACCACTGTCCGCATGTTGGCAAGTTGTGCGCCAATGCTGCTATTGATCAACGGTTCTAGGTGGGCCACCCGATTGCGCAGACGATAGACACCGTCTACAGCCCGCTCAAGGTCATGGACAGGGGGCCGAAGGTGAGGAAAGGCAAGGTGAAGCGCTTCCTCCCAAAGCAGCAACTTTCCAAGGTCGTTGCGCCCAAGTAGGAGGAAACGCCAAGTCCCCATGGACATAGCAGCGAGTATGTCCGCATGCAACGGATCACGAAGATGCCGGGGCCTGACCCTAGTCGAATGGCCGGCCCGGTACTTCGCGTCGGGAATGCCCCGGCCAACTATGCGTTCCAACAGACCAGAGGGATCCACAAGCCAATCGCTGGAGTGCGGCTTCCCCGTGGCCGGGTCGGTCTGCCCGACGTTCCACAAACATAACTGCTCATCCAGTGCGTTCCGTAGAACCACCTCACAGATGTGCAACGCCTCATACACTGCACCAGATAGTTCCACATTCCACCGGTAGAGCCGCACCGCACCCTGAAGACTTCATGCAGCGTCGAGGTAGGGCGCCAGGCGCGGAGGGCTCAACCGCCTCAACAGAACCGCTTCTACACTTATTTGTTCGCGCATGTTCATACTAGTAAACTGTAGTAGAAGACAGGGGCAGGTTCCCTGTTACGGATTACTGAAGGTCCCGCAGCCAGGAGCTGTGGGACCCTCAGCATTTGAATTCCCATGTCCTGGCGTTCGGTGGTTCTCATGAGACCAAAGGACTATACGCAACATCTAGAACTCCGTGACGGCGTTAACCAGTCGGAGCTAATGGCATGGACTACTCCTCATTGAGAGCCTGCCGCAGTTTTGCGTTCATTTCGTTGGAGATTGCACTATCCATTTTCAAGGTCAAAGTCATGTTGAGGTTGATGCGCTCGCCTCGGGCCAGACGTTCGGTGGCGATGTCCATCTCGGTAACGAACTCCCGCACGAAGCGTCGGCACTCATCGACCGGCTGCTCAGCCCATCGAGCGAGCATCTTGAATACTTCCGCCCCGTCACCTGAGGCTGACGTCCCACGCAACTCCGCCGCCCAGTCCATGAAATCTTCGTAGACCGAGATGAATCGCTCCGCCATATGGACAATCCGGTCTACGTCGCCGGGCTCGCCCGGTTTGCCGAATGCTCGCTCTTGAACCTCGGGGTCAAGCACCAAGTTGAAGTTGTCCACGATTCTCTGGATGGCGCCGATTGCTTGCTGGACGTGTCCAACCAGACCGTCGCGAGGAACGTAGTGCCCAGTGCGCCTTGCATAGCCCATACTGAAGTCTTGGTACTTCGGCTCCAGTTTCCCCATGTTGACGTTGAGCAGACCAGCGTACAACAGGTGCTCCCAGATCCCCGTGCGCTCGGTCATCGTTGCCTCGATTGCTTCTTGGGAGCGGGGTACTTTTCCGTCCACGAGAATGCTCGCTGGTTGCGTCGGGACGAATTCTCCGACCTTCTTCTTGATGGCTGGGATTAGCCTGTCAATCCCGAGTCGTCGAGCGTCGAGGTAGATCGTGGTGTGGAGAAGACCGTCCAGCTGAGTATCGTCCAAGCGAATCGGCAGAACGTAAGCGCTTCGCTGGGTCGCGGCGCGAGCGAGCGCGGCCCGTCGCTCGGTCCGAGTCCACATTTTTCGTGCGTAGTGTTCTGAGACGAACATGACCGCGTAGCGTGCGCGATTCTCGTAGACATTCGAGAAGTATTCGATGCCGTCTTCTCCCCACGCCTCAACTTCATAGTCCTCGTCGTAGAAGACGCGAATACCGTCTTTCCTAATGGCCTCGACGATGTCGGCGACGTAGTCGCGGTCCTCGCCTGCGAAGCTGACTGCGACATCGAACTCGTACTCCTGAGGCGACTTATTCATATAATCATCATGCCAGAAGCACCCAACATGACTGCACCGAACACGTCACCCATGACCTCTCTGGAATAGGATCGCAGAAGATGTCGACCGCTCAGCGGCAGATCAGCCCCAAGAGAGAGGGCCACCGCCGCGTGATCTCAACGTGTTTCTGGGAGATTTGAGGCGGCCACTACCGCTGCTCAATCTCCCGGTCTCACCGGGTGCGGAAGTATGAACTGGCCCCTCTCGTTGATGGGCACCGCTGTGAACTGATCCAGAGCTATGACGCCGTTTGTGGCTGGCAGTGGGGAGCCGATCACGGCGACCTGGCCGTGCGACCGTAAACAACCACTGCGGCTAGGTCGGGCCCGCGATATCACCTGCACCATCTGCGAGTTCGTGGGGCCGCTGGTTGGCCAGCCTGAGAGTCGCCGCTTGTCTAATGTTTCGGGCGACAACGGCACGAGGCACTCGGCCATTCTTCACGCCCAGAAAAAATGATGCAGAGTCGACTCCATCTGCGGGCGGAGCTCATCCCATACCGTGACCCAAACTTTCACAGGGCCAAAATATGGGCGTTGGAGATGGCGACGAGTTTGGTCAGCGCCAAGGCAATCCGTTTCAGGTAGCCGATGATCACCTTGAGGAGGCCGCCAATCCTGAGCGTCAGAGTCACAGTTAGTCCGCCGACACTCCCCGCAGTGGCGAATGCAAGAACGACTCCACTTATTGCTGCAACGGTTCCCCCTCCATTGATGGCATCACGGGCCAGATTAACGGTCTTGGTCTTTTGAATTGTCATCCGTTAAGTCAACCAAGGGGCATTGTTCTTACCAGACGTTCCGCCAGCACAATCAGGCCACTTCACCCATCCAATAAGTGGCCTTTCGCAGGCCCAACACGTGCGACGACTCAAGGCAACGGAAAGGGAGGGTGTGCAAACTCTGTATACCCTCTCCCATTCACCGTCTACCAACCAGCTCGCCCAAAAAATCAACTGGTTACTCGGGTGGCGTAGAGTCCCCGCCATCTCTGGACTTTGTCTGAGACTCTTGCACTGCGGACATGAACATCGAACCCATCCTCTTCATGGCTGACATCGCCATTTCTGCACCCTCATCGTCCCGGCGCGCCTTGGTCGCAAGCTCCTGCTTTTCAGCGTCGAGACGTAGACCCAAGATTCGGGTAATCCGCTCATCAAGAGCGGTCCTAATTTCGCTGACAGACTTTTCATTATCACGCGCCAAATCCCTGATCTCCGCCAACGACTGCTCAGTCTTCGCCGTTGTTTCCGTGGCAAGATCAAGTTGCTCCTTCGACAACCGACCTTGCCATACTGCAATGGCAACGGCAGTTACAGCGACTATCAGAGATACCCATGCCAGGATTTGAGTCATCTGTTCCCCCTAGATTTCTTGGCTGAATGCCATTGGTTGGCGACCGCATATCCCCAATCGACAATTCTACGATCAGGTACCGACACCCTGAAACCGACTTGCCGGCGAATGCCATCTAAGGCGTCTAAGCGAGGGTCCGGCCGCGGCGAGGAGTAGTTCGGCCACAGGGCGATCCATGAGGAATGAGGCGCCCGAACCTGAAGTCCAGCGGCTAGACCGATCCACCTACCTGGAAAGAAACTTGGAATATCCGGATATGGCTCCTCAAAAGACATTGACCCAATTCCGCACTCACTGGTGAACCGTCGAGGGAATCGGGCCGCCACCTTATTGGCGACGCCACCGCATATCGAGCCGACTTCACAAGCAAAAAAATCTGTTTGCCCGTACACATCGAAACTTGATCGATCGTGGCGAGTGTACGCGCACACGTCGGTGAGTCGACGGACTGGATTCCGGGACTCCCCTGCCCGCGGCACGGCAAAAAAGTGCAAGCACAAGAAGGACCCGCCCATTGACCAGAGAATCCGCCACAACTAACGTCGCTATCCCTCCAGCGCACCATGACTGTGTGAAGGGGAAAGTGTCCCCGACGCAGTCAGCAAGGAGCCGCCAACGACGAACAGCTAAATCAGAGTCGGAGACCCAGTACTCTGCATAACAAGACCCCATGCGGGTCAACACCGTGTCAACACTTAAACACGAAAACCCCCTGTAAACAGGGGGTTTAGCGTGCCCAAGGTGGGATTCGAAAGTGTTTTAAACCCTTGCAAACAAAGGGAAATGGCGGGACACCGCGGCAATACGGCTCAGTACGAGCCAATCCGGACCAGTCCGACAGGAAATGTGTTGACACTGTCAACACCCCCACCCGGGGATTAAGGTGGGATTCACACCCCCTACATCCACTTTTTGGTTTTGAAGACAATGTACAGCCCGACCGCCAAGGCGATCATCGCTCCCACAGCCAAGGGGTAGCCGAGTGACCAGTGCAACTCGGGCATGACATCGAAATTCATGCCGTAGATGGCCCCTATCAGGGTGGGTGCGAAGAGGATTGCCGCCCAGCCGGAGATCTTTTTCATGTCCTCATTCTGCCGCTGGGCGACGAGGGTTGAGTTCACGCTGAGGATCTGCGAAAGGGCGTCACGAAGTTCGGATACGCGGGTGCTGGCGTGAGTGAGGTGGTCCGCGACGTCTTGCAGGTAGGCCTGCAGTGGTTCTGGAACTTCGTGGCGGTCAAATCCTTGGCGAAGTGCAGCGAGAACATCTGCCATCGAGGTAGTTGTGTGCTGCAGGTCGATGACTTCCTGGCTCAGCCGGTAAATGCGTTCAGCAACGGCGGCGTCCCCGCTGAATACCTGGCGTTCAATTTGTTCCTTGTCAATGGCCAAACCGCGCAGCACCGGCGTATACCCGTCAACAATCGCGTCCAAAAGTCGGTAAGCGACCGCCTCAGGGCCCAAATTCAGCAAGTATTCGTCATCAAGGAGCGTGTGGCCGTCGCGGTCAGCAAGATCTGACGGATCGCCGGACATAGTTGCCTCACTGGTCCCATCGATCCACCGCTTGTCCTGGCAAAGGACAACTATGGCGTGGGGGCGAACCAGAACGTGAAACTCCGAAAAATCGACATCCTCTGCAGCGTCGTCGTATCGCGCAGACCGCACCACCATGAAGAGGACATCGCCGTAGCGTTCCAGCTTCGGACGCTGGCCTGCGTGCAGCAGGTCTTCGACAAGCACCGGGTGCAAGGCCCATGCCTCGGCAAGTTCGTTAATGTCCTGCGGAGTTGGTGCGGGGAAAAGAGTTAGCGCCATCCGGTGTGGGGCAGCTTCGGCAAAATGCAGGGCTTCGGCCACGGCAACGCGCTCCGGTGTGGGGCGAAGGTGGCCGTCGACGATGTATCGGGTTCTGCACGAGGAGACCTCGGCCTGAGGTAGTTCGGTGGCAGACCGTCGCTGGAATCGTGTGCCCCGGCGCCGGGTGGACTCGTCGCTGTAACGCTGAGGCATATGTTCGCCTTCATTCAGGTATCGGGTGTGGGCAAATGGCCCCGGTCTTGAGAGGACGATGCGCGCTCCCAACGGGAGTGCGCATCGTCCTCTGGTGTCATGCAACCAGCTTAGCCGGGCGCTTCAGCTGTCCTTGATGGGAAGCTGCAGATAGGAGGGATGGTCTCCCCCTGTGTGAATGACATGCATGCCACTGTTCGCGGGCACATACTCCCGTGCTCCGGGCATCATCGGCCCCAGCAGGCTGCGACCGCTGATAATAAAGCGGAGCTGCTCCCCCGGATGGAAAACAAGCCCGATCGGAAGCAGGTCAATCTCGACCTCCACGATCTGCTCCGGAGTGAGCTTCTCAACCCGGTCGAAACTATGCGCCGGGATGTCGGAGGTTGATTGGGCGGCATCCAAGTTCCGCAGAGAGACGCGGAGTCGGCCGTCGGACCCCTTGTAACGCAGGATCGAGCCACCGCGTTCGGTGAGGTCGTGAATCATCGCGCTTTGATTGTGAGCGGTGAACTGCTGCAAAGGCGTGCCAAACTTATCGAGTTTCTGCACCAGAACGAATAGGTCCATGTCATCAGCACCGCGGGCCTCGACCCACAGATGCGCTTTCGGGTAGCCCACCATCACGGTCTCGTGGTCGAATCGGGTCACGAAGGATGCCAAATCCGGATTGCCAGCAACGGCGTACATTGCCGCGGCATCCGGTTCGGGCCGTGTCTGGGTCAACACCCGGGAGCCGCCGTCGAGGTAGAACTTAGTTGAAGTAACCCCCGACGGCGGGAACGCGTCGGCGGCGACGGCAACCTGGTCACCGCCGGCAAAGTCAAGCAAGGAGTAGCGCACCGGCGGTGTCTGCTCCCACCCGTTGTCTGCACCCTTGAGAAAGTGGTCAAAGAAGCGGCGCAGATCCTCAACGTTTTCCGGGTCATAGTAGTCGGGCCATTCCTGGCTGTTGTGGATGCGAAGCCATTTCTGCTCCGAGGCCAGCCGTCGCCAGGCGCGGAACGTGCCGGCGGTGTGGAGGGTATTTGAATAGCTGGCAACAACATAAGCTGGCACGGTGATCCGGTCGAAGTCCGGTATCTTGTTCTCCCAGAGCTCGGTCATCAGAGGGAAGGCTTCAGCCTCCCCCAGGATGTCCTCCTTCCGGTTCTTTCCCCAGAAGCTCCCATTCTGCAGGATCGCAGCAAAGCCAGTGTCCGGCATGCCACCGCGTAACACCAAGTCCCGGTAGACATCGCTGACACCTTCCCAGGGGTTAATGGCCGCGAGGTGGGGAGGCTGCTCCGCCGCAGTGAACCACTGCGACACAGCCAGGTATGAGGTGCCGCTCATGCCGACCTTGCCGGAGCACCAGTCCTGCTCTGCCAGCCACTCAATCAAGTCGTAGCAGTCACGCCCCTCTTGCCGGTCCCACAGCACGCTGTCACCCTCGGAATCCACCACTCCCCTAATATCCGGATTGGCGATGGCGTAACCCTGGGCGCACCAGTAGGCCGGGTCCGGGGCCTCAAACTTCTCCAACCCCGACACCGCATCGTTGCCGAGCCCAACAAGCCCGAAGACGCCCATGACACTGGCAGACGTGCCCTGGCCCTTGCCATATGGGCTCCAGGCAACAATGACCGGAACCTTCTCGGCGCCGACGGGCCGGAACACATCCACATGGATCTTCACCCCGTCCCGCAAGGTTACCGGGACATCCTTCTCAAACACGATGTCCACTGGCAACGGGCGGAACTGTGGGGCAATCTGATATCCCGCAGCCAGAGTGCGGGTGCCCGGGTCATAGGCAGTCAGCAGCCCAGTCCGCTCAGGGGGCAGCGGTTGGGACGGTCCGAACATCTTCTGGTCAGCGCTCATGGTGAGCTCCTCAAATCACTAGTTCGGGACACGAATCGTTGTGCCGGTCCTAGCGTATGGCGGACCAAAGAATAAATCAACAGTTGTTTATATAAATCTTTTTCTGAGGTAGATTGATGCCATGACTAAGCAGAAATCGACTTCTACTGGGCGACGGCGCGGACGCCCCCCAGGCAGCGGGAGCACCCGGAACACCATCCTCGAAGCAGCCCGACGACAATTTGCCACCGAGGGATTCACCACCACAACCATTCGAAGCATCGCCACAGATGCCGACGTCGACGCATCCCAAGTCATGCAATTTTTCGGATCAAAGGACGCACTTTTCGCCGCCGTCATGTCCATTCCCCCGATGGTTCTTGCCTTGTTCGACACGGCCTTCGAAGGCCCTGACGTGTGCCTTGGGGAGCGTGTGGTCCGCGCTTATCTGCAGGCTTGGGAAGGAACCCCGGAAGAGTCGGAGCCCCTCATGGTCATGCTGCGCGGAGCCATCGTCAACGACACCGCAAGCAAGCAGCTCGCGGACTTCATCCAATCCCGGCTGCTCGATGGAGCGAGAGAGCGAATCGCCGACGACTCCGAAAGCGCGTTGCGGGCCGGCCTCGCATCATCCATGCTCGTGGGCCTCATCACCAGCCGCCGCATCATCGGCGTCCCCCTCCTAGCCGAGGCCGACCCCGAGGCGGTCATCAGACTAGTTGGCCCGGCAATCCAAGAAATCCTCGCCCCTGGTACGGCCAACCGCGCATCGTGATCCTCCCGTTCCCTCGGAGCCATAGGAGACTTGCACGCAATACTCGCGTACAGGACGGCGCCCGAAATGGCGGTCTGTGCGTGTTGGATCGACCCGAAGGCTTCCCATCCCGCCGTCGTCCATGGCATGCGCACTCAGCTACTTCAACGGAATCGATGGCTGCCACGCATCCAAGATGCCAGCCAATAGTGCGTTGACAAGAATCAGCTCACCAGGCTGCTGGTGGCCAGTTGAAACTGCCTATTCGCGGCCATGTGAGGTGCCCATGTACCTAGGTGACTTGGCGGCGAGACCATGGAGGATGAGGTCGACGCCCGCTAAGAACTCTGACCTATCATCGTGGGTTTGGAGGCGTGAGGCCATACTCCGGGTGAAGATCCACTCCTCAGGGTCAAGCGCCGCCCAGTGCGCGCTGATCGAGGCGAGCGAGTTCGCTCTGCCAAGGGACGCCTCGGGCGAACGGGAGGTGGCTGCTTCTTGGCTGCCTGCTCCGATGATATAGATCAGCAGAGTAGACGTAGCCCCCTTCGAACGCTCCGAGGCGCGCACTACCCAGCGAAACGGCTCCCGAACCAGGACGTTGACGACCACAGCCGGGGATTTGAACCTGAAGATCCCCAAGCTGCGGAACGGATCGTTCTTCCCTGCATTGCTCGAACGGCGCCGTCGCGTTGACCAGGCCCTCTACGCCGTGGTGATGGAGGCCCATCTGCACGGGGTTTCCACCCGCAAGGTCGACGATCTAGTCAAGGCGCTCGGGGCCGACACCGGGATTTCCAAGTCCGAAGTCTCCCGGATCTGCGAGGACCTGGACCATGAAGTCGGTGCTTTCCGTGACCGTGACATCTCCGCCATGGACTACCCGTACGTGTTCCTCGATGCGACCTACTGCAAGGCCAGGGTCGGGCACCGGGTCGTCTCCCAAGCCGTCGTGGTCGCTTTCGGGGTGGCTGCGGACGGGCGCCGGGAAGTCCTTGGCTTCGATGTTGGCGACAGCGAGAACGAAGGTTTCTGGACCGCGTTCCTGCGTTCCATGAAAACCCGTGGACTCGACGGAGTGCAGCTGGCGATCTCCGACGCCCACCTAGGCTTGAAGAAGGCTATCGCCACGGTCTTCCAAGGCGCTTCCTGGCAGCGGTGCCGGGTGCATTTCATGCGTAACGTGCTCTCGATCGTGCCCAAGGGTTCCCAGGACATGGTCGGCTCAATCATCCGCACCGCCTTCGCCCAACCCGACGCCGAACACGTGAATACCCAGTTCGATGAAGTCACCAGGATGCTGAACAAGTCCCATCCTAAAGTCGCCGCAATGCTCGGCGACGCCCGGGAAGACGTGCTCGCGTTCGCCGGTTTCCCGACCAGGCACTGGCGCCAGATCTGGTCTACCAACCCCATGGAACGGGTCAACAAGGAAATCAAACGACGAACCGATGTCGTCGGGGTCTTCCCCAACCCTGCGGCCCTGCTCCGGCTCGCCGGCGCCGTCCTCGTCGAGCAACACGACGAATGGGAAGCCGGGGACCGCCGCTACCTCTCCGAGGCCTCAATGACCGAACTCAAAACCATGAACACCACAACACCTGACCCGGTCGAGGAAGGAATTTTGCTCCCAGAACTCACTGCAGCATAATCAAAGCACTGACCCGCACGGTGTTGAGGAAAACTCCACCACTCCACGGGACGCAACCGAGGGCAATCACGGCACTAACTCTCAGCGCGGTGGTTGGTTCCTCAAGGCCTGTACTTTTTTTAGATAGGCGTTCTCTGCCTGCAGTCGCTGGTTCTCGCGGCGTAGCTTNGACTTCGACCGATGGGCTCCCAGGCACAGATTTGGGTCGGACCTTGGCCTTGGGGCGCAGGCCCTCCTCGCCATAGTCACGATAGGCGCGGATCCATGCTCGCAAGAGGTCTAGGGAACTGAGCTGATGCATCCGGGCAAGGTCTTGCCGCGTCCCCTCACCGTCGAGATATTGGCGAACAACCGCCAGCTTGAACTCAAAGGAATGCACCTGCTTGGTTGGTTTCTTGTCCAATGCTGCTCTACCCCAGATCTTGAACCGACTCTCCAACTTGCAGATAGCCGACATGCTGACTCCCAGCCTTGGGGATACCGCGCGATACCCAAACCCTTCCTCAAACAGATCGACGGCAGCTAGCCGCTGCTCGGCAGTCAATGAACTATGTGGATGCATGAAGAACTCCCCGAAAGTAATGATCTGAATTAATCAGTCCAACTTCCGGGGAGCAGTTCATGAGGGCAGTTGGCCACTTCGTTTTAAAGACCACAAGGACAATCTGAGAACTTACTGGGCACTTGTGGTCGCCCCGCGATTAGTTCTCTAGCTCTGCGTTCGACGGCGCCGGATGACCAGCAAGGCACCGCCAAGCAGAACTAACGCAAGGCCCGCAATGCCAATGCCGAATGCCTGAACACCTGTGGAGGCAAGAGGACCGTTGCTAGCTTCCGGGGCAGGAGGCGGAGAACTGACAGCTCCAGGTGACGGGGCCGGGGTGACCGGCTTCACAGCCCCCGGAACATAAGTGACAGTCACGGCTGCCTCGGTGTTGTTTCCACGCACATCAGTGACCTGGTAGGTCACATCAGTCGGGTTACCGGAGAAGCCAGCCTCGGGTGTGAACGTCACA
>NZ_PPXB01000007.1:0-200557 GCF_002909415.1 Arthrobacter glacialis | reverse complement strand
CCCTAGTGCGGGTGAAACTGGTGCGGATGAAGTGCTTTTCGGGGAGCTGCTGGGGGATGGTTCGGGTTATGTTGACGGTGTGGTCGATGGCATCCCAGACAGTCCTGAACGGGATTATCTGGACCAGTTGGCGGCCATCAGGGCGCACCAACTGATCACTGACCCGCCCATGCCCGGGGCCACCATCTTGCTCACGGTGCCGTTCCTGGGGGCGCTGGGCATCACCGATGAACCCGCGCAACTGGTGGGCAGCAGTGCCAGCTCCGGCCCAGTGCCAGAAAGCATTGCCCGGAAACTTGCCGCCGATGCCGGCACGTTCCTGCGCGTGCTCACTGATCCGATCAGTGGTGAACCGTTGGGGTTGAACCCTGAGCGGTACAGGATGCGCGAGAGTGAGAAGGCTGTGCTGCGCGCCCTGGCGCAGGGCTGTTACTACCTGAACTGCACCAACCCCGTCATGGACACCGAAACAGACCACGTCACCGCGTGGGAGAAAGGCGGGGCCACCACAGCGGAGAATATGCGCCCGGCTTGCAAACGCCACCACCTCCTCAGACACTTCAAGGACGACAAAGACCGGCACGGGAACTACCGCGTCGATCAAGACCCCGACCGCCACCAGATCCGGCTACGCGGCTGGACACCCCTGATCGAAGCAGACGGGNGCGGCTGGACACCCCTGATCGAAGCAGACGGGCGAGTCGGATGGATCTCACCGTCCGGGAAATACCACCGCCCCCAGAACCGTGAACCACAATGGCCAGCGTTCCCCACATGGCTCAAGAAACGCCTCAACAAAACACTCAACCCCACCCGGCCCGACCCCACCAAGCTCACCAACCCCGCGTCCAGCCGCCGGGAACACCTCATCCTCAGATACCTCAAACGCCACCCACGCTGACAGCTCTATTGACACGTGAGGCGGCCCCTCAACCAGGAAAACAGAAAGCGCCATGTAGATGCCATAAAAAAGGCTGGGGCGGGTTCTGCACTTGCAGAACCCGCCCCAGCCTTTTTCATCTCAGCCAGCCACCTGGCTATTCAGCTCAGGTTGAGCCTCAACTGCGCACCTTACTAGCGACGGCGTCGCACCAGGCGGTTGCTGGTGATGGCACCGGCACCCAGCAGCAGGACCATGAGCGCTGCGATGACCGAACCATCCAACCCCATGGCACCTGTCTTGGCGAGTGTTCCACTTCCGGCAACACTGCCAGCCACAGCCACAGACTTACTGCCAGCGGTAGCACCTTCTGCACAGCCCAATTCAAAGGCCACCGTATCCAGCGCCTCTCCGGCAGCGTAGAAATCGGCAAACGGCGCAACGCCACTGGCGGCCAGGACAGCCTTGGCGCCGGAGGCTGAGTAGACCGTGCCGGCCGTGTTGAGGCCCGACGTGGAGAGGTCAAGCGTGGCCAGGACCACGCCGTCGTACTTGGTGTCGACACCAGGCTTGGCGCCAGCCGTGGCTGACTCCAGTGAACGGCTAACAACGTTGGCCTTGAGTGTTCCACTATTGCCATCCATGACCAGCGTGACGTTGTTGATGGTCACCGAGAGGACGGCGCCGGAACCGTAGTCATGGCCCTGGAATCGCGCCTCACCGTTGAACGCCACGGAACCGGTGCGCTTGGCTGGTTCAATGGTTCCCTTGCCCTTTGTGAAGGTGAAGACGGAATCCGCGCCAACCGTCGCACCGTTGAAGGTGATGTTGCCCTTGGCGATGTTGCCGGTGATGTACTTGCGGAAGGACTCCTTCACTCCCCAGGACAGCGTGCCGTCAACCACCGTGCCGTTGGTGCATTTGGCATCGGCGGTGGACTTCGTCGTCGGGCCCGTGGTTCCAGGCACTGCGGGCTTGGGCGTCACCGGGCCCACCACGGGTGCAGTGATCTGCAATTGCGCCGAAGCGCTTTGCACACCGGGAACCTCCACCGCAAGGAACTGCGCAGGAGCGGTTGCCTTTGTGGTCAGGGTGTACGTGCCGGCTTTTTGTGAAGCCGGGACAACCCAATTCCCGGCGAATGTTCCGTCAGCAGCCACCGTCAGCGGAACGGCAGGGGCACTGCCTTGAACCTCAAAACTCAGCGAGTCAAGAGGGGTGTTTGCCGGATAGAAATCAGCAAAAGCAGGAACGCCGGCTGCCGTCAAGATTGAGGGCAGGTTCTTGCCTGCCAAGCTTGAAGCATCCGCCGTGACTGCCGCGGTGTCAATGGTGGCCAGGGCAACGCCGGGGTAGCTCCTGGGGGCGCCTTCCAGGGACTTGCTGGTCATGTCGGCTACGAGCTGCTTGTTGTTCACATCAACACGAATGTTGCTGATATTCACCTGGAGCGCGCCGTCGTGGCCCGTCATGGAGACGGTACCGCCGAACGCGGCAAGCTTGGTGGTTGCATTGAAGCTGGCTGCGGGGAAATGGAAGCTGCCATCAGCGTTTACCGTGGCGCCTTCGCTGGGCGTGATTTCGCCCTTGGCGATGGACCCCTGGACGTAGTTGCGGAAGGTCTCCTTCAGACCCCAATCCAGACCACCCGTTGCCCCCGTGGAGGGTGCCCCAATTTCCAGAGCCTCACCGCCCAGGTCAAAGGTCAGTGCGCTGCCTGGCGCGAAGTTGGCGCCCGTCAAGGCCAAGCTCTTGCCTGCCTCAACGCTCATGGCACCGAGATTCAGAACAGGCTTCACGTCCGGAACTTCAGGCTCGGTAATGACCGGAGCCGACGGATCAGCCCATGCGAGTTCCACAAATGCATCCTGGGTGCGGTCGGATGAGTAGTCATGGTCCTTGTTGTCTTCGTCGCGGGGCGAATTGAAGGTGGCAACAAAGAGCTTGTTGGCAACGGCTGTGTAGCCGCCGTTCTCAAAAACAGTTGTCACGGAGAACTCAATTGGACCAAAGGCACCCAAGCCATCTGTTGTTACCAACTGGGCGCGTTCATAGACGGCGGGCCGGCTTTCGCCTCCCGGTCCTTGTGCCACCTCGGCAACGTAGACGGCACGATTGGCGGCGTATCCGGTGCCGGAAACCATAACCTTGCTGTCATGCTTCAGACCGGTTGCGGGCTCAACTTTCAGCACAGGCTTAGTGGCCGGCACCTCAGGCGTGCCCACGGTTACGGGTGCGTAGAGTTCCTGCGCAGCATTCGTGNGCGAGTCGGATGGATCTCACCGTCCGGGAAATACCACCGCCCCCAGAACCGTGAACCACAATGGCCAGCGTTCCCCACATGGCTCAAGAAACGCCTCAACAAAACACTCAACCCCACCCGGCCCGACCTCACCACACCCAGCCCCATGGAACAACTCATTCTCAGATACCTCAAACACCACCCACACTGACAGCGTCGCCGGCGACTCCGGCATTGGCCCATAAAGACATTTCGTTGTCCAGCCCTTGCCTTGATCTCGGCCGCAGCGGGGACGTGCTGGTGGACGCCGGGGCCCGGGCGCCCGGCAGCAGATCAGCCGCACGCTGGCGACCCTGAGCCCAGGGGTGCGCCCCTGAGGCGAAATTGGGGGGTTTACCCCATAGCCCGGCGCCCCGTGTCCACGTAGCGTTGGTGCCATGAGTAACCACAGCACCAAAGCCCCAGCACCTGTTTTGGCTGATGGACCGGAACAGCGCCAGACAGCTGGTGGCCGTTGTGGGTGATCTCAACACAATCTTTGGGGCCCTGACAGATCTCCTGCTGGGAGCGGCAGGTCAGCCATGGATCTATCTGGTGGTTGTTCTTGGCTGCATCATTGACGGCTTTTTCCCGCCCTTTCCCAGCGAGGCCATTGTGGTGGGCCTTGCATCCTTGATGCTCGCCCCGGGGGGACCGGAGCCGTGGTTGTTGCTGCCGGCGGCAGCACTGGGGGCATTTATTGGGGACAACGTTGCCTACGGGATCGGCCGGCGAGTGGGCACCACACGATTCAAGTGGATGAGGGCCCCCATCATGGTGCGCTCCTTTGACCGAGTGGGCCAAAAGCTCGAGCAGCGGGCCGTGTCCTTCATCCTCGTGGCCCGGTTCCTCCCCGTTGTCCGGGTTGCTGTGAATCTCACGGCCGGCGCAACGGGCTACTCACGCAAATGCTTCATGGCCATAACGGCATTCTCAGCCACCCTGTGGGCGGGCTACTCACTGGGCATCGGTGTCCTGGCCGGGACATGGTTCCAGGACAGTCCCATGCTGGGGCTCGTGGTGGCCATCGTCATCGCTGCGCTGCTCGGTCTCATCGCGGACTGGGTGGCCGGACTCTTCCGCCGCAAGGCAAAGCTGGGCACTCCCGCGAACGCCGTTGTGGCGGCCGAGTCGGGCCAGGACCAGCTCGTCAGCCGCTAAATCCTCGCCGAGCGGGCAGTAGTTGTTGATGTTTTCGTGAAACATCAACAACTACTGCCCGTTCGACATGCGCAGTCAGCCTAGGGCCGCAGTTCCTGCGCAATGGCCAGCAGTTCCTGGGCCGAGGCATCCCAGCTGAAGGTTGCCGCCTGTGCCACGGACGCCGCGGACCTTGCCGACCAATCGGGCTGGGAGTCCAGGGCCCGCACGGCCGCGGCAAAGCCTGACGGCGAATCGGCCGGCGCGTAGTGCGCGGCGGTGCCGCCCACTTCCCGGAAAATCTCGGTGTCGGCAACAATTACTGGGGTACCCAGCGCCATGGCCTCAACCAACGGCAATCCGTAGCCCTCGGCCCTGCTCAGGGTGACCAGCGCCGTGGTGCGCAGGAGCAGCTCGTCATATTCGGCGTCGCTGACGCCATTGTGAAACACCACCTTCGCCCCTGATGGAACCAGGGCCGTCAGCTCGGCCCGGCGTTCGGCGGTGATGCGGCTGAGTAGGTTCAGCGTAAAGTCGGGCAGCTCCGCCATGCCGCGAATCAACGTCTCCACGTTCTTGTACGGCATGAACGAGCCCATGTACGCGAGCGACTTCTCCGGGGGCACAGCCGGATCCCGGGGCGTTCTCTCACCCTGTGGCGCATTGCCAATGATCCGCACGGGACGCTTGGTGAGGCGGTGCTTGCGCATCAGCCCCAGGGTTGTCTGGCTGATGGTGGCCACCACGTTGGCGCGGTTGAGCAGCACCCGCTGGGGCCAGTACGCCTTGTGGTAGAGGCGCCACAGCACCCGCACAGGTGCCGGAAGGAAGCCCGGAGGGGCGGGGTGCTCGTAGTAGATGAGGTCGTGCAGGGTCAGCACCAGCGGGTATTTGCGTCCCCAGCTGCCCATGGTTTGCATGGGGCAAAACACCAGATCTGCACGCAGTTTGTTCACATGCCTGGACACGAAGAGTTCCAACGGTGACAGCGGGGAGTTGATCTTCACCCATGGCAGATCAGGCAAAAGAGCCAGCTGGCGTTCGTCGTGAATCAGCATGGTCACCTCGGCATAAGGTGCGACGGCGGCCATGAGGCTTGCGCCGTAACGGCTGATGCCGTCGTGGTGGTCCATGCGGGTGAAACGGGCATCCATGACGATGTGCGGTTTGCTTGATGAGACGGGCGTGCTCACGGGGCGGGGTGCCTTTCCAGGAAGTCTGTAATGGCAGCGGCTGCCGGTTCGGGTGTTTCGTAGTGGATCAGGTGGCCCACATTCTCAATGACCACCAGTTCCCCCTGCGGCAGCAATTCGGCGAGCTTGTGCTGGTGGGGGAGCGTGGCAATTTCATCCTGTGCACCGGCAATCAACAAGGTGGGCAGCTGCAGTTGGGCGGCCACTTCACGCACTGTTCCGCTAACGGAGGCCCGAAAGGATTCAAGCAGCATGTCCCGGTCGGCGAAGCCGCTGAAATAGGCGTGATGCTGGCCATGAATGAACGCCAGCAGTTCCGGCTCCCGGGTCTTGGCCATGGTCACACTCATGATGTGGACCACCAGTTTGCTGCGCAACACGGCGTTGCCCAAGGGCGCTGGGAGTTTGGCCGAGGCCCAGTAATAGAACACTGCCAGCTTGGTCATGATGCCCTTGGGCCCCTCCAAGGCGGGGGAAGCAATGGGGTTGACCAGGATCAGCGGGTAGACCCGGCCGGGATGCTTGGCCACGAAGTGGCTGACCACAATGGACCCGAAGGAGTGGCCCAGCAACACGGTGTCGGGACCCAAATTCAGGGCCGTCAGGAACTGGTCAAGAAAATCACCATAGCCGGCAATGTCATGCGACCGGTCGGCCGCCCCGCCAGAAGCAAAAGCGGGGGACGCGCCAAATCCTGGCAAGTCGGCCATGATGATGCGGTAGTCCGGGAGCAGCTCAACCACACGCTCCAGTCCATGGTGGTCGCCGCGGAAACCATGCACCATGACAATGGTGCGGGCGTCGGTTCCGGGGCCAGTGGCGGCGTACTCCCAATAGTGCACAGGGGTTCCTGCCAGCTCAAGAATATGGGCACTTTCCCGATCGGCCAGGTCCACGGCGATACCTGAGGTCAACGGCGTCGTACTTCTTTTCACAGCCATTCCTAATTCATCAGCTTGGGGTCGGACCCGGAACGCTGGCCACTCTCCAGTGCGGCGATGCGGGCCATGTCAGACTCGCTCAAGGCGAAGTCAAAGACATGCAGGTTCTGCTGGATTCGCGCGGCGGTGCTGGCCTTGGGAATCACCAGATGCCCCGACTGCACATGCCAGCGCAGCACAATTTGGGCCGTGGTGCGGCCATGCGCAGCGGCAAGCTCGGCCAGTACGGGATCAGTCAAAATGCTGCCACGAGCTAAGGGGCTCCACGCCTGGGTGGCGATGCCAAGCGAGGCATGCAGGGCGCGCAGTTCGGTTTGTGGCAGCCACGGGTGGAGCTCCACCTGGTTCACGGCGGGCACCACATCGCAGGCATCCAGCACCTGCGCCAAGTGCTCCGCCTCGAAGTTGCTCACACCAATGGCCCGCACACGGCCCTGCTGATACAGCGTCTCAAGGGCTTTGTAGGTGGGGACGAACAGCTCACGCTCGGGGCACGGCCAGTGGATCAGGAACATGTCAAGGTAGTCCAGGCCAAGGCGGGCCATACTGGCGTCAAAGGCGGCCAGGGTGGAATCGTAGCCGTGCTCGGTGTTCCACACCTTGGAGGTCACAAAGAGCTGCTCGCGGGGTGTTCCGGCGGCAACGGCGCCGGTGATTGCTGCACCAACACCCTCCTCATTGGCGTAGAGCGCCGCAGTGTCCACGGTCCGGTAGCCGGCATCCAGTGCCGTAGAGACAAGGTCTGCGCAATCCTCGGCCGGAACCTTGTATACGCCGAAGCCGAGAACGTCGATGCTGACACCATTATTAAGCGTGTATTTGGGGGAGCGATGCATAGTTATGACTTTACCCATTCCGGGCGCGTGCCCTGGCATTGCCGCGCGGCTCAGAGGCCGTCCAAACCATGCAGGAAGCCAAAGATGGGGTCTGAGGACGGGCTGCTCTGCTCCACCAACTCGCGCGCTGTTGTCTCATCCAGAATCAGGTCGGTGACCAGCCCGGCGGCGAGTGCGCCGCGCAGTCCGGTGATCTTCTTGGGGCCTGAGACAACGCATATTCGACGCCGGACCTTGCGCAGGTTGTCCAGGCTGGGTCCGCTGGAACGGTCGTTGAGAATGATGCCGGCGTCGCTGCCATCGGAGCGGAAAAACACAGTGGCCACATCCCCGGCCACCCCGCTGGCATCCAGTGCGTCTAAGTCGGTGGTGTCCAGGTAGCCGCCGGAATAGACGTGGCTGGGAATTTCGGCATCCATGGAGCCCACACCAAAGATGGCGATGGTCATGCGTTCCTGGAGGTCCAGGATGCGCCGGACACTGCGCTCCTGCCACATCATCTTCTTGGTTTCGGCATGGTCAAAGAACGCGGGGACGGGGAACTGCTCCACCTTTGCGCCGTAGGCCGTGCCAAAGCGGCGGATGATCTCCGAGGCGTAGGTGATGCCCGAGGTTTGGGTGTTGCCAGCCCCGTTGAGCTGGACAATGGTGGTTCCGTGGGTGGTTTTGCGGGTCAGGTGGCGGCTGACGGTGCTCACGGTGGATCCCCAAGCCACACCGATGACGGCGTTGGACCCCACCAGGGGGCCAATGGTGCGGGCCGCCTGCATGCTGACACGTTCCAGCACCTCCACTTCGCTGAGCATGTCCGATACCGGCACCACGTGAACCTCCACCTTGTGCCGGTTGCGGATGACGCGTTCCAACTCTGGAGCCCGGTCCGAAGGGGTCTTGATTTGGATCTGGACCAAACCGCTTTCCCGGGCTAAAGATAGGAGCCTGGAGACAGTGGATCGGGAGGTCCGCAATTCGCGTGCAATGGCGTCCATTGTCTGGTCCTGCAAGTAGTACATTTGTGCAGCCCGGAGCGCATCTTGCTGTCTCGTTCGCTTGGAAGCCATGGGATATCAACCCTTTCTGCACATTTGTGCATCCCTGTTGACTATATTTTCCATCTGTTCAAACAATAATGGGAATAGGCGCGCAAGGCGCAAACCAACAGGACTCGAATGAGGTCGATGTGAGAATCCTAGGCAACGCTGGCAAGAACCATGATTCACAGGATGTGCACCCGGCGGTGCGCGCCCAGGTGGAGGCTTTGAAAGAGCGTCCCCGCGCCAGCGTGTTGATCATTGGCGGCGGCATCAACGGTGTTGGCACTTTCCGCGATCTTGCCCTGCAGGGTGTTGACGTGGCGTTGGTGGAACGCGGCGATTACTGCCAAGGTGCCTCCGGCGCCTCCTCCCACATGATCCATGGCGGCATCCGCTACCTGGAAAATGGCGAGTTCCGGCTGGTTAAGGAATCAGTCATGGAGCGCAACGGCCTGCTGAAGATCGCACCCCATTACGTCAAGCCGCTGCAGACAACCATCCCCATCTTCAGCACCTTCTCCGGCATCCTCAGTGCCCCCATGCGTTTTTTGACCCACAAGCAGGGCAAACCCCAGGAGCGCGGTGCCTTCCTGATCAAGGTTGGCCTGTCACTGTACGATGCGTTCTCCCGCGACGGTGGCACGGTTCCCCGCCACGATTTCAAGGGCCGCAAGAAGGCCCTGACGGAGCTTCCCCAGCTGCACCCGGGCATCAAGTACGCAGCCACGTACTATGACGCGTCCGTGCACAACCCCGAGCGTCTTACCCTCGATGTCCTCCAGGACGGGGAAAAGGCAGGCCTGAGCACGGCCGGAAATTCCAAGGCCCGCGCCACCAATTACTTGGCAGTCACGGGAGTCAAGGACGACGGCGTCGAACTCACCGACCAGCTCACCGGCGAATCCTTCACCTTCAGCGCCGACGTCATCGTCAACACCACAGGTGCGTGGGTGGACATGACCAACGCGGACATGGGTGCGGCCACCCGCTTCATGGGCGGCACCAAGGGTTCACACATTGTGCTGGACCACCCCGGACTGTTGGCAGCCTGCAACGGCCGCGAAATTTTCTTCGAACACACAGATGGCCGCATCGTGTTGATCTACCCCATGGGTGACAGGGTCCTGGTGGGCACCACGGATGTCAACGCGGACATGAACGCGGATGCTGTCTGCACGGAAGAGGAGATTGACTACTTCTTCGATCTAGTGGGCCATGTGTTCCCCAATGTTCTGGTCACCCGCGAAGACATTGTCTACAGCTTTGCCGGCGTGCGCCCCCTGCCCCGCCATGACGAGACAGCCCCGGGCTTCGTATCCCGCGACTACCGCATTGAACGCGCAGACCGCACCATCGCCGGCTCAGCCGTTGCGGTACTCAGCCTGGTAGGTGGCAAGTGGACAACGTTCCGTGCCCTGTCCGAGCACATGACCAACGACGTCCTGGCCATTCTGGGCAAGAGCCGCAAGGTCAGCACAGCGAAGCTGCCTATTGGCGGCGGTGCCAACTTCCCTGCCACCGACGCAGCCATTGAGGCCTGGATTGCCGCTCACACCAGCGAGTCGGTTGACGCCGCACGGGCCGGGGTGCTGCTGACACGCTACGGCACACGCGCCCAGGATGTTCTGACATACCTCAACGCAGGCGTTGATACTGTCTTTGATTCCACTCGCGAATTGAGCAGCCGTGAGGTTGCCTTCATGGTGGAGAACGAACAGATCGGCCACCTCATTGACGTCATGATTCGCCGGACATCACTGGCCTTCCGTGGCCTGGTCACCAGCGAACTGCTGGCTGAGACAGCGCAGGCACTGGCGGCTCCGCTGGGATGGGACAGCGCCAAGGTGGCGGAAGAGATCCGCCACAGCATCGAGGTTCTGGACCGTTTCCACGGAGTCCAAGTGCAAAGCTTGATTGCCTAAGCCCCCGGGGGCGAAGGGGGCTCAAGAGGGTCACACACAGGTGTGCGCCTTTTAGTGAATTACCAACCAATAGGAGTCAAAGATGTCTCTTGGAATTGTGTTCCTGTCTGAAGTGATGGGAACCATGCTGCTGACCCTGCTGGGTTGTGGTGTTGTGGCCAACGTTGCCCTGAAGGGTAATAAGGGCAACGGTGGCGGTTTTCTCATGGTCAACTGGGGTTGGGGCCTGGCCGTCATGGCCGGTGTCTTTGTAGCCGCCAAATCCGGTGCCCATTTGAACCCGGCAGTAACTGTGGGAATTTTGGCCAATGGAAGTGCCGAATACGCGCCCGGCGTGGCAGTGAGCTTCGCCTCGACCATGACGTACTTTGGTGCTGAGATGCTCGGTGCCTTCATCGGTGCAGTGGTGTGCTGGCTGGCGTACAAGCAGCACTTTGATGGGGAGCCGGATGCCGCCACCAAGTTGGGTGTCTTCTCCACAGGTCCGGCCATTCGCAGCTACGGCTGGAACGTTGTCACCGAGATCATCGGCACCTTTGTTCTGGTCTTCGTGATCCTCCACTTTGGTGGCGGAGTTGCCGGACTTGGCCCGCTGCCGGTGGCCCTTTTGGTTGTTGGTATCGGCGCATCCCTCGGTGGACCCACAGGCTACGCCATCAACCCTGCCCGTGACCTTGGCCCCCGCATTGCCCATGCACTGCTGCCCATCAAGGGCAAGGGTGCCAGCGACTGGAGCTACGCCTGGGTTCCTGTTGTTGGCCCGTTGATTGGTGGCGCACTGGGTGGCTTGATGACCCGATGGATGCCCGACCTGCTGGCCGCTGTCTCCTAATCCCACTACTAGTTGTCCTAGTTCTAACAAAAGGAAACAATGATGTCTCAATATGTAATTGCTATTGACCAAGGAACCACCAGCAGCCGTGCGATCGTTTTCGATCACGATGGCAACATCGTCTCCACCGGCCAGCTTGAACATGAGCAGATTTTCCCCAAGGCCGGTTGGGTGGAGCATAACGCCGCAGAGATCTGGAACAACACCCGCGAGGTGATTGGCACAGCGTTGGCCCAAGCCAACCTGACCCGTCACGACATTGTGGGTGTGGGCATCACCAACCAGCGCGAAACGGCAGTTGTCTGGGACAAGAACACCGGCGTGCCGGTTTACAACGCCATCGTGTGGCAGGACACCCGCACGCAGGACATTGTGGATGAACTGGCAGCCGACGGCGGTGTGGAGCGTTTCAAGGCCAAGGTCGGTCTTCCGCTGGCCACCTACTTCTCCGGCACCAAGATCAAGTGGATCCTTGACAACGTTGAAGGCGCCCGCGCCCGCGCCGAAGCAGGGGACCTGCTCTTTGGCAACACCGACAGCTGGGTCACCTGGAACCTGACCGGTGGTCCGGACGGCGGCGTGCACATCACGGACGTCACCAACGCCTCCCGAACCTTGTTCATGGATCTGGAAACACTGTCCTGGGATGAAGAGATCTTGGCCATCTTTGGCGTGCCGAAGTCAATGATGCCGGCCATCAAGTCCTCATCCGAGGTCTATGGTCATGTTCACACGTCCCAGCTGCTGCGTGAAGTTCCCGTCGCGGGCATCCTGGGTGACCAGCAGGCAGCAACCTTTGGTCAGGCGGCCTTCGAGGCTGGCGAAGCCAAGAACACCTACGGCACCGGTTGCTTCCTGATCTTCAACACGGGCGAGGAAATCGTCCACTCGAAGAACGGCCTGCTCACCAC
The DNA here is from genome assembly GCF_002909415.1 of Arthrobacter glacialis. Lineage (NCBI taxonomy): Bacteria > Bacillati > Actinomycetota > Actinomycetes > Micrococcales > Micrococcaceae > Arthrobacter > Arthrobacter glacialis. The sequence continues at coordinate 188,587 of NZ_PPXB01000007.1, read as the reverse complement.
GCTTGGCTACAAGCTCGGCGATGCCAAGCCCCACTACGCCCTTGAGGGTTCCATCGCCGTCACAGGTTCCTTGATCCAGTGGCTGCGCGACAACATCGGCATGATCAGCTCGGCCCCCGAAGTTGAAGAACTGGCTGCGGCGGTGGAGAACAATGGTGGCGTGTACATTGTCCCGGCGTTCTCCGGCCTGTTCGCCCCGTACTGGCGTGCCGACGCTCGTGGCGCCATTGTGGGACTCACCCGCTTTGTGAACAAGAACCACATTGCCCGTGCGGCCTTGGAGGCAACAGCTTTCCAGACCCGCGAGGTCCTTGACGCGGTCAACGCCGATTCCGGTGTGGATTTGACCGAGTTGAAGGTCGACGGCGGGATGGTCGCCAACGATGCCCTCATGCAGTTCCAGGCTGACATCCTGGGTGTGCCGGTGATCCGTCCCAAGGTCACCGAGACCACCGCGCTTGGAGCAGCCTACGCGGCTGGCCTGGCCGTTGGCTTCTGGAACGGTTTGGGCGAGTTGTCCTCCAACTGGGCTGAGGACAAGCGCTGGGAGCCGAACATGGATCCGGCAGAGCGCGACCGTCAGATGCGTCTTTGGAAGAAGGCCGTCACCAAGTCCATGGACTGGGTTGACGAGGACGTACTCTAAGCGCAAGTCATGACCGACGGCGGGCCCCACCCAGGTGGGCGTCCCGCCGTCGCGCTTTAACCCAGAACTTGTGCGTTGGACTGAATCCGGGTTCCGCGCACAAGCACTCATGCGCGGAACTCACTGCGAGTTCTCCGCATAAGTTCATGAGGGAGGGCTTTGGCTATGCGCTAAAGTAAAGGGGTGCAGACAAACCTTCTCCTTAGCTAGCCGCATTCCAAAGATGCGGTGCGCCCCTTGCTATGTCGAGGGGCTTTTGTGTGTAACGAGCTAAGAAGGTGCAATAAGGCCAATGATGAATGAAGAGGCAGGGTACGTGAGCGTGCAGTCCCAGACTGAAGAAAACAGCGAAGAGGGCGTCTACAATTTCGCCGCGATGGAAGCCAAGTGGCCGGCCATCTGGGACGATCTTAAAGTCTTTACGCCCCTTGACGACGGTTCCAAGGAGCGCCGCTACGTCCTGGACATGTTCCCGTACCCCTCGGGCGACCTTCACATGGGCCACGCCGAGGCCTTTGCCATGGGCGACGTCGTTTCTCGTTATTGGCGCCAGCTCGGCTACGACGTGCTGCACCCGATCGGCTGGGACTCCTTTGGCCTGCCCGCCGAGAATGCCGCCATCAAGCGCAACGCCCACCCCAGCGAGTGGACGTACGCCAACATTGACACCCAGGCGGAGTCCTTTAAGCGCTACGCCATCTCCGTGGACTGGTCACGCCGTCTGCAGACTTCCGACCCCGAGTACTACCGGTGGACGCAGTGGCTGTTCAAGCGTTTCCACGAGCGCGGCCTGGCGTACCGGAAGAACTCCCCGGTCAACTGGTGCCCCACGGATCAGACGGTCCTCGCCAACGAGCAGGTTGTCAACGGCGCCTGTGAACGGTGCGGCACCATCGTCACCAAAAAGTCCTTGAACCAGTGGTATTTCAAGATCACCGACTACGCCGACCGCCTGCTGGACGACATGGACGCACTCAAGGGCCACTGGCCGGACCGTGTGCTGGCCATGCAGAAGAACTGGATTGGCCGCTCCGAGGGCGCCCACGTCACGTTCGTGATTGAGGAAGCCGCGGGCGCTGAAAAGCCGCAGCAGGAACTCACTGTCTTCACCACCCGCCCGGACACCTTGTACGGTGCAACATTCTTCGTGGTTGCGGCGGATGCGCCCCTGGCCCTGGACCTGGTCACAGGTGAGCACGCAGAAGCCCTGAGCGAGTACCGTGAGCAGGTCAAGGCGCTGAGCGACATTGAACGCCAATCCACCGAACGTCCCAAGACGGGTGTGTTCACGGGCCGCTACGCCATCAACCCGCTCACGGGGGAGAAGCTGCCCGTCTGGGCTGCCGACTACGTGCTGGCCGACTACGGCACCGGAGCCATCATGGCCGTGCCTGCCCACGACCAGCGCGACCTCGATTTCGCCAAGGCCTTCGACCTGCCCGTCCGAGCAGTCCTGGACACCGGCATGGAGGACCCCGCCGAAACTGGCATTGCCTCCACCGGCGAGGGCACACTCATCAACTCCGGCGAGCTCAATGGGCTCTCGAAGGCTGAGGGCATCCCGGCAGCCATCGACGTTTTGGAGAAGCTCGGCACCGGCAAGAAGTTCATCAACTTCCGCCTGCGTGACTGGCTGCTGTCCCGCCAGCGCTTCTGGGGCACCCCCATCCCCATCATTCACTGTGCTGACTGTGGCGAAGTTCCCGTGCCCGATGACCAGCTGCCTGTGCGCCTGCCGGACAACCTGCGCGGCGAGGACCTCTCCCCGAAGGGCACCTCCCCCCTGGCGGCTGCTGCCGACTGGGTCAACGTGGACTGCCCCAGTTGTGGCAAGCCCGCCAAGCGCGACACCGACACCATGGACACGTTTGTTGACTCGTCCTGGTACTTCCTGCGCTTTGCCTCCCCGGACTACACCGAGGGCCCCTTCGACCCGGCCAAGATCAACGACTGGATGCCTGTTGGCCAGTACGTGGGCGGCGTCGAGCATGCCATCTTGCACCTGCTGTACGCACGCTTCTTCACCAAGGTCATCCACGACATGGGCATGCTGGAGGCCACCGAGCCCTTTAGCGCGTTGCTGAACCAGGGCCAGGTGCTCAACGGCGGCAAGGCCATGAGCAAGTCCCTGGGCAACGGTGTTGACCTGGGCCAGCAACTGGACAAGTTCGGCGTCGACGCCGTGCGCCTGACCATGGTCTTTGCCGGTCCTCCCGAGGACGACGTCGACTGGGCGGATGTTTCGCCGTCGGGCTCGGCCAAGTTCCTGGCCCGTGCCTGGCGTTTGGCCCGCGACGTTGCCAGCGAGCCCGGCACCGACCCGGCAGCGGGCGCCCCGGCGCTGCGTTCGTTGACCCACCGCACCGTCCACGAGGCCAAGACCCTGCTGGAAGGCCACAAGTTCAATGTTGTGGTTGCCAAGCTCATGGAATTGGTCAACGCCACCCGTAAGGTCATTGACTCAGGTGCTGGTGCAACAGACCCGGCCGTTCGTGAAGCGGCGGAGGCTGTTGCCATTGTGCTGAGCCTCTTTGCGCCGTACACGGCGGAGGACATGTGGAACACACTGGGCCACCCGGCCTCGGTTGCCAATGCCGGCTTCCCGGCAGTGGACGAGGCCCTGCTGGTGGAGCAGAGCGTCACGGCCGTGGTGCAGGTCCAGGGCAAGGTCAAGGACCGCTTGGAGGTGGCCCCGGACATCACCGAGGAGGCCCTGCGCGAGTTGGCCCTGGCCTCGGAGCTGGTGCAGAAGGCCCTTGACGGCCGTGGGATCCGCACAGTGATTGTCCGTGCGCCTAAACTGGTGAATATTGTTCCTGCCTAGGCAAGAGTGACACGACCGTTTATGCCGCACGCATGAGCAACAAGTGCCCGCCTCGCCCCTACGGGCGTCGGCGGGCACTTCGTTTTTGAGAAAGGCGAACCGGTGGTACCTGACACAAGCGCTGCGCGCACCTGGATTCGTCAGCAGGTCCAACGGCTGCGCCCCAAGCCAGGGCCGGGAGAGCCGGCGCCACAACTGCCCAAGCCCAGGATCGCCGTCGTGACCGATTCTGCCGCGGGCCTGCCTGCGGAGTGGGTGGGATGGTTCGCGGAGAGCCTGCAACTGACGGTGGTGCCCATGCCCGTGATCATTGGCGAGCACGTCTATTCCGACGACGACGCCGAACTGGAGACCCATATTTCCCTCGCCCTGGCCTCGGGAACCAGCGTGAAAACCTCCAGGCCCTCGCCTGGACAGTTCGACCGGGCGTACAGGAACGCCGCGGAGGCAGGGTTTGAGGCCGTCGTGTCGATTCACATCTCCACCAAACTCTCAGGAACCTTCGACGCCGCACACCTGGCGGCGCAGCGGGCAGCACTGCCTGTGCACGTGCTGGATTCGGGCACCGTGGGCATGGGGCAGGGTATTGGTGTGCAGGCCGCCGTGGCCGCAGCCTTGGCAGGAGCCGATGCAGAAGTTGTCATGGCCGCCGCCCGGGCGGCCATTGCAGCCACGGACGTCTACTTTTATGTCCCCAGTCTGGAACAATTGCGCCGGGGCGGGCGCATCAGCATGGCCTCCTCATGGCTGGGCACAGTCCTGGACATCAAGCCAATTCTGGGCATCAGGGACGGCTCGGTGGTTCCCCTGGAGAAGGTGCGTTCAGCGGCCAAGGCCGTTGCCCGGCTGCAGGAGCTGGCAGCAGCCAACATCGCCGCCCGCGGCGCCGCGAACACGCAAATCAGCGTGCACCACTTTGGCAACGAGGACCAGGCCCGCACCCTGGATGAGGCCCTGCACCTGGCCTGTCCGGGGCTGGGTTCATCCACCCTGACCAGACTGCCCGCGGTCCTGGCCGCCCATGCCGGCCTTGGCGTGCTGGTGGTGGTTGTTGCCGACTCCCTTGTTCCTCCACAGGCAGGGCAGGAGCCATAGTTCTCCACAGAGCCACCCTTCGGCGCCCCAGGGCGCCTCATGCGGGCCTACCGTAGCTTCATGAGTGGTATTGATGGTAATTCGACGTGGACTCCGCAGGAGTCTGGCAACGCGGCAGTGCGCGGCCAGGAGCCTGTTGCCCGGGGACCGCGCTGGATCATATCGCTGCGGGCCCTTGTTGTGGTGCTGGCCATGATGGGAGCTGCGTTGGGGGTGCTCTGGATCGAATCGGCCAGCGTGCAGAGCGCTTCGGCAGAACTCAGCGCACAGGATGTGGGGAAGGTAACGGTGCCGCCGGTAGCAGGCACGGCAGGGCCCTCTCCCTCTTCGGTGCCCTCTTTGGTTCCCTCTTCGGCGCAGAGTGGCGCCGGTGCAGCCGCCGGCGCAGCGAAACCGAGCGACGGCGCGGCTGGTGCGCCGTCCGGCGGCCTGCTGGTGCATGTGGCCGGAGCCGTCAAGAACCCGGGCGTGTACACGCTGCCACCGGGCAGCAGGGCTTTCCAGGCCGTGGAGGCGGCTGGGGGCGTCCTGCCCACGGCTGAACTGTCAGCACTCAATCTTGCCGCCCCGATCATTGACGGCCTGCAAATACTGGTTCCCGCGCAGGGGCAAGCGGCAGGCACAGCAGCTCCCGCCAGTGGTGCCGAGGCGCCGGGCCAAAAACCGGGGATGGGTGCACTGATCAATCTCAACACTGCCAGTGCCGCGGACTTTGATGCCTTGCCCGGTGTTGGCCCGGTTCTGGCTCAGCGGATAGTTGCCTGGCGAAGCGATCATGGGCCCTTTTCCTCCGTCGATGCCCTGGATGGAGTTTCGGGCATCGGGGCCAAATTGTTGGCCGGCATTCGAGACTTGGTGACTGTCTGATGAGGTCCCCTGATCCGCAGTGGGCCCGCTTTGCCAGGGCGGCCGTGGGCGAGCCTGCGCCCGTGGAGGACGCCACCCGCCGTCGACGCCTGCGCCGCGGGCTCATCGCAGTGGGCCGCCGTCTTGGGCAAGCACGCCAAGACCAGGCAATCGCCCCTGCGCGCAGACGGGCGGATATCAGGTTGCTGCCGGCCGTGGCAGCCACCTGGTTGGCGGCGGCCATGGCCATCACCGTGGAGGGGCCGTGGCTCTTGGGTGCCGCGGCGGTTCTGGGTGCCAGCCTGCTTGCCGCCGTTGCCCTGTTGTGGCTTCGCCGAACTGATCGGGGTGCTGCAAGACGGGGAAGCGGTACGGCGGGACCGCAACGGGGGCCGTGGGGAAGAGTTCGAGGATGGGTGGCGGCAGGCGCGGCTACGGTGCTTGTCGCAGCCGTCTGCGTTACTGCCGTGTTGATGGCGGTGGGATTGCGGAACGTCACCTCCGCTTCATCTGCGCTGGAGCAAGCCATCAGCCGGGGCGAGGATCTGGCACTGACCATGGAAGTGGCCAGTGTGCCCCGGCGCTTGGAATCCGGCCACGGCCCTGCCCAGCTCATCTTCGATGCTGTTGTGCTCAGGGCTACCGCCAACGGCCGCATCATGACGGGGCGGGTCACCCTTCGGGTAGTCGCTGCGCCCAACTGGGGAACCGTTCAACAGGGGGACAGGGTCTCCACAGCTGGCAAGGTTGCCTCAACGGCTGCCAACGATCACTCTGCGGGTTTTCTGCATCCGGCCACGGCGCCTCTGGACGTGACGCCCGTGGGGATGGGGACCCAGGCAGCTGTTGTGGACATGCGCACGGCGTGGGTCGAGTCTGTGACACATGTCTGGATGCCACTAAACCCCGATGCGGCGGCACTCCTTCCCGGGATGGTCATGGGGGACCGCAGCGGAATGGATGCAACACTCAACGAGGCCATGAAGGTAGTTGGGCTGACACACCTCACAGCCGTCAGTGGGGCCAACTGCACTCTGGTGTTGGCGTCGTTGATGTTGCTGGTGCGTTCACTGCGGGTACCGCGTCCGGTGGCCTTTCTTGCCTCGGGAGCCGGGCTGGTGGGATTTGTTGTTCTCGTGGGGCCCGATCCCAGTGTGCTTCGGGCTGCAGTTATGGGTGCCATCGGGGCGGTGGCCCTGTTGGGTGGCAGACCCAAACGGGTGGGGGTCCTGCTTTGCGTGACTGTCGTGGTGTTGCTGCTTGCGGACCCGTGGCTGGCAGCGGACTATTCCTTCATCTTGTCAGTGCTGGCTACGTTGGGAATCCATCTGGTGGGGAGGCGCTGTGTTGACTGGCTGGCCGTCTGGTGGCCCGTGTGGCTGGCCCAGGCAGTGGCCATACCGCTGGCGGCACAATTGCTCTGCGCCCCGGTCATCGTCCTGCTGGCGCCACGGCTGACCCCCTACACAATTCCGGCCAACATGCTGGCAGCGCCTGTTGTGGCACTGGTAACCACAGTGGGAACTTTTGGCCTGGCCGTCGCCGCCCTGGTGCCGCTCATCGCCTCAGTCTGCGCTTTTGTCAGCGGATTGGGTGCCTGGTGGGTGGCCGCCGTCGCCCGGTGGATGTCGGAACTGCCAGCGGCAAGTTTGCCGTGGCCGGCGGGGCTGGAAGGTGTTGTCCTGATGGCAGTGTTGAACGCCGTGACGCTCGCTGCCTTGTTCGCGCTGGTGGAGCCCGAACGCGCCAAGGCAGTCACTGGGCGGCTATTGCGGTTGCTCCCGGAAAGGTGGCGTGCCCGCTTCGGCTTTGGCAGTGTGATCGTTCTTGCCGCCGTGGCCACCGCGTGGTGGTGCGCGGCCGTTTTGAGGCTGTGAGTTCGTGAGGCTGCGAACTCTTGAGGTGGTGGGCGCCGGCCCCGGTCGGGTTGGGAATCACCAGCAGGGATGGCACAGTAGATGCTGTGAATAATGCGTGGACAGGAAAGCAACCATGAGCCCGGCACCGAGGGCAGCCCAACGCCCGGCTGCGGGCGCCGATTGGCGTGATGTCCCCCTGGCCCCGGTGGTGTTGCTTTTTGGTCCGGAGGACTTTATTGCCAGCCGCGCGGTGGATGACATTCGGGCCAAACTCAGGGCGCAGAACCCCGAGCTGGAACTGACCTCGCTGGACGCTTCCCATTACACGGCCGGAGCGCTGGGCATGGTGGCCAGCCCGTCACTTTTCAGTGAGCCGAAGCTTATTCAAGTCTCGGCCCTGGCCAGCATGGCCGACGATTTTTTGGTCGATGCCCTGGCTTACATCAAGGACCCGGCCCCCGATGTGACACTGGTGCTCACTCACGGCGGCGGCACGCGGGGCAAGAAGTTGCTGGATGCACTCAAGGCCCTCGGGGCCCCGCGGGTGGAGTGCCAGCCCCTGAAGAAGGACGCCGAGAAATCTTCCTTTGTCAGTGCAGAGTTTTCCAGGGCAAAGCGCCGCATCGATGCCCAGGCCGTCCACGCACTCGTGGCAGCCGTGGGGGCAAGCCTGTCCGAGCTGGCCGCGGCCTGTTCCCAGCTGATCGCTGACACCACAGGAATGGTCAGCAGTGACGACGTCGACAAGTACTACGGCGGCCGGGTGGAGGCCACAGCGTTCCGCGTCGCTGATGCCGCGTTGGCCGGCAACGCCCCGGTCGCGTTGTCCACGCTGCGTCACGCCCTTTCCACAGGAGTTGATCCGGTGCCGCTGGTGGCTGCGCTGGCCATGAAAGTCCGCCAGGTGGCCAAGGTGTTTTCCCTGCGCGGCAGCTCGGCCCAACTGGCCCGTGACTTGGGCATGTCACCGTGGCAGGTGGACGCCGCACGCCGCGATGCCGGGCACTGGAGCGGGGAGGCTCTGGTAGTGGCCATCAAGGTGCTGGCGGAGGCCGATGCCCAGGTCAAGGGTGCAGCAAAGGACCCCGTCTATGCGGTGGAACGGGCAGTCATCGTCATTGCCACCTCCGCACGGCGCTAACCCGGCCCTCAGGTTCACCAAGGCAGATTCCCTGAAAGCATGGCTTAAACACGTTGGGCCCCCACCAGATGGTGGGGGCCCAACGTTTGAGTTGCGAAGCAGATCAGCTTCTCTTAGAGGGCGTTAACCTTCTTGGAGATGGCTGACTTGCGGTTGGCAGCGTTGTTGGCGTGGATAACGCCCTTGCTGACAGCCTTGTCCAGCTTGCGGCCTGCATTCACCAGTGCAACCACAGCTGCATCCTTGTCGGCCTTGGCCACTGCCGTGTTTACTGCACGGATAGCGGTCTTCAGCTCGGACCGAACCGAGAGGTTGCGCTGACGCGCCTTCTCGTTGGTGAGGATGCGCTTCTTCTGAGACTTGATATTAGCCACGTTGTATAACTCTCTTTTGATACGTAAATTCGGTCGTAGAGGGCGTAGCTTGACCGTTGACAGCGGCGTGGGGATGCTCGAATTATGGTGAACGTCAGGTCAAGCTGCTGTACCCGCCGACCTGCACGGGCACACACTAATAAAAATTCTATCAGATCGGTGACTTGCCAGCGTGTGAGATTACTTCCAGCCGTGTCGCCGGCGCAGCCCCGTGGCCACTGCGGCAAAGCGTTTGGCATCGAGCACTGCACCCTCGCGGCGCAGATCAGCCTCGGCCACCTGCAACACCCGATCAAGCTTGACTTCGCTGGGTCGGCCCTGACGGTCCCACGCCCCGGTGCCAATGTCCACGTAGTCGTTGTCTCCCCGCCGGTCATTGCCGTGATCCTTGCTGGTGAGCATGAGTGCCAAGAGCCGTTTCCCGGAGCGGCCCACCACCAGGACGGGCCTGTCCTTGCCCTGGCTGAAGTCCTCCTCATAGGGCACCCAGGTCCACACAATCTCACCCGGGTCTGCCGCGCCGTCGGGATGGGGGGCATAGCTCACGGTTGACGTTCCGTTGAAGTCGCCCGGGTAGGGAGCGCTCAGGCCCTTAGCGAGAGTGTTCTGCGAAGGCCGCTGGGCCGGGCGCGAACCAGCCCCGGGGCTGGGCTTGCCGCTGGTCTTGCTGCCGGGGCGGGTGCGCGGCGGTGTGGTCTTGTCGGGGTTGAAAAGTGCGCGGGCAAATGAACGCAGAAGGCCAATGATGCGGTCCGTTGTTGAAGGCATGGCTTCTACAGTAGCGAATGGGCCCGTCAGTTCTCATCTAGGGCCCTAAACGTGGGAGACTTGAAGGCAATGAGTGTCCGCCTGTTCAGTGCGCGGGCACACCCCCTGCATGGTGGCGGTATATGCACTGCCATCCCTGCGTTCACGCAACAGTAAGGAACACCAGTGTCACCCATGGCCCGCACTGCTCCGGTGCCCGCCGCGACCGATCCGGCGATCATCAGGAACTTCTGCATCATCGCTCACATTGACCACGGGAAATCAACCCTGGCGGACCGGATGCTCCAGCTCACTGGAGTTGTCAAGCAGCGTGACATGAAAGCCCAGTACCTTGACCGGATGGACATTGAGCGTGAGCGCGGCATCACCATCAAGTCCCAGGCAGTGCGCATCCCTTGGGAAGTAGATGGCACCGCCTACTGCTTGAACATGATCGACACCCCGGGCCACGTTGACTTCACCTACGAGGTCTCCCGGTCGTTGGCCGCCTGTGAAGGCGCCATCCTGCTCGTTGATGCCGCCCAGGGCATTGAGGCCCAGACGCTGGCCAACCTGTACCTGGCCATGGAGAACAACCTCACCATCATTCCGGTGCTGAACAAGATTGACCTTCCGGCAGCCCAGCCGGAGAAGTACGCGCTGGAACTGGCCAACCTGATTGGCGGCAAGCCCGAGGACGTCCTGATGGTCTCCGGCAAGACCGGTGTTGGCGTTGAAGCGCTGCTGGATTTGATCGTCCGTGAGCTGCCGGCACCCGTTGGCGATCCCAACGCCCCGGCCCGCGCCATGATCTTTGACTCCGTGTATGACACTTACCGCGGCGTTGTCACCTACGTGCGCGTCATTGACGGCAGCCTGAGCCCGCGCGAAAAAATCCAGATGATGTCCACCCGCGCCACCCACGAGCTGCTGGAAATTGGTGTCAGTGCCCCGGAGCCCACCCCCTCCAAGGGTCTGGGCGTTGGTGAGGTTGGTTACTTGATCACGGGCGTGAAGGATGTGCGCCTGTCCAAGGTGGGCGACACCGTGACCACGTTCAGCAAGCCCGCATCAGAAGCCCTGGCCGGCTACCACGACGCCAAGCCCATGGTGTTCTCCGGCCTGTACCCCATGGACGGTACGGACTACCCGGTGTTGCGTGACGCGCTGGAAAAGCTCATGCTCAATGACGCTGCCCTCATTTACGAACCGGAGACCTCCGCAGCCCTAGGGTTTGGATTCCGTGTGGGCTTCCTTGGCCTGCTGCACCTGGAAATCACCCGTGAGCGTCTGGAACGCGAACACAACCTTGACTTGATCTCCACAGCCCCCAACGTGGAGTACGAGGTCACCCTTGAGGACAAGAAGGTTGTCCACGTAACGAACCCCAGCGAATATCCGTCAGGGAAAATCGCCGAGGTGCGCGAGCCCATGGTGGCCGCCACCATCTTGGCTCCCACCGAGTTTGTGGGCGCCATCATGGAATTGTGCCAGACCCGCCGCGGCATTTTGGGCGGCATGGACTACCTGTCCGAGGACCGGGTGGAGATCCGCTACCGCCTGCCCTTGGCCGAGATCGTCTTTGACTTCTTTGACATCTTGAAGTCCAAGACCCGCGGCTACGGCTCCCTTGACTGGAAGGCCGACGGCGATCAGGTCGCCGACCTGGTCAAGGTCGACATCCTGCTCCAGGGCGAGCAAGTGGATGCCTTCAGTGCCATCACCCACCGTGACAAGGCGTACTCCTACGGTGTCATGATGACCGGCAAGCTCCGCGAGCTCATCCCGCGCCAGCAGTTCGAGGTGCCCATCCAGGCTGCCATTGGTGCCCGCATCATTGCCCGTGAAAGCATCCGCGCCATCCGCAAGGACGTCCTGGCCAAGTGCTACGGCGGTGACATTTCCCGTAAGCGCAAGCTGTTGGAAAAGCAGAAGGAAGGCAAGAAGCGCATGAAGATGGTGGGCCGCGTTGAGGTTCCCCAGGAAGCCTTCATCGCCGCGCTGACAACTGCCGAAGCGCCTAAGGACAAGTCAAAGAAGTGACACCCAGCGCTTTGCCCCTTGGCGATCCGGCTCCGGCCGACGGCATCCTGCCCGCGCAGGCTGCCGTCGGCGCGGCGGACCGCAAATTCAGCCTCTACGCGCACATCCCGTTTTGCGCCGTGCGCTGCGGCTACTGCGACTTCAACACCTATACGGCCACGGAGCTTGGCGGGGGCGCCTCACAGGACGCATACGCCGAAACGGCCGTGCGCGAAGTGGAATTTGCCGCCCGGGCCATGGTTGCGTCGGGCCTGCCTGCGCGCAAGCTCAGCACCGTATTCTTTGGCGGTGGCACGCCCACCCTCCTGCCCGCGGGCGATCTGACCCGCATTCTGGGTGCCGCCGTCGCGCAGTGGGGGCTGGAGGACGGGGCTGAGGTCACCACGGAGGCCAACCCGGACTCGGTCACCAAGGAATCGTTGCAAGAACTGTACGACGGCGGTTTTACCCGTGTGTCCTTCGGCATGCAGTCAGCGGTGCCGCACGTTTTGAAGGTCCTTGACAGGACCCACAATCCCGACCGTGTGCCGCAGGCTGTGGCCTGGGCCCGCGAGGTTGGCCTGAACGTGAGCGTCGACTTGATCTACGGCACGCCGGGGGAGTCAGTCGCCGACTGGGAAACGTCTGTGCGGACAGCCCTGAGCTACGAGCCCGACCACATTTCTGCGTATTCGCTCATCGTTGAAGAGGGCACCAAGCTGGCCGCCCAAATTCGCCGCGGCCAGGTGCCCAACATCGACGACGACGACCATGCCCTCAAGTACGAGCTTGCCGACGCTTTGTTCACCGAGGCCGGATTGTCCTGGTACGAAGTGAGCAACTGGTCCCGGACCCCCGAGGATGCCTGCCAACACAACCTGGCGTACTGGCGGGGGGACGATTGGTGGGGGATCGGCCCCGGTGCCCACTCCCACGTTGGAGGTGTGCGCTGGTGGAATGTCAAACACCCCACGGCCTATGCCAACCGTCTGGACAAGGGTGAATCGCCTGCTGCCGGACGGGAAACCCTCGATGCGGACACCAGGGCCATGGAACGCATCATGCTGACCTCGCGCCTGTCCGAGGGTATGGCCATCAACACGCTCAGCCCTGAAGCACGCAAGGCTGTTGCCGGGCTCATTGCCCAGGAATTGGTGGAGCCGCTCAAGGCCTTTGCCGGGACCCTGGTGCTCACCCTCAAGGGCCGCCTCCTGGGCGACGCCGTGACCAGGGCCCTCCTGGACTAGCCTCAAGACCAACTGACCCGCAGAAAACGCCGAAAATCTACGCTTTTAGCGTGATTTTCGGCGTTTTCTGCGGGTCAGTTTTGGGTTACTAGAGCAGGCGCAGATTCAGGGAGTAGCGGTATGGCTGACCCTTGTTGACACTCACGGCGCCAATGACGGAGAAGGCAGTCAGGAACGCCCACACGAGAAGGGCGAGCAGGAAAAACACCGTGCCAAGCTGCGGGTTGAAGAACGTGAAAATGAATCCCAACAGATTCAGGAGTATCGCCAGGGCCGTGGGCGGCAAAGTGAAGTTCAAGGCTTCCAGGGATTCCTGGGCGGTGAACGGGCCGCGGGGCGCCACATACCTGTGGATCAGCAATGCCGGAATGCAGCCCAGAATACCGCCGCAATGGGCCATGAACGCCCACTGCTTGTCCTCTGAGGGGGTCAGCGGCGGCTTGGTCGAACCATTCTGCTGGTTTACCGGATGACTCACAATGACTGGCCTTTCAACAAGCGAAACTGCTGGCCAACATATCGCTGGCCACTCTCTAGGATACGGGTGCCGTGAGGAAGTCAATCACTTCTTCCACCCGGCCCAGCAACGAAGGCTCCAGATCGGCGTAAGAATTCACCCGTGACAGCAGCCGCTGCCACCCCAAACCAATGTCCTCAGCTGTGCTGTGGGGCCAGCCAAAAGCTTTGAGGATGCCCAGCTTCCATTCCATTGATCTCGGGATAACTGGCCAGGCGGGAATGCCCAAGGTGGCTGGTTTGATGGCCTGCCACACATCCACGTACGGGTGGCCCACCACCAAAACGTTGTTGTGTGTGCCGGGTGACTTCATGAGATTGGCCACAATGCGCGATTCCTTGGACCCCGGCACCAAGTGGTCCACCAAAATGCCCAAACGGCGGTTGGGGCCGGGGGAGAAATCCGCCACGGCTGCCGCCAAGTCATCGATGCCGCGCAGGGGCTCCACCACAATCCCTTCAACGCGCAAATCGTCCCCCCAGACTTTCTCAACGAGTTCGGCGTCGTGCTTGCCCTCCACCCAGATACGACTGGCCTTGGCCACTTTGGCGCGGCTGTTGGCAACTTTCACCGAACCGGAGGCGGTGCGCAGGGTTTGCTGGGTGGCCACAACGCGCGGGGCGATGAGCTCAACGGCCGCGCCTTCATAGAGGAAACCAAATCCCAAGGGGAAGGCCCGGATTTTCTCGCGCCTGTCGGCAAGCTCCACAATGTGCATGCCGCCGGACTTTTCCAATCTGACCACCGCGCCCACCCAACCGGTTTGCTGGTCCTCCACCACAAGCCCGGAAACGGCTTCCACCTTCGGCAGGGTACGGGCGGGAGGTGGGCTCAAATCTTGGGGGCCCCACTGGTTGAATTCCACGCTAAAACCTGACTCTTCATTCTTGGGGCAACGCTCATGGCGAACGCTGCAACTGTGAAAATCCATGCTAACCGCTTCAAGGGCACAATATCCGGTTCACCATGGCCACAGAGGCACGGGAGGGGCGGCAGAAAAAGTATTAGACTTAGCACTTGGTTGGGTAGAGTGCTAACGTCCTTGTGCTGCCACAGCCGGCAGCACACCCAGTGCAAGCAAGGCGTTTGTGTGACATTGAGAAGGAGGTGACAGGTATGAGTGAACCACGGAAGTTGGAGGTCCTGCGGGCCATTGTTGAAGACTACGTACACACACGCGAACCTGTTGGCTCCAAAGCGTTGGTTGAGCGGCATCATTTGGGCGTCTCCAGCGCCACCATCCGCAATGACATGGCAGCGCTGGAAGAAGAAGGCCTGATCGCCGCCCCGCACACCAGCTCCGGGCGCATTCCCACCGACAAGGGCTACAGGCTTTTTGTTGACCAGCTGTCCGCGGTCAAACCGCTTTCTGCCGCCGAACGCCGCGCCATTGCCGTGCTGTTGGAGGGCTCCACTGATCTTGACGATGTCCTGGAACGGACAGTGCGGACCTTGGCCCAGCTGACCAACCAGGTGGCTGTGGTGCAGTACCCACGCTCGGCCGGAGCCACGGTGCGCCACATTGAATTTGTTTCGTTGGCTGCACGCCAGGTGCTTGTCGTTCTCATTTTGGCGTCCGGCAAGGTTGAGCAAAACGTGATCGACGTCGGAGCCAACGTTGATGACGCCATGCTGGCTGGGCTGCGGCAAGTGTTTTTGGGTGGCCTGCACGGGGTGACCGTGGCAAGCCTGCCCGAGGCGGTTGTCAGGATCCCGCCCACAGTCCAGCCTTCCGAGCATGGACCTGCGGTGCGCCTGGCCCAGGGTTTGGTGCTGTTGGCCGGGAATGCCCGGGAAGACAAGATTGTTATGGCTGGGACGGCCAATTTGGCCAGGTCCAACAATGACTTCCCACTCAGCATTGGCCCTGTCCTTGATGCCTTGGAGGAACAGGTTGTGTTGTTGCGCCTTTTGGAGGCGATGGCACAAGATTCCTTGGGCATGTCAGTGGTCATTGGCCGTGAGAACCCGCACGATTCGTTGGCCGAGGCGTCAGTTGTGGCGACCAGTTACGGGCCGGGCGAAACAGCCAAGCTCGGAATTGTGGGCCCAACCCGGATGGATTACCCCAACACCATGTCCAGCGTGCGTGCCGTGGCACAGTACCTGTCTAGAATTTTGGCCGGCTAAGCGGCCACCGATTCCACTAAAGAGAGCAACACTTTGAGCAATCACTACGATTCATTGGGCGTCGCCCGCGACGCGACCGCCGAGGAGATCAAGAAGGCTTACCGCAAGCTGGCGCGTAAGCTCCACCCCGACGTCAATGACGCCCCGGATGCCCAGGACCGATTCAAGGCTGTGACACACGCCTACGAGGTCCTCTCCGACCCGCAAAAGCGGCGGGTCTATGACACCACGGGCAATGAGAACGGCAATGACAACGGTGGCGGTGGCGGCAACTTTGACGGCCAGGGTTTCGCCTTCCAGGACATCTTCGAGACGTTCTTTGGCGGCAGTGGAGGCGGTGGTGGGCGTGGTCCGGCGTCGCGCATGCGACGCGGCCAGGATGCCCTCATCACTGTCCGCATTGACTTGAAAGAGGCAGTGTTCGGCGTCAACAAGAAACTCGAAATTGACACGGCCATCACTTGTGGCACCTGTGAGGGCAGCTGCTGCCGTCCGGGCACTTCACCCACCACGTGCGATGTTTGCCACGGCAGCGGCCAGATCCAGCGCCCCGTGCGCTCCATCCTGGGCAATGTCATGACGCTGGCCACCTGCAACTCCTGCCAGGGCTTTGGCACCATGATCATTGACCCATGCAACGAGTGCATGGGTGAGGGCCGCGTGCGTGACCGCCGCAGCTTCACCATCAAGGTCCCGGCAGGCGTCAGCACAGGCACCCGCATTCAGTTGGCTCACCAGGGCGAGGCCGGTCCGGCTGGTGGACCGGCGGGTGACCTCTACGTGGAGATGAAGGTCAACAACGACCCCAACTTCCTGCGCGAAGGCGATGACCTGCACGCCACCCTCAGCGTGCCCATGACGGCTGCTGCGTTGGGCACTGAGCTGACCTTTGAAACCTTCGACGGCGAACAGCCCATCAGCATCAAGCCGGGAGCCCAGGCCGGGGAGATCATCAACTTGCGCAGCCTGGGTGTGACCCATCTGCGCGGCTTTGGCCGCGGCGATCTCAAGGTGCACATCCATGTGGAAACACCCACCAAGGTGGACGCCGCCCAGGAGGAGCTCCTGAAGCAGCTGGCCGCCTTGCGCGGTGAAACATTCACCGAAGGCAAGCTGGTCTCCAGCGGCGGCATGTTCGCCAAACTCCGCGACAAGCTCGGCAACCTCTAACGCCCATGAGCAACCCTGTCTTCTATGCCACGCCCGCCGAACTTGCCGGTCTCGGCCCGGGTGCCACGTTTTCCTTGGATGGTGCCGAGGGCAAACATGCCGTCACCGTCAAGCGGCTCACTGTCGGTGAGCCCGTTGACGTGTGCGACGGCGCAGGGTTGCGTCTTGTCTGTTCAGTCACCGGAGCCGAGAAGGGTGTGCTGAACGTTGAGGTTGCTGCCGTTATGGCCGAACCCGCGCACAACGTTCAGTTCACGCTGATTCAGGCGCTGGCCAAGGGGGACAGGGATGAACTGGCCATCGAAACCGCCACCGAGCTGGGAATCGATGCCGTAGTTCCGTGGCAAGCTGAGCGATCCATTGTGCGATGGAAAATGGACAAGGCAGTCAAGGGCCCGGAGAAGTGGCGCCAGGTGGTTGCTGCCGCGGCCAAACAAGCCCGTCGGGCCACCATTCCACAGGTCGGTGCGCTGGTCGGTACCGCCGGCATCTGCGAACTGATCAAGGCGGCCGACCTCGCCCTGATCCTGCATGAAGACGCCACCGAATCACTGGCTGTGGTGGCTCGTGCCTGGACGGCTGCACAGGCGCCCACAGAATCGCCCGCACCCTTGCAGCTTCTGATGATCGTGGGACCGGAAGGCGGCATGAGCGACGCAGAGGTGCACGCGTTCCGTCAAGCAGGGGCGCAGACCGCCCTGTTGGGTCATCACGTGTTGAGATCCTCCACGGCCGGACCGGCCGCAGTGGTACTGCTCAGCCAAGAACTGGGCCGCTGGTAGGCCACAACCGCTCCCACAGCTCGCAAGCTCGCCGCGGGGCCCTCGCGGTTGCGGATCCACCCACGCCCTCCCTAAGTGCAGCCGCTGGCGCGTCTGCACTTAAGGAACCCTCGGGCGCGTGGGCCCAACAACCGCTCCCACAGCTCGCTGCTCTTTAGGGTTGGCTGATGGTGACGATCTTGGTGTCCAAACCGAGCTGCCGCCCCGGCACCAGCGGGTCCACAATGTAGACGGACAGCTGGTAGCTGCCTGGCGGGGGAACAAGGTTGAAGTTGAATTCCCCCAGTTCGTTGGGGCCCTGAGGTATGGACACGGTACCGGTCATATAAGTGTCGGAGACTTCGCCGCCCTTCACATGGGACAACGACCAGGCAAGGGTTCCCGTAGGCGAGACGCCCTGGCCTTTGACCTTCAGCGGAAGGGTGCGGTAGGTGGAACCGTTGGCGGGGTCAATGATCCAGACGGGCGCAACAAATGCCGGATTGCGGGTCAGAGGTTTGTCCAGCGGCACGTGGCCAAAAGCGTTGAAACCAGTATGTCCGTCAACAAGGACGGTGACCTGCACAGCGCTGGAGGCATCAATGAGTCCGGCCATGGCAGCAGCCGCCGTGGCGGTGTACACCAGCTGGGACACGGAGCGGTCGGCGATTCCCTGATCCATTTTTTGCCCAAAGGCATCGGCCGAGACGTCAAGGGTAATCACGTTCTTGGCGGAAACGGACGCCCCAAGCCGGCTCGGTGTGTTCCACAGCGAAAAATAGTCCGGGTCGCTGGGTTTGGCGCTCATCATGGTGTGCAACGCGGCGACAATGGGGTCGTCGGTTGCAGCCGTGGGGAAGAACTCCCGGAACAAAAACACGTCGTCGTTGCTGCGCCCCAGCCAATAGACAGGAAGTGTTTGCGCGGCTGTGGCCGTCTCCAAGGGAGCACTTGTCACCAGTGTTGAGGCGGTTGAGCCAGTGCTTGTGGGCATCGTGACGTCGTCCTGCTCACTGATCTTCTCCGTGCAACCCGTCAGTGCCAGTGTCAAGGAAAGGCCAATGATGGCCAGGCCGTCCACCGCGGGGAAACGTCTGCTGGCGCGGCGTTCCCGACGGGCCCCGGAACCGGGCGCGCCGTGGCGTCCTGGCAGGGCGGTGGAGGGTGAGGCCATGGGGAACTGTCTCGCTGGTCTGTTGGTATGTGGAGGGCGGTACGTTCTCACGACCGTCCCTGAACGGGGCTGAGTCAAGGTTCCCCACAGTTCCTTGGACCTGTTCAAGCTTGGCACAACAGGGAACCCCGATGTCCGGTTTATGGCCCTGCGGAGCGAACTGAAACCGTATCGAAATACTTTTCCCGACATATGGCACAAAAATGTGATCAAGCATCACTGAGGTTATGGGCCGCGTTGTTGGGGCTGTGCATTAGAATCAGTAACAGGTATAAGCGGCACGAAATTCGGTGGTGACCACCGGCAAACTCGAGGAGCGATTTCAGGCTAGGAAGGCCGAAATTATGGCAGAGACAACAGCGCACCGCCACGATTCTTATCCTGATGAGGGTCCGGGGCGGCACTTTCCGCATTCCGTTGACGGAACACGCACCGAAGTGGTGCATTTTCACTCCACTGAGCAAATGGTGGCGGCGTTGGGTGCCGAGGATGAGGGCCTGCGCGTTGTTGAATCCCTTTACCCCCAAGTGAGTTTTCTTGCCCGTGGAAACGTTCTTTCCATTACAGGGCCTGCGGCCATGGTGCCGCGGATCATGCACCTCATGGAGGAAGCCCGGGGCATGGTGGCGCACAACAGCCCCATGAGTGCCAGTGTGTGGGAGCAGTTGGTGACCATGCTCAAGACCCGCCCGGATTCTTCCGTGGTGGATATTCTCAGCTATGACATCCTCTCCAGCCGGGGGCGGACCATTCGCCCCAAGACTGCCAATCAAAAGCTCTATGTTGATGCCATTGACAGGAACACGGTGGTCTTCGGGATTGGGCCGGCCGGAACAGGCAAAACCTACTTGGCCATGGCCAAGGCTGTCCAAGCCCTGCAGCGCAAGGATGTCAGCCGCATCATACTCACGCGCCCGGCCGTGGAGGCGGGGGAGCGTCTAGGCTTCCTGCCAGGAACCTTGAACGACAAGATTGATCCGTATCTGCGCCCTCTCTATGACGCCCTGCACGAGATGATGGATCCAGAGACCATTCAACGCCTCATGGCTGCCGGCACCATTGAAGTGGCACCGCTGGCCTACATGCGCGGACGCACGCTTAACGACGCCTTCATCATTTTGGATGAGGCCCAAAACACCACACCCCAACAAATGAAGATGTTCCTGACACGGCTGGGATTTGGTTCCCGAATCGTTGTCACAGGAGACATCACGCAGGTGGACCTCCCGGCCGGAAGCAAGTCGGGGCTGCGTGTCGTGAAAGAAATTTTGGAGGGCGTGGATGACATTCACTTTGCCCTCCTGGATGCCGAGGACGTAGTCCGGCACCGCCTGGTGGGCGCCATAGTCAGCGCCTACAACTCCTGGGATGAAACCCAACCCAGCCCCCCAAAAGCCAAGGAAAGCACCTCCAGATGAGCATCGAAATCAACAATGAATCAGGTGTGGACGTGCGCCAGGAAGAGCTGATCAAGCTCGTCAAGCACATCCTCACTGCCATGTTTATCCACCCCCAAACGGAGGTGTCCATTATCTTGGCCGACGTGGACACTATGGAAAAACTTCACATTGAGTGGATGGATGAACCCGGGCCCACAGATGTTCTCTCCTTCCCCATGGATGAACTTCGCCCCGGCAGTGCCGCTGCACCTACCCCCGCCGGACTTCTGGGCGACATTGTTTTGTGCCCCGTGGTTGCCCAGGAGCAGGCCGTTACTGCTGGCCATTCCATGGAAGAAGAATTGCTGTTGCTGACAACGCACGGCATGCTGCACCTGATGGGTTACGACCACCGTGAACCGGAGGAAAAGGAAGAGATGTTTGGGATTCAGCGTGAGCTGCTCTCCAGCTTCCTGGGCAAGGAAGCCCCCCGGGAGACAATGAAGTGATGCTTGTTGTTTTGCCGGTCATGGGCTTGGTTTTCATGGCCATCGCGGCTTTGCTGTCCGCGATTGAATCAGCGCTGAACTTCTTTCCCCGCCACGACGCCGAAACCGTGGCCGCCCATGGGCGTGGCACGTCCCTGTTGAAAATCCTTGCCGATCCCATGGCACACCTGAACGCCCTGCGTTTTTGGCGGGTCTGGTGCGAGATGGCGGCCGCCATTGCCGTAGCGCTTTTCCTGGTCCGACTGCTGGGCAACGAATGGTTGGCCGGGCTGGTGGCCACGGGGGTCATGGCAGTGCTTGGCTTCGTGATGGTGGGTGTTTCACCGCGCCGATTGGGCCGGCTCTACGCCACCTCGCTGGTGGGCCGCACCGCCTGGCTGGTACATTTCCTGACTCGCATTTTGGGACCGGTGCCGCATTGGCTCATCCGGGTGGGTGCCCTGTTCTCCAAGGACGCACCCACCAGGGATGAATCCTTTGTCAGCGAGGAGGAATTCCGTGAGTTCGTTGACCGCGCCAGTGAGTCTGAGATGATCGAGGATAGTGAAGCTGACCTGATCCACAGCGTTTTTGACTTGGGCGAGACAATGGTCCGTGCCGTCATGGTGCCACGCACTGACATCCTGAGCATTGAACAGGACGCCACCCTGGAAGAGGCGTTGGAAGCATTCCTGGCCTCGGGGTTCTCCCGCATCCCGGTTATTGGTGAGAGCAGTGACCACATTCTGGGCATCTTGTACCTGAAGGACTTGGTGGCCAGCCTCTACCGGCACTCTGTCGCTGACGCCCGCCCCCGGGTGGACCAATTGGCCCGCAGCGTGCGCTATGTGCCCGAATCCAAGCCGGTGGATGACCTGCTCAAGGAACTCCAACAGGAATCCACCCACGTGGCCATTGTGGTTGATGAGTACGGTGGAACAGCCGGACTTGTCACCTTGGAGGATTTGATCGAGGAAATTGTTGGCGAGATCGCCGATGAATATGACTTGGTCTCCCCAGAGGTGCAAAAGCTTGGCGAAAACAAGTACCGGATCAGTGCCCGCATGGCTGTTGATGAACTGGGCGAACTGTTCGGCAAGGACATCGACGACGACGAGGTGGACACCGTGGGCGGGTTCCTGGCCAAGCATCTTGGCAAGATCCCTTCCCTGGGCAGCAGCGTTGACGTTAACGGCATCCTGTTGGTGGCCGATCGCATGGAAGCATCACGCAACCGCGTCAGCCATGTCATTGCCAGCGTCGTGGAACCGGCCCACAATGGCAGTATTAGCAGTCAGTATGTAACAAAATTCAAGCACGACGGCGGCACAGCGGCGGCTGCCAACCCCACCCAGCAAGACCACAGGAGTGATCATGAGTAAGTCCAAAGGCAAGTTAGCCTTAATTGAAGCCAAGGGTGAGGGGTTCCGGGCAGGTTTTGCTGTTCTTGCGGGACGCCCCAACGCTGGCAAGTCCACGTTGACCAACGCATTGGTGGGACAAAAGGTTGCCATCACCTCCGCCAAGCCACAGACCACCCGCCACACGATTCGCGGAATTGTGCACCGGGACACGTTCCAGCTGGTTTTGGTGGACACTCCAGGGCTGCACAGGCCGCGCACCCTGTTGGGAAAGCGCCTCAATGACCTGGTGGCGGACACTCTCTCAGAGGTTGATGTTATTGGGTTCTGCCTGCCTGCCAATGAAAAGATTGGCCCCGGCGACCGTTTCATTGCCACCCAGTTGGGTCAAGTGGGCGGCAACAAGCCGGTCATCGCGATCGTGACCAAAACTGACACGGTGGACCGCCAAGCGGTGACGGACCAGCTCATTGCTGTTGAGAAGCTGGGCCGTGAGGTCATCGGCGAAAGGGGCTTCGCCGCCGTCGTGCCCGTCTCTGCCGTTGAAGACTTCCAGGTCAACACGCTGGCCACCGTCTTTGCCGAATACTTGCCGCTGTCCCCGGCCTTGTACCCGGATGGCGAACTCACGGACGAGCCTGAGGCTGTCATGGTGGCGGAGCTGATTCGTGAAGCCGCCTTGGAGGGTGTGCGCGATGAACTGCCGCACTCCCTGGCAGTTGTGGTCGAGGAGATCATCCCCCGTGAGGGACGCAGCGAAGATAACCCCATGTTGGATGTGCGCGTTAACCTCTATGTGGAGCGACCCTCGCAGAAGGCCATCATTATTGGCAAGGGTGGCGCCAGGTTGCGTGAAGTGGGCACCAATGCGCGCAAGGGCATTGAAGCTTTGCTGGGAACCAAAATCTATTTGGACCTGCATGTCAAGGTTGCCAAGGACTGGCAGCGAGACCCGAAACAGCTTGTTAAACTTGGTTTTTAATTAGCTCTTTGTGAAGTGGCGGTCGTCGTTCGGCCGCCACTTCTGCCCTGATCAGTGTGTGGCGTAGGGGTTGCTCCCAGAATTCGCGGCTAAACTCGTCAGAGTTAATGTTCATCTTGAAAGGTTTATACATGGGGCGACGCCGTGCCGAATCGGGGGCAGCTAGTACTGCCGGCACCCCACGGAAAAAACCGATCGAAAATGACGAGCCGGTAGGCCGGCACTACCGGCCGCACCGCAAGGCACCCCTCTGGTTGCGAATTACTGCTGTGACGCTTTCCGGCGCCCTTGTCTTGGGTGCAGGAACCGCTGGGTTGCTGTTTTACAAGCTGCAAAACAATGTCACCACGGCACCCTTGAACGCCGGGCTGACCGATCCCAATTCCACCAAGTCGCCGGTTGAAGATACCGGCTCAATGCAAATTCTGATCTTGGGCACAGATACCCGTGCCGGCAAGAACAGCGACTACGGCACTGCCGATGACTCGGCCGGTGAGGGTAAGTCGGATGTGATGCTGCTCATGGACATCTCCGCAGACAACAGCCGGGTCTCCGTGTCAAGTTTCCCGCGCGACTTGATGGTGCCCATCCCCGACTGCAAGCCAGCCGGCGGCGGTGACATTGTTCCCGGCTCGCCCAGCGGGCAACTCAATGCAGCACTGGATGCGGGGCCCGGTTGCACCGTTGCCGCCATCAATGACATCACGGGCCTGACCATTGACCACTTCATGCTGGCTGACTTCACAGCCGTGAAGGAACTCTCCAACGCCTTGGGCGGTGTGGAGGTGTGTGTTGACCACGCCATGTACGACGTGAACGGTTCATTCCTCAAACTGGCCGCCGGCAAGAGCCTGATCAAGGGTGAGCAGGCCTTGGCGTTCCTCCGCACGCGCCACGCATTCGGCGATGCCAGCGACCTGGACCGGATCAAGGCCCAGCAATACTTCCTCGGCTCCATGGTCCGCAAGGTCAAGAGCGAGGGCACACTGACCAATCTGCCCCAGTTGTACAACTTGGCGGATGTGGTGACCAAGAATTTGACTATTGATGAGGGCCTGGCCAATATTCCGGCCATGATCGGCATCGCCAATAGGTTGGCAAAGATTGACTTGGCCCAGATTTCCTTTGTGACGGTGCCCAATGAGGCCTACTCGGGCGATCCCAACCGGGTGCAGCTCAAGCAGCCGGAGGCTGGCCAGTTCTTCGCGGCCCTGCGCAACGACAAGGCCCTGACGCCGGCGCCAACGCCGGCACCCAGCACCGCTGCGGCAGAAACTTCCGGGGCAACACCGGCTACTGTTACCGCGGAGCCCGCTGCGCCAGCAGCTCCGGCTTATGACAAGGCCATTCAACCCGTCAGCGTCACCAACGCCTCAGCGGTGGTTGGACGCACAGTGGAGATCGTTCAGGCCTTGGCCCAGGCGGGCTTCAACAGCTCATGGCAGGCGGGCGACGTACCATCCAGGGCAGAGTCACAGGTGCTCTACGGTCCCGAGATGGCTGATGTTGCCGCCGATGTTGCCAAGCTGTTCAATCTGCCGGCAACGGCGGTGAAATCCGATCCAACCATCTCGGGCGTGAGCTTGGTGGTGGGCGCTGACTGGGTCTCCGGCACTGAATTTGGCAAGATCGTGGTGCCGGCGGACATTGTTGCCAGTACGGCTGATCAGGGCGGCGAGTGCCTGAGAGTGAACCCGTACTACTACACGTTCTAGGTCGAGCGCTTAACAACTGAGGCGCTTAACAACTGAGGCGTTGTTACTGCCGGTAGTCACCGGCAGTAACAACGCCTCAGTTATTTAACTCAAGTTCTACCAGATCGAAACGCGGTCGCCCGGTTCGCGCCACATCTTGTCCTCCGGGCTGGTGCCGAACGTTTCGTGGAACGCGTCAAGATTGCTGACAACTGCGTTGCACCGAAGTTCCGCGGGGGAGTGCGGATCAACCGTCAGGCGACGCACGGCCTCCTCACGGCGGATCTTGGTACGCCAGCATTCGGCCCAGGAGAAGAAGAACCGCTGCGCGCCGCTGAGACCGTCAATGACGGCCGGCTCGGCGCCGTCGAGACTGATCTGGTACGCCTTGAAGCCGATGGCAAGGCCGCCAAGGTCGCCAATATTCTCACCCAGGGTCAGTTCCCCGTTGACGAACTCGTCGGGGGCGGCCATGGGGGAGAGCGCGTTGTACTGCTCCACCAGCTTGGCCGTCAGGGCCTCGAAGGCTGTCCTGTCGTCATCGCTCCACCAGTTGCGCAGGGCGCCCGTGCCGTCAAACTGGGAACCCTGGTCGTCAAAGCCGTGACCAATTTCGTGGCCAATGACCGCGCCAATGCCACCGTAGTTGGCGGCGTCGTCGGCCTGCGCGTCAAAGAACGGCGGCTGCAGGATGGCTGCCGGGAAAACAACCTCGTTCATGGTGGGGTTGTAATAGGCGTTGACGGTCTGGGGTGTCATGAACCATTCGTCGCGGTCAATGGGGGCCCCGATCTTGTTGAGCTGGCGGGACAGCTCAAAGGCGTTGCTGCGCTCAATGTTGCCCAGCAAATCACCGGCCACAATTTTCAGATCACTATAGTCGCGCCACTTGGCCGGGTAGCCGATCTTGGGGGTGAACGCGGCCAGCTTCTCCAGCGCCTTTTCCTTGGTTTCCTGGCTCATCCAGGCCAGCCCCACAATGCTGATCCGGTACGCCTCGATCAGGTTAGCCACGAGGGCTTCCATGTGGGCCTTGTGGGATTCCGGGAAGTGTTCTGCCACGTACAGCTGTCCCACAGCCTCGCCCAACACACCTTCCACGAGGGCAACGCCGCGCTTCCAGCGGTCCCGGATGGCCGGTGTGCCGCTGAGCGTAGTGCCATAGAAGGCAAAGTTGGTGTCCACAAAGTCCTTGGACAGGTACGGGGCCAGGGTGGAAATGGTGCGCATGCTCAACCAGGCCTGCCAATCGGCACAACGGTCCTGAACCAAAAGCGCCTGCTGGCCGGAGAAGAAATCGGGGGTTGCAACCACCAGCTCCGCACCTTGTTCTGCGCTGACGCCGAGGGCATCAAGCCACCATTGAAGTGCTGGCAGCAGGGCCAGCACCTCGTCCCTGCCCATGAGGTTGTAGGTCTTCTGTGGATCACGCAGGGTCACCTTGTCCCAGTGTGTGGCGGCAATCTCCGTTTCCAACGCCATGATGCGCGGGGCCTTCGCGGCGGCATCGCCAACACCTGCCAGTTCCAGCATCTTTTGCACGTGCGCCACGTAGGCCTCCCGAATGGGAGCAAACTTCGCCTCACGGTAGTACGACTCGTCGGGCAGTCCCAGACCAGACTGGAAAAGGTGCAGCAGCGCGCGGTCCGGATTTCCGGCGTCGTTGTTCACATAGGCGCCAAAAAGTGTGCTGCCACCTGTCCTGTCCAGTTCGCCCATCAGACGCACGACGGCGGCAATGGAGTCTGCGCCGTCGATCGCCGCCAAGAGGGGGGCCAGGGGAGTTGCGCCGGCGGACTCGATGGTGCCTTCATCCATGAAGTCGGCATACAGCTCACCAATTTTGGCGGCCAGCTCGGCGTCCGTTGCCTCAGGATTGCCCGCCTGCGTGCTGGCATGTTCAATGATGGCCTTCACGGCGGCTTCGGAAGTGTCCCGCAAGGTGATGAAAGAGCCTGTCAGTGCCCGGTCCTCCGGAATGACCTCCGCCTCAAGCCACGCACCGTTGACGTGGGCGAATAGGTCATCCTGGGGGCGGACGTTCGGGTCAATGTTGTTGAGGTTGATACCGGAGTGGCTCAAGTGAATCGGATCCCCTTCGTGGGTTGGCTGCTGTGAGGCGTTTTCACGCGTCCACAATAGTGAGTTGGTTCACCATCATCCTACGTGCCGTGTTAGGGTAAAAAAGTGCGCACTGGAATGCTTCTTCTTAGCTGCCGCGGCGAGGCCTTGAACCCGTTGAATTGATCGACGTGGATGTGGCCATCCTCGCTGCGGTGTTTGTGTTGCCCGGCCGGCCTACCCTTCGTTGAACAATATTAAGGTCACCTCCAATGCGAAATGCGCAAAAGCCCTCTGGAATGCCCGTCCACCGTTACGTTGCGTTCCAGGACCAGATATCCGTGAATTTGCCGGACCGCACCTGGCCCGACAAGGTCATCACCCAAGCTCCGCGCTGGTGTGCTGTGGATTTGCGTGACGGCAACCAGGCCCTGATTGACCCCATGAGCCCGGGCCGCAAACTGAAAATGTTCCTGCTGCTGGTCAAAATGGGCTACAAGGAAATCGAAGTCGGCTTCCCCTCCGCCTCACAGACGGACTTTGACTTTGTGCGCCAACTCATTGAGGGCGGCCACATTCCTGACGACGTCACCATCCAGGTCCTGACGCAGGCGCGCGAGCACCTGATCGAGCGCACCTATGAATCCTTGGTGGGCGCCAAGTCAGCCATTGTGCACCTCTACAACTCCACCTCGGTGCTGCAGCGCCGCGTTGTCTTCAAGCAGGACGAAGACGGCATCTTGGACATCGCCCTGCAGGGTGCGCGCCTGTGCAAGAAGTATGAAGAAACCCTCAGCGATACTGTCATTACCTACGAGTACTCGCCGGAGTCCTTCACCGGCACCGAGCCGGAATACGCCTTGCGCGTCTGCAACGCGATTGCCGACATTTTTGAGGCCTCTGCCGACAACCAGGTCATCATCAACCTGCCGGCCACCGTTGAAATGGCAACCCCCAACGTCTACGCCGATTCCATCGAATGGATGAGCCGCAACCTGCACCCGCGCGAGGGCATCATCTTGTCCCTGCACCCCCACAATGACCGCGGCACGGGCGTTGCTGCGGCGGAACTGGGCTACCTGGCCGGGGCTGACCGCATTGAGGGTTGCCTGTTTGGCAACGGCGAACGCACGGGCAATGTTGACCTGGTGACCCTGGGCCTGAACATGTTCACGCAGGGCATTGACCCCATGATCGACTTCTCCGACATTGACGAAATCCGCCGCACGGTGGAGTACTGCAACCAGCTGCCCGTGGCTGAACGCTCACCCTACGGTGGCGACCTGGTGTTCACGGCCTTCTCCGGCTCCCACCAGGATGCCATCAAGAAGGGCCTGGAAGCCCTGGAAGCAGATGCGAACGCCGCAGGTGTTCCCGTCAGTGACCAGGTCTGGGCTGTGCCGTACCTGCCTGTTGATCCCAAGGACCTGGGCCGCAGCTACGAGGCAGTCATCCGCGTCAACTCCCAGTCAGGCAAGGGCGGTGTGGCCTACCTGCTCAAGAACGAGCACAGCCTGGACCTGCCGCGCCGGGCACAGATCGAATTCTCCGGCGTCATCCAAAAGCGCACCGACACTGTCGGCGGCGAGGTCAGCGCCGGCCTGTTGTGGACCATCTTCAAGGATGAGTACCTGCCGGCCGAAGGCAGCGACAATCAGTGGGGTCGCTACCGGATCGGTTCCTTCGCCACCTCAACTGACGACGACGGCGAGATGATGCTGACCGCCAAGCTGGACATTGACGGTGCGACACACACACGCACCGGCACCGGCAACGGTCCCATCGCCGCGCTGCTGTCCATTTTGGCCGAGGACGGCATGGACGTGCGGGTACTTGACTACACCGAGCACGCACTCTCCGAAGGTGGCGACGCCCGCGCCGCCGCGTTCGTGGAATGCACGGTTGGGGAGCGTGTCCTGTGGGGCGTGGGCATCGACGCCAACACCTCCACAGCTTCCCTGAAGGCTGTCATCTCCGCCGTAAACCGGGCCATTCGGGACGCCCAAGCTTAAGCAAAGTTGCCCCGGCACGGATCCGCCTTTTTAGGGTCCGTGCCGGGGTGTTTTGCGTCTGTGCCCTAGAGCTGGCGCCGCCGGTGCGCCCACTGCCGCCAACGCCGGCAATGATGGGACAATGAGATGGTGTCTTATCAATCATTTGCCGCCCGCACCTACAGGGATGACGCCGTTATTTTGCGCACCCACAAGTTGGGTGAAGCAGACAGGATCATCACCCTGCTGACACACCACCATGGCCAGTTGCGTGCCGTGGCCAAGGGTGTGCGGCGAACCAGCAGCAAGTTCGGCGCCCGGCTGGAACCCTTCATGGTGGCGGATCTGCAACTGGTTAAGGGACGGTCCTTGGACATTGTGACCCAGGCTGTTGCCAAGGCCAGCTATGGGGACGCCATTGCCGCCAACTACGACAGATATGTTGTGGCCGCGGCCATGACCGAAACGGCTGAGCGCCTCACAGATGTTGACGGGGAAACCTCCACGGCCCACTATCTGCTCCTGGTGGGCGCCCTGTCGTCACTGAGCCGAGGCGCCCACGCCCCACAATTGATCCTGGATTCATACTTGTTGCGGGCGGTTTCAATTGCCGGCTGGGCCCCCAGCTTTACCGATTGCTCCCGCTGCGGTGAACCCGGCCCGCATGGGGCGTTCAACGCCGCGCTGGGCGGGGCCGTGTGCCATGACTGCCGGCCTCCGGGCTCGCCGGCTCCTGCACCTGAAACGATGAAACTCCTGGGCCAGCTCCTGAGTGGGGATTGGCCAGGGGCTGATGCCTCAATAAACATTCACCGCCGTGAAGCAGCCGGGCTGGTTGCCGGCTATGTGCAATGGCATTTGGAACGCACAGTGCGTTCCCTGAAACTCGTGGAGCGTGTATAAAAATATGGCAATGAAGCGCAGCGGACTCAACAGCAGCGGACTCAACAGCAGCGGGCTCAAGAGCAGCCGCAGCAAGTCCAAACCCCAGGTTGTGGCACCGTGGCCCCATGCGGGAGGGGCCGCCATGCCGGACATTCCCAGGGAGTTGGTTCCGGAGCACGTGGCCATTGTCATGGATGGCAACGGTCGCTGGGCCAATGAGCGCGGGCTGCCCCGGATAGAGGGCCATAAAGCTGGCGAACCGGCGCTGCTGGACGTCATGGCCGGTGCCATTGAAATGGGCATCAAGTACGTAAGCGTCTACGCGTTCTCCACCGAAAACTGGAAGCGGTCCCCGGAGGAAATCCGGTTCCTGATGGGTTTTAACAAGGATGTGCTACGTCGCCAGCGCGACCAACTCGATGCCTGGGGTGTGCGGATTCGCTGGGCCGGGCGGCGGCCCAAGCTGTGGGGATCGGTGATCCGCGAGCTCGAGGAAGCCCAGGAACACACCAAGGACAATGACGTCATCACTTTGACCATGTGTGTTAACTACGGTGGCCGTGCCGAAATTGCCGACGCCGTTTCCGCCCTGGCCGCGGATGTTGCGGCGGGCAAACTGAGCCCCAAGTCCGTGAATGAGAAGACCGTGCAGAAGTACATGTATGTGCCAGACGTTCCCGACGTTGACCTGTTCCTGCGTTCAAGCGGGGAACAGCGCCTGTCCAACTTCTTGTTGTGGCAGTCCGCCTATGCGGAGTTTGTCTTCATGAACACCATGTGGCCGGACGTGGACAGGACCACCCTGTGGGCTGCCGTGGATGAATACGCGCGCCGGGACAGGCGCTACGGCGGCGCCGTTGACGCCGCCAAGGCTTAACTACTGGCCCACATAGCCGCGCAGCCAGCGCTCCATGCGGGCATAGCCGTCATCGCGCACGGGCTGGGGGGAGAGGAGCACCTCATGCAGGGCTCCCTCCAGCCGTTCCAGCGTGACGCTGTTGCCCAGCGACAGCGTCCTCAGTGCCAGGGAGCGCACGTCCAGAACCACATCGGCGCGGAGCATGGCATCGCTCCAAATGGGCCCCAGCATGCTCTTGGTGGACAGCAGCACCAGCACCGGCATGGGCAGTTTCAACCCTGCAGCCACTTCCTGTTGCGCAGCCAGGATCGCCTTCATCCAGCCCGCCCGGACCGGGAAGGCGTGCGGTGGGCGGAGTTTCTTATCCACTGGCCATTCGCCATAGGCCTCATCGCTGATGCCCCGCCAGTAAAACGAACGTTCGGGCACCCGCATCCGCATGAGCGGACGAAGATCCGCCAGCTGCACCAAGGGAGTGGCTGCACGCCTGATGGCAGCACCGCCCTGAATTTCCAGCCAAGGGCTGTTGAGAATCAGATGGCTCACCAAACCCGGGTGGTGATGCGCCCAGAGGGTGGCGATCAATCCTCCCGTGGAGTGGCCCATCAACAGGATCGGCACGTTGCCGCCTGCTGTGCCAGACGTGACGGAACTACCGGAAATTTCCTGGGCAATGACGGCGTGGGCGGCGAGGATCTCGGCGTCGTAATCGGCTAAATCGGCAACATAGCCGCCCAATTCGTGGGAGGTCAGGCTGCGCCCGTGATTGTGCAGGTCCAAGGCGTAGAAGGAATAGCCATGGCCGGTGAAGAACTCGGCCAGACCGGTGTTGTAGAAGTAGTCGCTCCAGCCGTGAATGAACAGTACGGCAGTCTTGGTGGCAGGGGGCGACGGCGTCTCCCCTCCCTGCCGCCTGGCTGGCCGGTGCCGGACCAAGGTTGCCCGGTAGGAAACAGGTACCGGTTCCCCCTCCGCCGTCTCAGCGGGGCTGGACTGGGCCGGGGCGGTGCTGTCCCCAGGTGTTGCCGCGATGTCATTGCCGTCTTTGCTCGGAACTGCCCGTGCGCGTACGTGCAATGTCAGGGCTTGGTAGTCGGGTCCCAGAATGTCCGCATGCCACCGCGTGGCGCTAGCCCTCACGCTCCGGCGTCGCTTGCTGCACAACGGCCGGCAATGCGGCCGGAGAACAGGCAGCCGCCCAGGAAGGTGCCCTCCAGCGACCGGTAGCCGTGCATGCCACCGCCGCCAAACCCCGCTGCTTCACCGGCTGCATACAGTCCCGGGATGGGGTTGCCCGCAGCGTCAAGAACACGCGCTGACAGATCCGTGGTCAGCCCGCCCAAACTCTTGCGGGTCAAGGTGGTCAACCGCACCGCAATGAGCGGGCCGTGCTCGGGCGCCAGCAGGGGATGGGGTGGCACCACACGCATCAACTTGTCCGTGGCGAAGCGCCGGGCTTCCCTGATGGCGTTGAGCTGGGTGTCCTTGCCCAAACCGCTGTCCACCTGGCGGTCCCGGGCCAACAACGTTTCATGCAGTTCCGCAGGATCAATCAAGTCAACACCGACCAAGGCGTTCATCTTCGCGGCAAGCTCCTGGGCCGTGGCGGCCTGCAGGAAGTCGATGCCGTGGTCCAGGAAGTTCTGCACGGGGCCGGGGGCGCCGGGGAGGGCGCGCTTGGCGAGCAATTTCACGTCCTTGCCCGTCAGGTCCGGGTTTTGTTCCGAGCCGGAGAGGGCAAATTCCTTGCCGATGATGGTTTTGTTCAGCACAAACCAGGAATGGTCGTGCCCCGTGGTTTCCAGATGCCGCAGGGTGCCCAGGGAATCAAAGCCGGGGAAGAGCGGCACCGGCAGACGCCTGCCATCCCCGTCCAACCACAGCGGAGACGGGCCGGAAAGGATCCTGATCCCGTGATTGGGCCACACCGGATCGGTGTTGTGAATGCCCTCGGGGTAGTGCCACATCCTGTCGGTGTTGATCAGGGCCCCGCCGGCGCGGGCCACCGCCTGTTGGAATTCCCCATCCACCGACGCCGGAACACCCGTCAGCATGTAGCCCGGCCCGGTGCCGTTGGGCCATTGCTCACGCACCATGGCATGGTTGCCGCCAATGCCGCCGGTCGTGACAATCACCGCGCCGGCCTGGACGCTGAAGCCGCCAACAACCTCACGGCTGCTCGCCACACCACGGGCAGCCTCTGAATCAGCCAGCACCTCGCCGAGCACTCCCGTGACGGTTCCGGCGTCGAACATCAACTCGGTGGCCCGGTGCCGGAACGCATACTGCACCCGTCCCGCGGCAACACCTTCTTCCAATTTACTCAGGAAGGGTGCCACAATCCCGGGACCGGTGCCCCACACCACATGGAAACGCGGAACAGAATTGCCGTGGCCCGCGGCATCGTAGCCGCCGCGCTCGGCCCACTGGACCAGGGGAAAAAACTTCACGCCGAGCGCATGCAGCCAGGCACGTTTCTCGCCGGCGGCAAAATTGACGTACGCCTCCGCCCAGCGTCGCGGCCAGAGATCCTCGGGCCGGTCAAAGGCGGCCGAGCCCATCCAGTCGCTCATGGCCAACTCGGCGGAATCCTTGACACCCAGATGGCGTTGCTCGGGGGAGTCCACCAGGAACAAGCCGCCAAAGGACCAATGGGCCTGCCCGCCCAGTGAAGCTTCCGGCTCCTGGTCCAGGATCAGCACCGTCCGCCCGGCGTTGTACGCCTCGGCGGCGCTGACCAGGCCGGACAGCCCGGCCCCCACCACTACAACATCCGCCTGTTGCCATGCACCGCCACCATTGGTATCCATGTGGACATGCTAACGCCCTTTGGTGCCCGCCATGCGTCAAAGATCGTGGCTCGACGTTTTGCAGATGTGAGGCAGAACCGGAAAACTAGGGGTATGCGAATTTATCCCACAGTTTTCCGGCTCTGTTTTTCTTGGATGGACGCCGAAAGAGCGCACAAGATCGGCTTCACCATGATCAAGGCGACTCACACGGTGGGAGCCGGCGCCGTCTTGCGCCGCATCTTCACCCCCGCGGCATCCCTGCAAACCGAAGCGCTCGGTATGACCTTCCCCACACCGTTTGGACTTGCCGCCGGTTTTGACAAGGAAGGAAAGGGCATCAACGCCTTGGCCAACCTTGGATTCGGCCACGTTGAGGTGGGCACCATTACGGGCCAGTCGCAACCGGGTAATCCCCAGCCGCGCCTGTTCCGCTTGGTTCAGGACCGCGCCGTGATCAACCGCATGGGCTTCAACAACGACGGCGCAGCCGCCGTTGCGCCGCGCCTTGTGCAGGCGTTCGCTGAGTTGGACAAGACGTACCCGGCTGTGCGGCCCATTGTTGGTGTCAACATTGGCAAGACCAAGGCTGTGGAGCTTGAGGACGCACTGGAGGACTACCTCATCAGCGCCCGCACACTGGCTCCAGCAGCCGACTACCTGGTGGTCAACGTGAGCTCGCCCAACACCCCGGGACTGCGGTTGCTGCAGGACGTTGCAACGCTGCGCCCCCTGCTGATTGGTGTGCGCGAAGCCGCCGATGCGGCAGCCGGGCGCCACGTGCCGCTGTTGGTGAAGATCGCCCCCGATCTGGCTGACGAGGACGTTGCCGACGTCGCCGCGTTGGCGTTGGAGCTCAAGCTCGACGGCATCATTTGCACCAACACCACCATCAGCCGCGAGGGTCTGTTGAGCGACGCCGCCATGGTGGCGGAAAAGGGTGCTGGCGGTCTTTCCGGTGCGCCGCTGAAAGCGCGGTCGCTGGCCGTGCTCCGCCAGCTCAAGGCCGCCGTGGGGGACCAGCTGACCTTGATCTCCGTGGGTGGCGTCGAAACCGGTGCCGAGGTTCAGGAACGCCTCGACGCCGGCGCCACCTTGGTTCAGGGCTACACGGCATTCCTCTACGAGGGCCCGTTCTGGGCTGCCCGCATCAACAAGGAACTGGCTGCCCTGCGCAAATAGGCAGCACCGAAGCTTAAACGTACTTTGTCCGCTTATACGTGGTTTCTAAACCACGTATAAGCGGACAAAGTACGTTTAGGCGGAAAATGACCGCGCGACGTGGAGTATGCGCCACGTCGACTTTGTCTGTGCGCAACCGTTGTGGACAGCAGTGCGCCCCTGTGACAGCTGCGCCGTGCTGGCACTTCGCTGTGCGCATGTGAAAACTAGCCAAGGGCTATGCGCCACGCCACCGTCCACGCATGCGCATAGCCCAATTCGCCTGCTACGCCACGCGGCTTGGCGGGCTCTGCGTCTTGGCCGGGTCGTTGACGATGCTCGAGGCCAGAGCGGCGTCAACGGCTGCCATGAGTTCGGCTGGAATCTTCACTCCGGAGGCTGCAACGTTCTCCGCCACCTGCTCCGGGCGGGATGCGCCCACAATGGCTGTTGCCACGTTTGGATTCTGCAGAACCCAGGCAACGGCCAGTTGGGACATTTTCAGGCCCAGTTCATCGGCAATGGGGCGCAGCTTTTGCACGTTGGTCAGGATCTGCTCATCGAGGAAGCCGCTGATCATGTTCGCCCCGCCCAGTGCGTCCGTGGCGCGGGAGCCGGCAGGCAGCGGCGCGCCGGGGAGGTACTTTCCACTGAGCACGCCCTGGGCCATGGGCGACCACACAATCTGGGACATGCCCAGCTCCAGCGAGGCGGGGACCACCTCGGGCTCAATGACGCGCCACAGGGCAGAGTACTGCGGCTGGTTGGAGACCAGTGAGAACCCGGCCTCGCGGGCCAGTGTTTGGCCGTCCCGGAGCTGCTGGGCGTTCCACTCCGAAACACCAATGTAGAGGGCCTTGCCCGCCCGGACCACGTCGGCAAACGCCGCGATGGTCTCCTCCAGCGGTGTTTCATAGTCGTAACGATGGGCCTGGTACAGGTCTACGTAGTCCATGTTCAGGCGTCGCAGGGAGTTGTTGATGCCCTCCATGATGTGCTTGCGTGACAAGCCCGTGTCATTGGGTCCCTTGGGTCCAACAGGCCAGTAAACCTTGGTGAAAACCTCCAGCGATTCGCGCCGTTCGGTGGCCAACGCGCTTCCAAGGACTTGCTCGGCGGCGCCGTTGGCGTAGGTGTCGGCCGTGTCAAAGGTGGTGATTCCGGCGTCGAGCGCGGCACGCACGCACGCCGTGGCGACGTCGTTCTCCACCTGCGAGCCGTGGGTGAGCCAGTTGCCGTAGGTGATTTCGGTGATCTTCAGGCCTGAGCGGCCAAGGTAGCGGTATTCCATCCACCCAGCCTAGCGAATCTGGATGCCGAACCTCGCACCAATGACAGCTGCTTAAACAACGACGCCGGCCACTTCCGTAAGGAAGCGACCGGCGCGTTAAACCTTGGTCAGGAGGGCCATTCCCCGCGGCGAACCATGGGCTTGGGCAGACGTAGGCGGCGGAACTGCATGGAGCGCATGCAGCCGTACCAGATGACGCCGGAATCGACGGAACCAAACTTCGTAGCGATCAGGCGCTTGAGCTTGCGGCCCATGAACCAGACATCGATCGCCACAAAAGCAACCATGACCCAGAATGCTGCAAAGAGAATGATGGAGGCATTGCCGGTGGGCGGCAGTACCAGGGTCAGCAGAACAATGCCCAAGGCGGCGAACATGACGTACTCGCCAAGGCTGAACCGGGCGTCAACGTAGTCGCGGGCATAGCGCTTCTGTGGTCCCTTGTCACGCAGCGGCAAGAAGCGTTCCTCGCCGGTGTCCAGGGCGCGGCGCATGCGGGCCTGTTCATCACGGCGCGCATCACGGGCAGCGACCTTGGCGGCTGCACGGTCATTGGGTACCAGGGGGCGCTTGCGTGCCGCTTCCTGGTCCTTGCGTGAGGGAGTGGGCACACCTTTGGCAGATTGGGCATCCCTGGAAGGGGAAATCTGCTCGGAGGAGGCAGCCGTCAGCTGCGGGTCGGGGGCTTGATCTTTCTTACGTCCAAACACCCGTACAGAATACCCTGAAACGGCGCCTTGCCTTGACCGCTGGCACATTGCCGGCGGTAGTCTGGCGTTTATGACCCACAACGATCAAGGCGCCACGGCGCTGCCAGCCAAGGTAACCGACAACCTTCCCCTCGATGAGCTGCGCCACAGCGTTGCAGAGAACTTCAGCAGCACCGTTGCGGAGCTGACCAAGCTTGTTGCCATCCCCGGAATCGCCTGGGACGCCTTCGACGCCACCCACCTGGACACGAGTGCCCGGGCAGTTGCTGCGTTGATTCGCGCAGCGGGTGTTGAAGATGTGCAGATTCTGCGTGTTGCCAAGGACGACGGCGGCCCGGGCGGACCCGCTGTTGTGGCCCGAAAGGCCGCGGCTCCCGGATTCCCCACCGTTGTCCTGTACGCACACCACGACGTGCAGCCGCCGGGGGATGCGCAGCTGTGGGACAGTGATCCCTTTGTGGCGCAGGAGCGTGCGGGGCGCCTTTACGGGCGCGGGGCTGCCGACGACAAAGCCGGAATCATGGCACACATTGCCGCTTTCAGTGCGGTGGAGAAGGTACTGGGAGCCGACTTCGGAGTTGGCGTGACGTTCTTCATTGAAGGAGAAGAGGAAGCTGGTTCGCCCACGTTCCGCACATTCTTGGAAAAGTACCGGGCGCTGCTGGCCGGCGATGTCATTGTGGTGGCTGATTCGGCCAACTGGCAGGTGGGCATTCCAGCCCTGACCACCAGCCTTCGCGGCTTGGTGGATGGTGTGGTGGAGGTCAGCGTGACAAGCCACGCGGTCCATTCAGGCATGTTTGGCGGTCCGCTGCTGGATGCGCCCACCTTGCTGGCGCGCCTCATAGCCACCTTCCACGACGAGCAGGGTTCGGTGGCCATTGAGGGCCTGGTGCGCAACGAGCACAGCGACGTGGACTACGACGAGGCAACGTTCCGTGCGGACGCTGGGGTGCTCGACGGCGTGCAGCTGGCCGGGCGCGGCACCATCACCTCGCGCCTGTGGACCCAGCCGGCGTTGTCCGTCATTGGCATGGACGTGCCAAGTGTCGAGATGAGCTCCAACACCCTGCTTCCCACGGCAAGGGCCAAAATCAGTTTGCGCCTGGCGCCGGGACAGGATCCAGCCGCCGCGATGGCGGCCGTCGCGGAGCATGTGCAGTCCAACGCGCCTTTTGGCGCAAAAGTCAGTTTTGTGCCCGGTGAGGCGGGCCAGTCCTTTGCCACGGACACCCAGGCGCCTGCCGCCCAGGCGGCGCTGTGGGCACTGGGGGAGTCGTGGGGAGTACGTGCCGTTGAAACGGGCATTGGCGGGTCCATCCCCTTCATTGCGGACTTGAAGGAAATTTACCCGGGCGCGCAAATCCTCGTCACAGGGGTGGAGGATCCCGACTCCAGGGCCCACAGCGCCAACGAGTCCCTGCACCTGGGCGACTTTGAAAAGGCCATCGTGGCCCAGGCTTATCTGCTGGGCGCCATTAACAACGGCGCCCTTGCGGAACACAATCCGCGTCCAGGTAGTTGACATAAGTTAGCGCCCCTGCCGGGCTCGACGTAGCATGTACTTGTACCCCCACGTAAGGAAATGCCATGACTGCAAATGTCCACGAAGAAACTTCATCAGCAGATGTTGCCGCCGCCGAACTGCCCACCCACGGTGTGTTGATCAGCGATGTAGCTGCCGGAAAGGTGCGCAGCCTGCTGGAACAAGAAGGCCGCACCGATTTGCGCCTGCGCGTGGCAGTTCAGCCGGGCGGTTGCTCGGGCTTGATCTACCAGCTCTACTTTGATGAGCGCATGCTCGACGGCGACGCAGTCCGCGACTTTGACGGCGTCGAAGTTGTCATTGACAAGATGAGCGTCCCCTACCTGGATGGTGCCAGCATCGACTTTGAAGACACCATTTCAAAGCAGGGTTTCACCATTGACAATCCGAACGCCGGAGGCTCTTGCGCCTGCGGTGATTCGTTCCACTAAGCAAAGTTTTCTACTGGATGTAGAGCTAACTGCAGGAGATTCCTTGCGGACATCCGACGCACGCGCGGTTTTGTACGCATTTTCTGTGCCATAGCGGTAAGCTCTACATCGAGTAGTAAAACCCATTTAGCTCCTAGCGGCTCTCAATCGCCGCAGAGCGCAGTAACAAGAGGAAGGGCCGTCTGTGAGTTCGCAGGACCGAACCGGCAGCCGACGCGCAAAAGTCATCCCCATGGCTGGGATGGCGATTGCCGGAGCGTTAGCTTTGTCTGGATGTACGGCAGAGAGTAAGAACGGCTGGTTGCCAGCCGAGCGTGATACCACCAATCACACGGCGGGAATCATCGATCTATGGGTTAATTCCTGGATCACAGTCTTGATTATTGGCCTGATCACCTGGGCCTTGATCATCTGGTGCATCATCGCGTACCGCCGCCGCAAGGGTGCCACTGGCTTCCCTCGCCAGGTGAGCTACAACCTCCCGCTGGAGGTTTTTTATGTGTTGGTGCCGTTGTTCATGGTTCTGGTGTTCTTCCACTTCACAGACGTGGAGCAGAAGTCCATCAACGCCCGTGTTGACAGCCCGGATGTCACTATTGATGTCCGCGCCAAGCAGTGGTCATTTGACTTCAACTATCTTGAAGGCAACGACATCAAGGAAGCTGTTTACTCAGCTGGCGTTCAGGCCACACTGGATGGCAAGCCGATCGACAAGTCGAAGCTGCCCACCCTGTACTTGCCCGTGAACCGCTCTGTTGAGCTTCAGCTGAACTCCCGTGAAGTGATTCACTCCTTCTGGGTGCCGGCATTCTTGGACAAGAAGGACATGCTGCCCGGCAAGACCAACTACATGACCCTGACGCCGACGGCGCTGGGCACGTACGACGGTAAGTGTGCCGAACTTTGTGGTGAATACCACTCCGAAATGCTTTTCAACGTCAAGGTTGTCACGCAGGCCGAATTCGACGCGCACCTGGCTGAGCTCAAGGCCAAGGGCCAGACCGGCGCCTTGGGCGAAGAGTATGACCGCAATCCCAACGCCGCCACCACCGAGAAGAAGTAGGGGGACGAGGAAAGTGTCTACGCTCGAGTACTCAGCAACCGAAGTGAATTCGGCTGCTCCGCGGGTGGTTCCCGTATCCAAGGGGCGCATCGTCGTCAACTGGATCACCTCAACCGACCACAAGACGATCGGGTACATGTACCTGATCGCAGCATTCATCTTCTTCTGTCTCGGTGGCGTCATGGCGCTCATCATTCGGGCGGAGTTGTTTGAGCCTGGTATGCAGATCTTGCAGACCAAGGATCAGTACAACCAGTTGTTCACCATGCACGGCACCATCATGCTGCTCATGTTTGCAACCCCGTTGTTTGCCGGCTTCGCCAACGTCATCATGCCCCTGCAAATTGGTGCACCCGACGTTGCCTTCCCGCGCTTGAACGCCCTGGCTTTCTGGTTCTTCCTCTTTGGCAGCACCATCGCAGTATCCGGGTTCATCACTCCCCAGGGTGCCGCAGCGTTTGGTTGGTTTGCTTACGCACCGTTGTCCAACACCACGTTCAGCCCTGGTGTTGGTGGCGACTTGTGGGTCTTCGGTCTGGCACTGTCAGGCTTCGGAACCATCTTGGGTGCCGTCAACTTCATCACCACCATCATCTGCATGCGTGCCCCCGGCATGACCATGTGGCGCATGCCGATCTTCACCTGGAACACTTTGGTTACGGCCATCTTGGTCCTGATGGCCTTCCCGCCGTTGGCAGCTGCACTGTTCGCCCTGGGTGCTGACCGCCGATTCGGCGCGCACATCTTCGATGCCGAATACGGTGGCGCCATGCTGTGGCAGCACCTCTTCTGGTTCTTCGGACACCCAGAGGTTTACATCATCGCCTTGCCGTTCTTCGGTATTGTCTCTGAGATTTTCCCGGTCTTCAGCCGCAAACCTATCTTCGGCTACAAGGGCCTGGTGTTCGCCACCATCGCCATCGCCGCCTTGTCAGTGACCGTGTGGGCTCACCACATGTACGTCACAGGCCAGGTCATGCTGCCGTTCTTCTCCTTTATGACAATGCTCATCGCAGTGCCAACGGGTGTGAAGTTCTTCAACTGGATTGGCACCCTGTGGCGAGGGTCGCTGACCTTCGAGACCCCCATGCTGTGGAGCCTTGGCTTCATGATCACCTTCTTGTTCGGTGGTCTGACAGGCATCATCTTGGCATCGCCCCCGTTGGACTTCCATGTTTCTGACACCTACTTTGTGGTTGCTCACTTCCACTACGTGGTCTTTGGCACAGTGGTGTTCGCCATGTTCGCCGGCTTCTACTTCTGGTGGCCCAAGTTCACCGGACGGATGCTCAACGAGCGTTTGGGCAAGATCCACTTCTGGCTCTTGTTCCTGGGCTTCCACGGCACCTTCTTGATCCAGCACTGGTTGGGTGTCCTGGGCATGCCGCGTCGCTACGCCGACTACATGGTGGAGGATAACTTCACCTGGATGAACCAGTTCTCCACCATTTCCTCGTTCGTCCTGGGCGCATCGATGATCCCGTGGTTCTGGAACGTCTACATCACCTGGCGCAGTGGCAAGAAGGTTGAAGTTGATGATCCTTGGGGCTTTGGTGCTTCCTTGGAGTGGGCAACATCCTGCCCGCCGCCGCGTCACAACTTCACGTCCTTGCCGCGCATCCGTTCGGAGCGTCCGGCCCTGGATCTTCACCATCCGGAGCTTGCCCCGCACTACGTACCGGCAGCAGCAGTAACTTCGAAGGGAGCAAGCAAGTGAAGGTAGAATCTTGGTTGTTTTTGCTCACCGGCGCTTTCTTCATTCCGGTGGCCACCGTGTACGGTTTCATGACCCACTGGACGGAGCCCGTAGGCTTCCTGGGCATGTACCTGTTGTCCGGCCTGTGCATCATGGTGGGTGTTTACCTTTACTACACGGGTAACCGTGTTGGACCTCGTCCCGAGGACCGCCTTGACGCCGAAGTTCACGAAGGCTCCGGCGAACAGGGGCACTTCAGCCCCTGGAGCTGGTGGCCGCTGGTTTTGGCTCTGTCCTGTGCTGCAGGGTTCCTGGGCTTGGCAGTGGGCTGGTGGATCTTCATGGTCGGCCTGGGCCTTGCCGCTATTGCACTGGTTGGCTGGGTTTACGAATACAGCCGCGGAGACCACGCACACTAGCATTGCCCGGCTCCAGCAGCCGGTTGACTTGAACAAAGTAAAAGGGATTGTCCCTCACCACATGGTGGGGGACAATCCCTTTTTTGTGCCCGGCTGAAGCACGAGTGGGCA
Source organism: Arthrobacter glacialis (assembly GCF_002909415.1). Taxonomy (NCBI): domain Bacteria; kingdom Bacillati; phylum Actinomycetota; class Actinomycetes; order Micrococcales; family Micrococcaceae; genus Arthrobacter; species Arthrobacter glacialis. Next base: position 147,117 of record NZ_PPXB01000007.1, on the reverse strand, counting down.
GAAGTTAGGAGGGGTCTGTCAGGTCCGTCGCCAGCAGCTCCGCCAAGTGGTCCACGGCAGCACGCACGGCGTCGCCATCGGCATCGCACGGGCCCACAGCCAATTCAACCTCAGTGCCGTGTTGGAAGTCGGCACTCATGACCGCCAACAGCGACCGTCCGTCAATGGCTTCCATGCCTTCTTTGGACAGGGTGATAGGCAGGCCCGTGCGGTTGACGGCCCGGACAAAAACTGCTGCCGGGCGGGCGTGCAAGCCGACGCTTGCAGCCACGGTGATCTTGCGGGTGTACATTCACTGGCTCCTAGAAAGTAGATGTTTCTGTAATGAGAGTAGTCGTGTTTTAGGCTGGTAGTTGTGAGCAAAGGAGTTTCATGAGCTATTTGGTCCCGCCGGCGAAAGAGATCCCGGGGGAGTTGGACAGGGAGTCGCCTGTCTCCGTCCATGTCCAATTGCGTGAACTGTTGCGCAACTATGTGCTGTCCTCCAACAAGTCCGGGCGGCAATTGCCTTCAGAGCGGGACATGGCGGCCCATTTTTCCGTGGCCCGCATGACCCTGCGGCACGCCGTGGAAGCTCTCGTGGAGGAGGAGCTCCTAGAACGAGTGGTGGGCGTGGGAACCTTCGTGGCCCGCACCAAGTTGGATGTGACCCTCAAACTCACTTCATACTCCGAGGAGATGGCGCGCCGTGGCATGCGACCCTCGGCGCGGGTGCTGGCCTTTGAACAGATTCGCGCCACGGCCCGCCTGGCGCGCGAACTGCAGCTGGAGGAGGGGCAGGCAGTCATCAGGCTGCGAAGGCTGCTGCTGGCCGACGACGAGCCTATGAGCGTGGATGAGAACTTCCTCCCCGCCTGGCGTGTGCCGGGCATTCTCGACGCCGGACCGCCGTCGTCCCTCTACAACGTCCTGGGCGAGCGTTACGGCCTGGTCATTGAGTGGGGTGAGGACATCATCGAAGCCAACGCCGCAACACCCTCCATTGCCCGGCTGTTGAAAGTGGATATAGGCGCCCCGGTGCTGCGCACTGAACGCCATGCCTTTGTCTCCCGATCAACCGTGGACTATTCGGTGTCCTTTTACCGGGCTGACCGTTACAAGCTCCGTGTGCCCCTGCAGCGCCCCGGCGTGCGTACCCGGCGCATGTACTAGAAGGGGGCTCCGGACGTCCACAGCGCGGCGCGGGCGGCCCGTGAAGGCATCAAATCCGGTAGGGCAACAAAAAGCAGTGGCCGGTTCCTCGAGGGAACCGGCCACTGCTTTTTGTTTCAGAACTGCTTTTTGTTTCAGAACTGCTTAGTGCTTGATGGCCTTGTCATCGTCACTGGCTTCGATGGCCTCGTGATGGTGTCCGGCTTCCAGCTCCGAAGGCGTTGCCGGGGCAACACGATCCTCGAAGAAGAATCCGCTGAGCTTGGCTCGCAGGTTTTCCTTCTTGGTGACAATCCCGTTTTCGTTCGGGATGCCCTCTTCGGCAACGGGGGACTCGTAGCCAACCAGCTTGTAGCGCTTGTAGTCATCGAGCTGTGCGTGGATTTCCTGGAACTCACCGTGCGGCAGGCGCACAATGCGGCCGGTCTCGCGGCCGTGCAGTGCAATCTCGCGGTCCTTGCGCTGAAGCGCCAAGGCAACACGCTTGGTCACAATGAAACCAAGTACCGGGCCAATGAAGAACAGTGCGCGCAACCAGTACGTGACATCGTTCAGGGAGACCTGGAAGTGTGTTGCGATCAAGTCGGAGCTTGCAGCAGCCCACATGACGCAGTAGAAGATGAATCCAGAAACGCCGATGGCCGTACGGGTCGGTACGTTGCGCGGACGGTCCAGCACGTGGTGCTCGCGGTTGTCGCGAGTTACCCAGCGCTCAATCCACGGGTAGAGGAACAATGCGGTGAAGACGATTCCGGCAGGGATCAAGGCCGGGCCAAGAACGTTGAAGGACAAGGTGTTCACGCCCCACGGGAACGGAATGTGCCACTCCATCGGGATGTTGAAGAACCAACCTGGCATGAGGCGCAAGGCACCATCCACCCAACCGATGTACCAGTCAGGCTGTGTGCCTGCTGAAACGGGGGAGGGGTCATAGGGGCCGTAGTTCCAGATGGGGTTGATGGTGAACGTTGCAGCAACGAATGCGATGATGCCGAACACGATGAAGAAGAAGCCGCCAGCCTTTGCAGCGTAAACCGGGCCGAGGGGGTAACCCACCACGTTGCGGTCATTGCGTCCCGGGCCGGGGTACTGCGTGTGCTTATGGATGACAACCATGAACAAGTGGATGGCGATCATGAGCAGGATCAGCGCCGGCACCAACATGATGTGCATCATGTACAGGCGGCCAATGATGACAGTGCCTGGGAACTCCCCGCCAAAGAGGAAGAAGGAGATGTAGGTGCCCACAATGGGAATGGACTTAACCACACCATCAATGATGCGCAGACCGTTGCCGGACAGCAGATCATCGGGGAGTGAGTAGCCGGTGAAGCCGGCAGCCATCGAGAGGATGAGCAGCACGCCGCCCACCACCCAGTTCAGTTCACGAGGCTTGCGGAATGCGCCCGTGAAGAACACGCGCAGCATGTGCACCGATACGGCAGCCACGAACAACAGGGCTGACCAGTGGTGAACCTGGCGCATAAACAAGCCGCCACGAATCTCGAAGGAGATGTCCAGTGAGGAGCTGTACGCCACGGACATTTCCACGCCCTTGAGGGGCACGTAGGAACCGTTGTAGTGGGTCTCCGCCATGGACGGGTCAAAGAAGAACGTCAGGAACGTACCTGAAAGAAGCAAGATGACGAAGGTGTACAAGGCAACTTCGCCGAACATGAAGGACCAGTGGTCAGGGAAGACCTTCCGGCCAAATTCACGCAGCATGCCCGAACCGCCCACGCGCTCATCAACAAAGTTGGTGATGCGCCCTGTGGCGGTCTTGGGCTCAAATGTGGTTTGCGGTGCTGTCGACATAATTAGCCACGCTCCCAGAAGCTCGGTCCAACAGGTTCATGGAAGTCGCTCTGGGCGACCAGGTAACCCTCGGCGTCAACCGTAATGGGCAGCTGCGGGAGCGGGCGAACAGCCGGCCCGAAGATGACCTTGCACTCCTGCGTCAAGTCAAAAGTTGACTGGTGGCAGGGGCACAGCAGGTGGTGTGTCTGCTGCTCGTACAGGGCAACAGGGCAACCGACGTGGGTGCAAATCTTGGAGTAGGCAACAATGCCGTTGTAGGCCCAGTCTTCGCGACCCTCGGAAGGGTTGAGGTCTTCCGGGTTCAAACGCATCAGCAGAACAACTGCCTTGGCCTTCTCGTTGAGCTTGCCGTGTTCGAGCTTGTTCAAGGACTCCGGAATCACGTGGAAAGCCGAACCGATGGTGACATCGGCTGCCTTGATGGGGGTGCCATCAGGATCGCGAGACAAACGCTCGCCTTCCTTCCACAGCGTGTGACGCAAGGCGTTGCCCGGCAGGGGGCCAAGATCGCGGAAGATCGCAATTGCCGGCAGGGGGGCCAGTGCGACGGCGCCGATGAGGGTATTGCGGATCAGCGGGCGACGCTTGATGCCAGTCTCGTCAACGATGTCATCGATGATCTGAATGGCTGCCAGCCGGTCTTCCTCGGAGCGCAGTTCGTGACGCTCTTCAGCAACTTCATGGTCCGGCATGAGGGCGCGGGCCCAATGCACAATTCCCGTTCCAATGCCCAGCATGGCAAATGCCACGCCTATGCCAAGGAAGGTGTTCTGCAAACGCAAAGTGTCCAAGGTGTCATCAAGACGAACGCCAAAGTAGCCAACGAAGAAAATCAGCGTGCCAACGATGGAAATGATAAATAGCCATGCCACCTGGTGCTCGGCCCGCTTTGCAGCCTTGGGGTCCGTGTCAGCTAGTCGCAAACGATGTGGTGGCAGTCCAGGGTCCTGGAACTTATCCACCTCATCGTGACCAGCCTTAGCTACGGCGTCCGAGCTTGTCGGCGTGCCGTCACTATGGTTGCCCATAATCCCCTCATCCTTCTCTTATCCCGGCGCATTCCCGGGGTCGTAATGTATGTATCTGGTGGCTGCTGGCGCAGCCAAAAACCTGTGGTTCTTGAAACTTAGGAAGTCCTGGACGTCAGCCAGATGGTGAAGCCAATGACTACGCCAAGGACGGCAGTCCAGAGGAACAAGCCCTCGGATACCGGACCGAGCGAGCCAAGCTTGGCGCCACCGGGGGAGCCCTGGTTCTCAATGGTGTTCAAGAAGGTGATGATGTCGCGCTTGCCCTCGGGGCTGATGTTGGCGTCGTTGAACACAGGCATGTTCTGCGGGCCGGTAACCATGGCGCTGTACATGTGGCTGTTGGACACGCCAGCCAGTGGCGGTGCAAACTTGCCACGGGTCAGTGCGCCACCGGCAGCGGCAGCATTGTGGCACATGGCGCAGTTCACGCGGAACAGCTCGCCACCAACAGCTGCGTCGCCGCCGCCGTCAATGAACTCCTCGGCCGGCATCGCCGGACCGTCACCCAACGTGGCTACATAAGCGGCCAGTTCACGGGTCTGTTCAGTATCGAACTGCTTGGGCTTTTCACGAGCCTGAGGCCCCTGCATCTGCATGGGCATACGGCCCGTGCCGACCTGGAAGTCTACTGCGGCCGCGCCGACGCCAGCCAAGGACGGTCCTGCGTCCGAGCCGCTGGCGCCCATCCCATGACAGGTGGCGCAGTTGGCGATAAAGAGCTTCTCGCCCTCTTCGACCTGCTGCGCGGTAAACGTGGTGGTGTCGGCCTTGGCCTCATTCATGGTTGTGACAACGGCGTATAGCCCACCTGTCAGCATGAGCCCCATCACTAGCAACGCTAGTGCAGCCAGCGGATGACGTCGCTTCTGCGAAAGTGCCTTCACTTGGTGGTTCCTTTGATCTATATCCAGCAGCCCCTAGTGAGAGCCGCAAATGCTAAGTCTTACTTGTATAGAAGAAAGCTGTTGGCAGCTTACTTCAGGACGTAGATGACCAAGAAAAGGCCAATCCACACGACATCCACGAAGTGCCAGTAGTAAGAAGTGACGATCGCGCTGGTTGCTTCGAAGTGTCCAAACTTCTTTGCAGCATAGGCGCGGCCAATGATGAGTAGGAATGCAATGAGTCCGCCAAGGACGTGCAGGCCGTGGAAACCTGTTGTCATGTAGAAGGCTGAGCCATAGGGGTTTGAGTTCAGTGTCACGTGCTCGGAAGTCAGCATCGCGTATTCGGTCGCTTGACCGGCAACGAAGATGGCACCGAGAACGAAGGTCAACAGGAACCACTCCGTCATTCCCCACTTGGAGAACTGGAAGAGGCGTCCGGTGCGGCGAGGCCGAAGGTTCTCCGCAGCAAACACACCCATCTGGCAGCTGAATGAGCTGGAAACCAGGATGATGGTGTTCACCAAGGCGAACGGGAAGTTCAGCTTGGCCGTTTCTTCAGCCCACATCCCACCAGTGGTGGAACGCAGTGTGAAGTACATGGCAAAAAGGCCGGCAAAGAACATCAGCTCACTGGACAACCAAACTACGGTTCCTACAGAAACCATGTTCGGTCGATTCAGCGTCGGATGCGCCGGGGTACTGGGGGCATGGGTCGCAGTTGTCACATAGACATTATGTCTATAAAACTCCAGAGTTCCCAATGCAAAATGCCGTTTGCCGGATCTTTTTCTACAAACTTGCGAAATTCCGGCGGATTCACAGCCTAAACCCAGATGCGTATGCACAACACGATGCGCGTGTCAATGGTCACATTCCGAAGGCGGCGGCCGATTTCCACTAACATCTTGAGAGTGAATCCTCTCCCAAACACTGTTGCCGACACCCGCACCTGGCCAAACCTCATTGCCGCCTTGATAGCCAAGGAAGACCTCAGCCAGGACGCAACACAGTGGGCCATGAACACCATCATGGCCGGAAACGCCACCGATGTGCAGATTGCCGGGTTCCTGGTGGCCTTGCGTGCCAAGGGCGAAACGGTCGCCGAAGTGACCGGCCTGGTGGAGGCCATGCTGGCCAATGCCCGGCCCATGCATGTTTCCACGGATGCCCTCGATATTGTGGGCACCGGCGGAGACAGGCTCAATACTGTGAACATTTCCACCATGGCCTCCCTGGTCTGCGCCGGCGCAGGGGCCACGGTGGTCAAGCATGGCAACAGGGCCTCCTCCTCCGCCGCAGGCTCGGCAGACGTGCTGGAGAGCCTGGGCGTCCGTCTTGACCTTTCCTTGGAGATGGTGACGCGTGCGGCTAGCGAAGTGGGCATCACTTTTTGCTTTGCCAACTTCTTCCACCCGTCCATGCGACACGCAGCTGTTGCCCGGCGCCAGCTCGGCATTCCCACGGCGTTCAACCTGCTGGGCCCGTTGACCAATCCAGCGCGCGTGAACGCCTCAGCCATTGGTGTTGCGGACGCGCGTCTGGCACCCCTGGTGGCTGGCGTGTTGGCGGCGCGCAACGTGCGAGCCTTGGTGTTCAGGGGCAGCGATGGGCTGGATGAACTCACGACGACGGGCACCTCCACTGTCTGGGAGGTCAGGGACACGTTAGTCACGGAACTTGCTTTTGACCCCTTGGATATTGGCATCCCCAGGGCCACCATTGAAGACTTGCGCGGCGCCGATGCAGCATTCAACGCTTCCGTTGTTCGGCGCATCCTGGACGGTGAGCGAACACCCGTCCGCGATGCCGTGGTCCTCAATGCGGCCGCGGGCCTTGTGGCCTACGACCAGTCGGCCTCAGGCACCCTGGTGGAACGCATGCACTTTGCCGCAGCCCGGGCCGAGGCGGCCATCGACGGCGGCGCTGCCGCGAACGTTCTGAAGAACTGGGTTGCACTCTCGGCTGAGGGTGCTGGCGAATAGTCTTCGCGCACCAACCCACCGGTTAAACAGGTGAAGGGCTCCCTGGAGGGCCCTTCACGTGTTGGTGGTGAACATGCTCAAGCCAGCACAACCAGGGCCGGCGCCAAGCCCTAGTTCAGAGCGCGCGCCGCGCTGGCAGCCTGCTGCACCACGTCGGCGTCGGTGGCAAAGTAGCTGTGGTCCTCGGCCTGGGCTGCTGCCGTGATGGGCTCGGGCAGGATTTGGGTGACCACGCGCTTGGCCGAGAGGTGAACGTCGCGCAAGCCGGCAGCGTGGAAGGCGGAGAAATCGCCGATGCCAACACCGCCGCCAGCCATGACATCCAACCGACCCTGGGCCGCCTCATGCATGGCCCGCAGTTGTGTCAGGCCCTCACCCGCACGGCCGGCTCCGCCAGAGCTCAGGATGCGCTGCACCCCAAGGTCGGCCAGCTGTGGAACGGCAGCTGCGGCGTCGTGAAGCTTGAGATGGTCCACTGCCCTGTGGAAGGTGATGTGCAGGCCATCCGCTGCCGCAATCAGCGTCTCAACAGTGGAGTAGCCAATGGTGTCCGCCGCGGTCAGGGCGCCAATCACAACGCCCGTGGCACCGGCGTCGCGCAGGGCCTTGATTTCCTCAACCATGAGGGCAACCGCAGCACTGTCATAAACGTAGTCACCGGGGCGCGGCCGGACCAGGGCATGAATGGGCAGGTTCGGTTCGGCGTCGCGAACGCTTTTGAGCAAACCGTGGGACGGTGTGAGCCCGCCCAGTTGCAAAGCGCAGCAGAGCTCAATCCGGTCGGCACCGTGCGCCGCTGCCAGGTGAGCTCCGGGGACATCCTGGACAGCAATTTCGAGGCGCATCCGGCGGTTCAGTGGTCGAAACCGAGGGAGAACGCTGCATCCAAATCAGTTTGCGAATAAGCGCGGAAGGAAATCTGGGTGGTGGTGGAGACAATTGACTTAACCTTGGAAAGCTTGTCGGCGATCACATCTGCCAGCTCCTCATGCTTTTGCACGCGCGCAATGGCAATCAAGTCCCATTCACCCGTCACCGAATAAACCTCACTGATTCCGGCGAGCTCAGAAATCTCTTGGGCGGCTTCGGGTATCCGGGAGGCATCAGTCTTGATCAAGACAAAAGCGGTGATCACAGGCGGGGTCCTTGTCGTGTGGCTTAAGCAGGCGGAAAAATGCTGCGCGATGTCACAAAAACGCAGTTCGTTGCCTCCATCGTAACGCAGGGGATTCGCTAATTATGGGCTTTTGGTGCCACGTGTCACACGTGTTGCAATGAGCCGGTGGCCCAGCAGGAACACGGCCAAAACAAGTGTTGCCACCACCACAAAGGGGGTCGCCGCGGTAGCGCCGGAGAGGATGCGCAAAGCCATTCCGCCGGCCACGGTGATCATCCACAGGCAGACGCCGTGCGGCCACACACGCAGCGGCTGCACCCAGGTGCGGCAAACCAGCCAGCCCACAGCCAGTGCAGCGAGAAATGGCCACGCTGTTTCCAGCACGCCACCCACGGAAAGATTTTCGCTGTGGGAGCTGCGTCCGGACAGGGCAAAGATCAGCACCAGGACAATGTCCGCGGCGATCGTGTAGAAAAGAATCTTCGAACTGGGGCGCGTCTGTGTTTGAGTCACTCATGGAAGTTTAGTCGTAAACTTGCAGAGGTGGCTGTGCCGTTGGGCCGGTCACTCCGGTTGACATTCCCCCTACCGCGACACAGGAGGCGACGTGCGGCTCTGGTTGCTGCGCCTGCTCAACATTGTCCTGGGAGTCGGTGGAGCGCTGCTTTTTCTGGCTGGCGCGATTTCCTTGACGTCCAAGCAGTGGGTGGCGGGGATCCTTCCGCCCACCCTTGCCGTGGTCCTCGGCGGCACGGCCTTTTGCCTCTGGTTGGTCCTGTCTCTGGTGATGGCCGACGCCGTCAAAGCCAAGCCCCGCCGTCGCCCTTAAGAGCGTCGCCGACGAAGAACTCGTCTCGGCGAAAGCTACCGGCAAGTAACCATTGAAGCCGGTGGCCTGCCGCTCTAGGCTCGTCCACAGACCGGAACAGTTGTCTGGTCTGTGTCTCGATGAATGGATGTGGTGGCAATGGCAGGAATTGGTACATGTTTGTGGTTTGATGGCCAGGCGGAAGAAGCAGCAAGTTTTTATGTGGGGTTGTTCCCGAATTCCCGCATTACGGACGTGGCACGTTGGGGTGAAGGCGGCCCGGGGGAGCCCGGCACTGCATTAACAGTTGCCTTCGAACTGGATGGGCGCAGTTTTCGTGGCCTGAACGGCGGCCCCATGTACTCCTTTACGGAGGCAATCTCCTTTGAGCTGTTCTTTGACAACCAGGAAGAGCTGGATGCCACGTGGAATGCCTTGACGGCCGACGGCGGCGAGGAAAGCCAATGCGGCTGGCTCAAGGACAAATTCGGGGTGTCCTGGCAATTGATTCCCGCCATGCTCACCAGTGTTCTCAATGGTCCCGACCCGGAAGGCTCACAGCGCGCCATGGCCGCCATGCTGGGCATGCAAAAGCTCGACATTGCCGCATTGCAGGCCGCTTACGACGGCTAAGCGGTCTGTGCTGGATGTTGTATTACGGCACGCTTGAATTCTTCTAACGAAATTGCGTCGTCCTGCTTAGACTGAAGATCACGTATCCCGGCTGAAGCCGGGCCGGATCTGGTGTGTGGCCGGCCGGAGGAGAGAAAGGCCTGCTGATGTCCAGTCGTCAAGTACCGGCAGGGGCCGCTGAGGCTGTTGCCCACGCGTCGTGGCTGCCACTCATTGTGGTGGTTCTAACCCAAATTCAAGCATCGTTTGCCGTGAACGCGCTGACAGTATCCATGCAGGGCATCACCACGGACCTGAACACGCCCGCCACGAACATTGGCACGGCCATCACCGCCGGAACGTTCGCCATGGCCGCGTTCATCCTGCTCGGGGCCAAGGTGGGGGCCAAGTTTGGTTCACGCAAGGTCTTCCAGATCGCCGTGGCCATCCACGGGCTCTCCATGGCTGCGGTGGCGCTAAGCGTCAGCCCGGTCATGCTCTTTGTTGCCCAGGCGCTGTCCGGAGCAGTGATCGCCTTGATTGCACCGGCCCTGGTGGTCTTCATCGCGGCCAACTTCAAGGGGGACCAGCAGGCCAAGTCCATTGGCTTCCTTGCGGCGGCCATCCCGGCAGCAGGGGTGCTGGCACTGCTGATTGCCGGATCCTTCGCCTCAACCATCGGCTGGCGCTACTCCTTTGGGCTCATTGTGCTGCTGGCAATTGTGAACTTTGCCTTGAGCTTCAAGCTCAAGAACATTGCCCCGATGCCCGAGGTGGCCATCGACTGGGTGGGGGCCATGGTTGCGGCCGTGTCCATCATTTTCCTGAGCTTCGGCTTCAGTGGCATGAACTCCTGGGGCGTGGTGATGGCCACCGAGGCCGCGCCGTTCAATGTGCTGGGCCTGTCACCGGCGCTGGTCCTGATTGTGCTGGGCATCATTGGCGGACAGGTGTTCTTCATGTGGCTGCGCAAGCAAAAGTCGCTGGGACGCCCGCAAATCTTTGACCTTGACGTGTTGAAGTCGGGGCAGGAGAAGGCCACCACGTTCGCCATGGCTGCCATGCTGTTTGTGGGCACGGCGGCGAACTTCCTGATTCCCCTGTACATCCAGATTGTGCAGGGCCGCTCAAGCTTCCAAACCTCCATCTCCATCATTCCCTACACGCTGTCCATCTTTGTGGCCAGCTCCATGGTGGCCCAGTTCTACGATAAGTTCACGCCCCGGAAGCTGGCACGCATGGGCTTTGTTGTGGTGTCACTGGGCCTCATTCTGCTGGCCTTCACCATCAGCAACAGCTGGGGCCAGATCTTCGTGGTGCTGGGCCTGATCACCCTGGGCCTGGGCCAGGGTGCCATTGTGGCCCTGGTGTTCAACACCTTGCTGTCGGCATCCCCCAAAAGGCTTGCCGGTGACGTGGGTGCCTGGCGCGGGTTGGTGCACAACATTTCCGGCTCGGTGGGCATCGCGGTGGCGAGCGTGTTCGCCGTCTCGATCCTGGCCATGAGTGTCACGGCGGGCATGAGCGCCCACGATGAGATCCCGGCCGATCTGCAGCAGCAGATTCCGTTGGACAGCGTGAATTTTGTGACCAACGACCACCTCAAGGATTTCCTGGCCACCACCTCGGCAACCGCCGCCCAGGTGGATGCCGCCGTGAAGGTTAATGAGGACGCCCGCCTGCAGGCCCTGAAGATTTCCCTCCTCGGACTGGCGGCCATCGCCATGCTGGCGATTGTGCCGGCTGGCCGGATGCCGAACCGGCTCCCGGGGGACCTGCCCGAGGACCTCTCCAGCGGCCGCCCGCCCACCACGGCGGAATTGGCCGCTGAAGCTAAACTTCGCGACTGAGTGCCTTCATGCCCGTTGGCTTCTGGGATACTGGCAACCATGCCTGCCTCCTTTGAATGTGTCACCCGAACCACCATGAGCCGAGCTGAGCTGTTTCACCTTTCTCTGAGTATTGATGCACACACGGAGTCGATGGGGCATTCGAAGGAAACGGCCGTTGCCGGAGTGACATCCGGGTCGATTGGTCTGGGGGAGGAAGTAACGTGGCGGGCCTGGCACTTCGGCGTTCCGCTGCGCATGACCTCCAGGATCACCTATCTGGAAACGCCCAGCTGTTTTGTTGATGAGCAAGTCAACGGCCCGTTCCGCTATTTCCGGCACGTTCACGACTTTCGCGAGGACGCTGCCGGGACCACCATGACTGAGCGAATCGAATTCGCTGCCCCTTTTGGTCCGTTGGGGCGTTTGGTGGAGAAGATGGTTCTGACCCGGTACTTGAAGAAGCTCATTGAGACGCGGAACGAGTTCCTGGTTTCCGGCGCATAGCGTCCACACGAGTGCGGGGCTTGGCCACTGCGTCGTTCCAGCCGGCTCACAGCAGTGCGCGCAGGTAACGCCGTCGAACTACTAGTTGTGCGAGCAAGAGGATCGGGAACAGGGCGCGCCACGGTTGCTGCGGTGCCGCGCGGGTGAGCGATCGGATACTCAGATGCACCTGGTCTCCCTTGCGGTGGATAATGAATGCTTCCTCGCCGCTGACCGGATGCCCGGGCAGAGTCTTGTAAGCGAAACCCACCCGGTCCGGCTGCTCCACCACGGCCACTACTTCCACAGGCTCATGAACCGTTATCCCGAACATCCGTGCCGTGACGATCACACGCTGGCCGGGCGCAACAGATTCGGTTGAATCCACGGAGAATCCACTTGCGGTCTTCACTTTCCAGCGCAGCACTTCAGTTGCAGCGCGTTCCCAGACGCCGTCACCGTTTCCCACCACGGCTGTGACTTCCGAACGTCGGTACTGGGCATCGCCGTGTGGCCAGACACCTAGATCGGGGCTTGTCATTGGTTGTCCCTTTCGCGATCCAGCTGACTGTCAGCTCCTTAGAATCTAGCCCATGCCGCTCTGAGCCGAACAGAAAAGCCAAGTGCCCGGCGTCGCCCGTTCTCCTGCTTGTGGGTACCTTCCGAGTACGCTGGAACCTACCCATGATGGACAGGAGCGCACGATGGCCCAGGCAACGATGATGAGTGCTGCGGCAAGCAAGGTGTTGGCCGAGTTGGCTGCGCTGGAGGATCCGAAAGCCCGCGCCGTAAACGAGAAGCATGGTGACGACCACGGTGTTAACCTGGGCAAGCTGCGCGCCATGGCGAAACGGCTGAAGACGCAGCATGAGCTTGCCCGCGAGCTGTGGGCGACGGGCGACACCCCGGCGCGGCTGGTGGCGCTGCTGATTTGCCGCCCCAAGGATTTTGGGCGCGATGAACTGGATGCCATGATGCGCGAGGCCCGGATACCCAAGGTGAACGAGTGGCTGGTGAACTACGTGGTGAAGAAGAGCCCGCATGCCCAGGAATTGCGGGTGGCCTGGTTCACCGATCCGGACGCGTCGGTAGCCAGTGCCGGGTGGGCGCTGACCAGCGAACGGGTGGTGAAGAAGCCCCAAGGACTGGATCTTGCGGAATTGCTGGACATCATTGAAGCGCAGATGAAGGAAGCTCCGGACCGGCTGCAGTGGGCCATGAACTTTTGCTTGGCCCAGATCGGTATTGAGCACGCCGAGCACCGCGCACGGGCCCTTGACATTGGGGAGCGTCTGGAAGTGCTCAAGGACTACCCAACGCCACCAAACTGCACCTCGCCGTTCGCACCCAGCTGGATCAACGAGATGGTGCGCCGCAACAACGAAAAATAGTTGGATTGGCGGCCCGGGCTGATCCGGGTGCCGCCCAAGGTGCACCGATTCCTGCTTTGTGACAATTCCCCGTCATAATGGTCAGTGTCGTTGCGTCAGATAGGAGCTCATGGAGCCAATCTCCGCCCGACATTTCAGGGTCCAGCAGGCCCGGATCCAAGAACCTGGCACTGTCTTGATCCGTCAATGACCACCAGTCGGGAAGCCAAAAATGAGCAATATATCTGTTGCACCTCAAGAAGAATCTCCAACGAAGCCAGTCCCCGCCAGCGGAATACAGCCCGGCACTCCCATGGACCAGGCAGAGAATGAACTCAAACGAGGGCTGAGCAGCCGCCACCTCCAGATGATCGCCATCGGTGGCGCCATCGGCACCGGCCTCTTCGTAGCTTCAGGTGGAACCATTGCCCAAGCCGGCCCCGGCGGTGCACTGGTTGCCTACCTCTTGGTGGGCCTGATGGTCTTCTTGCTGATGCAGTCCCTGGGGGAAATGTCTGCAAGAATTCCCGTGGCGGGCTCATTCCAAACCTACGCAACCCGCTTCGTATCGCCGTCGTTCGGGTTCGCCATCGGCTGGAACTACTGGTTCAACTGGGCCATCACCGTGGCTGCCGAGCTGGTCGCCGCGGGAATCATCATGGACTTCTGGTTTCCCGGGGTGCCTGGGTGGCTCTGGGCCGGAGTTTTCCTTGTTCTGCTCACGGCAATGAACGCACTCTCGGCCAAGGCCTTTGGCGAAAGCGAATTCTGGCTGTCACTGATCAAGGTGGTGGCAGTCGTGCTTTTCCTGGTGGCAGGTGTGCTGATGATCTTTGGCATCCTGGGCGATAATTCACCGGGATTCAGCAACTGGCAAAACCGTGAAGATGTGTTCCACGGCGGCTGGGTTTCCATCATTTCCGTCTTCATGATCGCCGGGTTCTCCTTCCAAGGTACCGAGCTGGTGGGTGTTGCAGCAGGGGAGGCCAAGAACCCGCGCCGGGAAGTTCCCCGAGCAATCCGCTCCGTCTTCTGGCGCATCATGATCTTTTACATTGGCGCCATCTTCGTCATCGGTTGCCTGATTCCGTTCACCGACCCGAGCCTGTTGGCCTCCGGGGAAGCAGACATTGCAGCGTCCCCGTTCACCCTGGTCTTTGAACGTGCGGGAATTGCCTTTGCGGCTGCCTTGATGAATGCCGTGATCCTTACGGCCATCCTCTCCGCAGGCAATTCCGGCCTCTACGCCTCAACCCGGATGCTCTATGCAATGGCCCATGATGGCAAGGCGCCGAAGATCTTCGGCCGGACCAACTCACGCGGCGTCCCCATGGCTGCGTTATTGGCCACGGCCGCGGTGGGACTCTTTGGGTTCCTCAGTGCCATCGTCGGCCAAGGGGCCGCCTACGCGTGGCTGCTCAATGTCTCCGGATTGTGCGGCTTTATTGTCTGGGCAGGCATCGCGCTCTCGCACTACCGCTTCAGGCGCGGATTCCTCGCCCAAGGCAACAAGGTGAGCGATTTGCCCTACAAGGCGTCGTTTTTCCCGATTGGACCGCTGCTGGCATTCGCCGTCCTTATTGTGGTGGTTGCCGGGCAAAACTACCAGGCCGTTCTGGCGGGACGTGGGCTGGAAATCCTTTCTTCCTACATCGGCATTCCGATCTTCTTGGGCCTGTGGCTGGTCCACCGACACGTCACCAAATCACGAGTTGTTCCCCTCCTCGACATGGATCTCAGTGGACCGAAAGACGTTGAAGAGGACGCTTCCTCGTAGCACTTGTGGGTCGAGGGGGATCGGCTCGGTGGCATGTTCGACGTCGGGAGCTGGCTCCGGTGAGCAACCCTCCCGTTGCAGGGTTGCATCCATGCGATGGTTCAGGTCGGTGCGGTGGTGTCGTAGGCATTTGGACACCGGTACGGCTTAGGCTGAGTTGGTGACACCTACTCCCGTTCCCAGCCCCTCAGACCCCGTGCAATGGTGGGATCTTTTCGCGTCCATCGGGCCCATTGCGATTATCTTGGGCGCTTTGGTGGCAGGGCTCGTGGGGTGGAGGACGATTCGTCAGCGCACTGTTGCTGACGCTCGCAGCGAGTGGTGGAAGCGAACGCAGTGGGCCATCGAAATGGCTCGCGAGAAGGATCCGGACGCGAGAACGCTCGGATTCTCAATCCTCACGTTGCTGGCCAAAAGCAAGCTGGCTGCCCGTGAGGAGCTGCTGTTGCTCGACGAAGCCCTGCGAACACTCAAGAACCCCACCAACGGTGAGCGGGCTGTAGTTCAGCCAATTGAGCCGGAGGCGGTGTCCGGGTCAGAGCCGGAGGCAACCCCTCTAAAGGATCAGTCAGCGTGGAAGATATTCTGGCAACGACTGACAGGGTCGGCGCCAGGCAATGAGTACGTGCAGACTGATCTGGACTCAGAGGACGACAACGGCAACAATGGAAGCAACGACGAAAATGAGGAGCTCCCGTGAGTCTGATGACACCAGCATCGAAAAAAGAGCAGGGCTTTCAGCAGGTGAGCGACCCAAATACAGCGCCAAGGTCTCTCGGTGAACAACGCGCGCAGATTGCCGCTGCACGGCTTCAGGTAACACTTGACCGCCGGCTGGGGCGCAAGTCCTCATCTGCGGACAAGGCCTTGGCCAAGAAACCGCTCTAGGCTTTCCGCCGGGCGCGGAGGGCTAGGACGGGACGGTCAACAACTTCGGGTGGAAGATATCGCCGCGGTCGGTAGCTGCCATGCGGGCGCAGAACCCCGGGTCATGCGGGTCATGGACCACCGCCATGTCCGGCCACACGAAGCCATCGCGTTCAAGAGTCCCCGCCAAACGTTTGACGTGAGACTCCTTGTAGGAGCACCGGAGCTCACGTACTGTGAAGAAAATCACACTCGAACGATGCGAACGGCGGCAACCATGGCGGACAACGATGAGACCGGCCCGGTCGACTACCTAGTGGTGGAGTTTCCGGGGAATCGGATGACGGGAGAAGGGTTCCCCATCTTGGTCGACCTGGTCGATCGAGGGATTATCCGCATCCTCGATCTGGTGTTCATCCACAAGGCTTCCGACGGGGCAGTGACCGTGTTGAACGTTGCAGACTTTGATGGTGACGGCCAGCTTGATCTCGCTGTTTTCGACGGGGCTTCATCGGGTCTCCTTGACGATGACGACATCGCCGAAGCGGGTGGCGTCATCCAGGCGAATAGCTCGGCGGGCGTCGTCATTTACGAGAACCTTTGGGCAGTGCCCTTCATCGGTGCTCTACGGCGAGGGGGAGCGGAACTGGTCGCGAGCGGGCGGATCCCGTCCGCAGACCTTGTGGCTGCGCTCCAGGCCACCGACGCCGGTTAATCCACGCGGCGAATTGCACGACTCCAATCAACTAAGGAGAGACTACTATGCCAGGACTTCTCAGGGGCATCGCCCGCACCGCCATTATCTCAGGAACCGCCACCGCCGTCTCCAATAACGTCTCACGACGACAGGCCAATAGATGGTCTCAACAGGCGAGCAGCCCCGAACCACTGCCGACCGCGGCCACGCCGGCCGCCTTGCCCCCCTCTGTCGAAGACCCGGTCGTTCTGCTCACGCAGCTCGCCGAACTGTACTCCAAGGGATTACTCACCGACGAAGAGTTCACCCGCCAAAAACAACGAATTTTGGGCTAAACCCGATACCGCTTAGTGGTTACTGGCGCCTGGGCGGGCCCGAGGCAACAAGATGCTGGTCGGTGTCGCAACTGAAGTCATGGGGCTGCTGGGGTTCGGCCGGTGCCGCATGGTCATGCTTAAAGACGCGTCCGCCGCAATCCAACATCCGTGCGTATCCCACTGCATTGCTCCAGCCCCGCGGTGACTACCGATGGCCGGAGCGGGTACCGCCGTACCTCACGGAGTCGCAGATTGTTGTTTTACAGTCGTCTCCAGCCCGCACTGCTGGGGCATCCAAGCAGCCTCGAATGTTCCCGGGCCGATCGCCTTGTCGCGATGCACGTGCGAACAACCCCGGCCAAGTGGAGAGCCCATAGCTGGATCCAATGCTCGATGACGCCAGGGCATCAGTCCAGTGCGAAACCTTGGGCGGGATGCCCCATCCGTGGATCCGTCAGAGCAGCACAACACTGTTCCCGCCAACCTCCAACGCCTGACCGTCACGAAGAGCCCAATAGGGTTTGCTTGCCCACGTCGACCTGGACCATTCCGTACCTGGACAAGGCGTCCACCGTCGAGTCGTACTCGTCAAGGCCCAACAGGCTTGGTGCGAGGACACAACCCCCTGCACTGATTCCGGCGCATGGAGTCATTCTCCCGACTGTCTGCGGCCATGGTTCGGCCGTCAGCGATGACCTCGCGCCCTCCTAAGCGTGGTCGGGGGGGCTCGCCACAGTGGGCAATCGACATGTGAAAGATCCAGTCGTCAAGGTTTAGCTCGCCAATTCGATTGAAATCGGTTTGCTTGTGCTTCGCCGTGGGTAGGCTGTCATGAGCGACACGGTCCGCTCAAGACGGGCAATGACGATCTTGCATGGGGCCGGGAACACTCGATCGCCTCAACTCGCAGATCGACGGGTGGGTGCTCGCGAGCCCACTCGCACACGGCCTCTTTCAGGTGTTCTACGCGGCCGGGCTCGAAAAAACCCCGCACTATAACGTGTCCGGTGAAGGGGTGGCTGACTACATCCGGCGGCAGGACGGAGCACCACCTATTGGTGGCCCTCGAGCGAGGCGAGTTGCTCCGGACCGGCCATGAAAGAACGGACCCTCGAATCTCTAGCAGGGCTTTCGGGAGGCCACTCCTTATCTGGACGGCGGCCACAATGCGCCACATCGCTGTGCTTCGGCTCAGTTCGCACCAACAAGCGTGCCACCGGGTTCCGCGTTCCAGGCGCGAGCGGAAGCGACAGAAAGGTCCTGAATGCAAAAAATACTTTTTGCATTCAGGACCTTTCCCGAGGAGCCCCAAAAACACTGTGGGGCTCCTCTTGACTACTATGAGGAGGCGTTCTAGATCGCTGAGACGATCCAAATGACCAAGGCAATGGCCACCAAAACACCTACGATTGTCCATACAAGACTGCTTCCGCGCATGTAGTAACTCCCGTTCTCTTCGTTGTCATCTCCCATAAAACTTATAAGAGACATTGTTCACTTTATAGGTACCGGGAGTGCCTCAACGCTCGAGTACACGCCAGCGCCATTAATTTTTTTTCGTGATCGTCCGCAGGGTGCCGTTACGCGGATTCTCCCACGCTTGTGCGTGGTTAGTGCTCCGCGTCTGCCGCGGCTTTCTTCTTGGCGTTTTTCTCGGCGTCGTGCTCTGCGCGCAGAGCTTCCGCCTCATGTTGCTCTTCTGCCTTTTCCTGGTGGATTACCTCGGCAAAGAGCTTCTCCATCTCCTTGGCCACGCCAGCAGCTGAGGCCGGGTTTTGTCCGGTTACCAGCCGGCCGTCGACCACAACCTGCTCCTCGAAGACGTCGGCGGGGATGTGAGTGGCGCCCTGTTCCACAAGCCGGTCTGCCAGGAAGAACGGGATGACCTTGTCCTTCCCTGCCGCAACCTCCTCGTCGTTGGTGAAGGCAGCCACATTGCGGCCTTGGACGAGGCCGAGCCCGTTCGGTAATTTCACGTTCACCAGGCCGGCCGGTCCGTGGCAGACTGCGCCCACCAAGCCGCCGGCGTTGTAGACGCTGGACACCAGGTTCGCCAAGCCTTCGCTGTCCGGGAAGTCCCACATGGTGCCGTGGCCTCCCACGAGGTAGACGGCGTCGTACTGTTCGGGATCAACGACGTCGACGCGGGCGGTGTTGTAAAGGCCGGCGCGTGTGGCCTCGTCCTTGGTGAAGGCAACCTGGATGGGATCGTCGGAGTCGACTTCATCGCGAGGGGGCTGGCCGCCCTGGATGGAGGCGAAGTCAACGAAATGTCCGGAATCCTTGAAGACCTTCCAAGGATGTGCGGCCTCGGCCACGTTGTAGCCGGTCTTCTCTCCTGTATTACCGATCTCGGAAACGCTGGTCAGAACCATGAGGATTTTCTTCATGAAGTGCTCCTTTCGTCCACTTCCCACCCTAGGCGAGTGTCTGGCGACCTGCCAGTCCAATGCTGCGCCTCCCGACTTAATCTACGTCGGTGAATGTTCACCATGGAGCTCACCTGGGTCTGTGGCCCTGATAGCTTCGACGTGGAGGGGTTTCATTTCCTTGTCCACGAGATGGCCGAGCCGAGGGGAGGCCTGACCTGGATTCGCGACTAGCTTGGCAGTCGTCGCGACATCATTCAAGGACCGACACGTCATCGATTGGACCGGCGGAACACTTAATTGGACAAGAACGGGTGCGGATGCCGGCGGCTTCTTTGTCGCTGAATTCCACCGCGACGGACATAGGCGAGCATCTCCTGAAGTTGGGCTCGGGTTCTTGTGAAACCGGCGTCAGGATTCGCAGACAAGAACGCCAATGACAAGAAGGCTTTTTCGGCCCTGACCAGTTCGAGGCCCGAGGCGTCCTCGTCAATCGTGTTCCCGTGGTGAGCATTGAACGCAAAGACGGCCGGAGCGACCCCGCATTCGGGGTGTCGCGCCGGCCGTCAGTGGTTGAACAGTGAAGCAGCGTCCGCACTAGCTAACTACGAGTCTTTCCGCTCAGTGCTGACTGCGGCGACGGGTGGACATGAACAGGCCGACAAGTCCCAACGCAAGCAGCAGCCCGCCGCCTGTAATCAGTAACTTGGCGGACGATCCTGTGGTGGCCAAGTCATCCTTGTTCGACTGTGAAGTTGAACCATTCGTCAGGACCGCAACAGGGTTCGTCGTTGGGTTCTGTGTCGGATCCTTCATGGGGTCCGTTGTCGGATCTGTCGCGGCGTCCGTTGCCGGATCAGTGGCTGGTTCCGTCGCGGGATCAGTAGCAGCGTCTGTTGTCGGATCAGTGGCTGGTTCCGTTGAGGGAGTTGGACCGGCGTTGACCGTCACGACAACCTCGGCCCGAGCCGACAATCCGTTCCCATCGAAAAATTCGTAGTTAACCGGGGCCGTAACGCCCGTGAACTCAGGCAGCGGAGTAAATGTGACAACACCCGTGGCAGTATCAACACTCCAGGTACCCTCTCCCGGAACAACAAGGCTCTCCATCCGGTCCCCACTGATCGGATCAAGGAAGCGAACCGTTGTGGGGTCGATATCTCCTGAACCCTTGGTGTCATTACCGAGTACAGGAATGTCCACAGCTACACCAGGATTAGTCGTCTCTTCATTATTTTCAGCAACCGGAGGCATGCAACCCTCCAGCGGATCGTTGTTGGTGCCCACATTGGCGGCAGGGATTGGCACCATGCCGTTTCCGATGTCCCAGCGAAGATTCGCGGAGGATCCTTCGATTTGGTCCTGCATGTAGAGGCGGATGCCCCGAATGTTGGAGCACCTGTCCCCGACGTCAGTACTCACGTTCACGGAGACCTGCAAACCGACAGTTGAATTGCGAGCCGTTTCAGCTTCGCCAACGAAGGCGAGATTGGCGAAGGTCCGGTCTGGGGAGGCCATGAACGCGAGATATTCGGCCCGCGAGGTGTTATCTCGGCCTAGGTTGCTGGCCTCAAACGTGATCTGTCCACTGGCCGTGGCGGGGAATCTGACGTAGCCCTCCATGATGTACCACTCGGCTGTGGTCCGTGAGATGCCGCCCACCCCGCAGGTGGCCGGGGCGATGTCTGTAACCAAGGCATCAGCGACTTCACATTTGGTGGGAGCGGCCGGCGACCAAGGGCCTCCAACAACTGGAAGGTCAGGCTGGTTGTTAGCATCGACTCCGCTGAAAATGGATGCGAGGAGGTTATCCGTTGAATGCGTTCGCTCGTTGCACGTCAGGTCCCTGGCAGCGACTGAGCTCACGCCGATGTTCTGCACAGCCTCGGTGATGCCGACGCTGGTGCCGCAGTTGGCGACAGGGGTGCCTGTACCTTCAAGTATCGCCTGCCTATTGGCTGTCTCACTCGGGTACCAGTGGTCCGCGATATCCGCGCATTGGGTTCTTAGATTCGGAGCGATGACGTTTGTGAATCCGCAAGCAACACTGGTTGCACGAACGGTCAATTTCCCATCTGCGGCTGCGGCTGCGGGTTGACTGTTGATGAATATCAACGAAGCCGCTGCTAGGAGTAGAACCAGAAAGACGGCACCGACCCGTTCGAATCTCTTAATAAGATGTGCTCGTGGTGGGCCAAAGCCCTTGTCTGTTTTTCCCTGCATCTGTAGCAAAATGGCGCACGTATCCTGGCAGCTGGTTATTCTCGTGGTTTGGGCAAAAAAATGGCCCAAAAATATCTGAACCTATAATGTAACACAATGAAAAAGAATAATTTGACACAAAGCAGCTAAGTATGGGTAGGCCAGTTTGAATGCCTTGAGTATCATTCCGGCCACGCTGCCGGAATGGCAATACCCTGACCTGCGGATGGCGGAACGCCACGCACCTCAGACGCGGGACCCCCCTAGATCTTCAGGGCGCAGCCCTCCGAGCCGCCAGGAATCAACCATGCTCCCACGATTAGTGCAGGCAACTCCACTACTGGGGTGCGACTCCCGCAATACCGCGCCGGCCCCCTGCCTAGTCGCCAACGAGACAAACATGTGCCAACAGTGTCTTTCGGCATCTTGAAACTCATCTCAGTGACAAAAATCGAAAACTAGCCGTAGGGGCAATAATCAACTCTAGATTTGGAATAAAGCTGCGCTTTCGGACAGTGGCAGGCGATGGGGGAGTGGAAAAGTTGCCCAAATTTAGTTTCCAGCCCGAAAGTTTGGAGTTATTTCCTCGTAAGTTCGGCTACCCCGTGATGTGTTTTAGCCGACCGGCCTAAAATAGCGGGGTGATGGAGCTTCAACCTCGGGCCGGGTGGATTACCCACGCTCCAGTAGAGGAAGGAATTTTGCTCCCAGAAATGACTGCAGCACAATCAAAGCACTGACCCGCACCGTGTCGAGGAAAACTCCACCACACCACGAGATGCTAACCTTCCTGGATTTGGGCCGCATCCAGGCCGACCCTGCGTGACGGAACTGCATCCTCACGCAGGTGCTTACTGCACTCCCACGTTGATGTCGTATGTGGCGGACGTTGCCTTGGCGGGCATCCAGCCAGTTTAGGTAAATTGGCCATGTACTCGCGTGCGGCTTTGGGGTCTGATGGAGGTCGAACCCCCTTGCCTTTTCCTTGAAAGGAAGCCCTCATGAGTGATTTCGCTTTCGCCCAGGTCGACGTGTTCTCTAGTTCCGCTTACCTTGGAAATCCCGTGGCCGTTGTACTGGCCGCCGACGGACTGACGGACGAAGCGATGCAGCGGGTGGCCCGCTGGACGAACTTGTCCGAAACCACTTTCATCCTGCAGCCCACAACCCCCGAAGCCGACTACCGCCTGCGTATCTTCACCCCAGGGGGTGAACTGCCATTCGCCGGACATCCAACGCTTGGATCGGCCCACGCCTGGCTGGAGCGGGGCGGAAGTCCGCGATCGGGCGAACACGTCATCCAGGAATGCGCCGCGGGTCTCATCGAGCTACGCCGAAACGGCGACGCTCTCTCCTTCGCGGCCCCTCCGACGCTTCGTTCCGGCCCGGTCGAGGAATCCTATGTCACGGACATCGCCTCCGCATTCGGCATTGACCGCGACCTCATCCTGGACCACCAATGGGTCGACAATGGCCCAGGTTGGGCCGTCGTGCGACTCGCCACGGCAGCGGAGGTCCTCGCCCTGGAACCCGATCTGTCCCGGATACCCGAGGCGATGATTGGTGTGCTTGGCGCTTGTCCCGAAGGTTCAGAGCATGCGTTTGAGCTGCGCACCTTCGCACCCGGAGTCGGCGTCGCCGAGGACCCTGTATGCGGCAGCATGAACGCCAGCGTGGGCCAGTGGCTTACCTCCACGGAAACCGAACCCACCTCCTACCGGGTATCGCAGGGTGCACGCGTCGGACGTGCCGGCAACATCGAGGTCAGTACCGACGCCAACGGCAAAGTCTGGGTCGGCGGATCCACCATCACGTGCATCCGAGGCACCATTACTCTGTAAGGACAAGCACGGGCGAGGCCACCCCTTGGTCTTCGGTGGTCAGGCGGCAGGCAGATGTCATTGGCCTCGGCATGCCGCCTTTGGTCTCAAAAAATGGGGTCTTGCCCGAACGACGTTTCAGAGAGGGCGTGCCCAACGAGGTTCTGACGGGGAATCCGTGGGGTCGCACGAGGTCCACTGAGAAGGTGACTACGCAGATGGAGGGGGCTCCTCGTCGGGAGGGCCATTGTTGAAGCGTCCGTCGCGGCGGTTCTGGGTTGCTGACGGATTGTCTCCAGACTGCTCTTCCGAAGGGAAAGCGGCCGCTTCTTTGTCGACCGACGTCTGGGACCTTGAGCGCAGATGGTGCAGAAGCAATTCCTGACCCGGCAGAATGGGGCCTGTAAACAGCCCGGTTCAGTCGGTCACCGTGCGCACCACCCGTGCAGGGGAGCCCACGACAACGGCTCCTGCCGGCACATCTTTCGTGACGACGGAGGCGGCCGCAACCACTGCATCATCCCCGATGTGCACACCCGGAAGGATGGTGGCGTTGGAGCCGATCCACACGTTGCGGCCGATTGTCACGGGGGCAGGATGCACGTCGGCTCGGCGGCTCGGCGCGAGGTCGTGGTTCAGTGTTGCGATCACCACGTTGTGCCCGATGAGGGTGTCATCGCCGATGGTCACCCCGCCCTGGTCCTGAACCTTGCAACCTGAGTTGATGAAGATCCGTTTCCCAAGAATGATGTTCTTTCCGAAGTCGGAATTGAAGGGCGGGAAGAGCGTCACGGATTCGTCAACCGGCCTGCCCGTCAGCCGGGCCAGCAGCTCCCGAACCCGCGCCGGTTCCTGGTATCCGCCATTTAGCTCCCCCGTAATGCGAAGGGCTTCTTGGCTGACGCGGTGCATGACCTCATGCAACGGCGAGTCCCCAGCGATGGTGCGGCCGGCATTCAAAGCCTCAAGCAGGTCGTCAAGTTCCATGATGTCCTTTCAACCAGATGCGGGCACCTCCCGCTCGCTGGCCTTGGCTTTCAGCGTACCGCCCGGCCACCAAGTGTTTCGTAGGCAAGATTCAGGGGCCGAGTGCGGTTGAGGGATCCAACCGCTTCATTTCAAACTCATTGATTGGGACCGGAAATTCCGACCGTTTAGTACCTGTCATTGTTCGTACCTGCCATGTGGAAAACGCTGCAGTGCGTGCTCTTTGGCAAGCAAAAGCGGCCGGTGACCTTCAAAAAAGAAGGTCACCGGCCGCCGTCGTACTAGGGCGTGAAAAGCTAGACTTACTTGCCGCGTCGCAGGGCCAGGTCAACAATGTTGGTGCCCGCAGCGAGCATGACTGAGGAACCCAGCATGTGGAAGCCAACCAGCAGGGCGGGGATGCCGGTGAAGTACTGCCAGTAGCCAATGAAGCCTTGGAGCAGGACGCCCAGGAAGAGCAGGATGGCGGCCTGGCGCAGGATGTCGCCCTTGCCGCGGCGCCACAGCAGGACTAGCAGCAGAAGCGAAACGGCCACCAGAACGTACACGGGGACCACATGGATGCGGGTCACCAGGTAGCCGTCAAGTTCGATCCTGGGGGAGGAAGAGTCGCCGGAGTGCGGTCCGGCTCCCGTGACAAGCGTGCCCAGAATTACTGCCAGGTACGTGGCGATTGCGGCAACGACGCTGAGCCGGCGAATCAGGGGGCGGGGACGCTCGGCGTCGGACGGTGCGCTCATGCCGGTGCGCCCATAGGTTCGGTTGACCAGCAGCATGGAAACCACCACTAGTGCGGCCGAGACCAGGAAGTGCAGGCTCACCACATAGGGGTTCAGTCCGGAAAGCACGGTGATGCCGCCCAGGACGGCCTGGGCCGGGATGCTGGCCAGCAGGCCAAAGGCCAGCCAGAACAGGTCCTTGCGTTCCTTGCGCAGATTCCACAGCATGACCAGCATGGCCAAAGCGATCGCGGCCAGCAGGAAGGTCAGTGTCCTGTTGCCGAATTCGATGACACCGTGAATGCCCATGGCGGGGGTGTTGGTGATGGATTCGGCGGTGCACTTGGGCCACGTGGGGCAGCCCAGGCCCGAACCGGTCAGGCGCACCACGCCACCGGAAACAATCAGAACGCCCTGGCCAACCAGCGAGGCAATAGACAGCCGCCGCAGGGCCGGGGTGATGCTGGTGGGCAGGCGATCGGCAAAGGATCGCTTGGCGGTGGTGGGAGGTGTCACGTCATTCACATCTTTCAATTCCATTTGAACCACTTAACGGCCGCAAGCGAACAAAGTGCCGCCCAGACCAGCAGGATGACCATTGCAAAAATATCGAGCCGGCTCTCCAGGAGCGCCCCCCGCATCAAATTTCCCAGCGCGCCGGAGGGCAGCCACTGGACAAAGTCGGCCATCGACGTCGAGAACTTGCCGGCTGGCAGGACAATGCCACCCAGCGCGGCAAACAGGATCCAACCGAGGTTGGTGATGGCGAGCGTCGCCTCGGGGCGCACGGTCCCGGCAATCAACAGGCCCAGCGCTGTGAAGGTGATCGCCCCCAAAATCAGCAGGGGAATCCCCAGCAGCACACCGGCAACCGGCGGGCGCCAGCCCAGAAACGCGGCAACCGTGGAGATGATGACCACCTGGAGAGCCAGCGCCACAAGCACGGCAATGACCTTGCCGGCAATGAGGCCACCCTTGCCCAGCGGTGTTGTGGACAGGAACCGCAGCACGCCGTAGCGCCTGTCAAAACCCGTGGCAATGCCTTGGCCTGTGAACGCCGTGGACAACGCACACAAGGCAAGGATGCCCGGTGCTGCCATCTCGACGCGGCTGTACCCCATGCCGTCCAGCAGGGGAGTGGCTGTCAAGGCAATGAGGCCCAGCAGCGGCATGACAACCATCAGGACCAGTTGTTCACCGTTGCGCAGCATGGTGGCCGCCTCATAGCGGCCCTGGCTGATGACACGGCGCAGGCGTGTCGCCGGACGTGTGGTCCTCTCGCCAGCGAAAAGTGAGGGTGTACTCATGAGAGCTCCGATTCTGCTTCTGCGCGGCTTGATTCCGTGTTGCCTGTGGTGCTGGCTGATCCACTGGCCGATGCCTCACTGGAGGGCGACGCTGCGGCTGACACGGCCAGGAAGACATCCTCAAGTGACTGGGAGGCCAGGTGCACCGAGGTGGGCATGGCGTTCGAAGCGGCACACCATTGGCCAAAAGCCGCCATGTCGGCGGGTGTGAAGGACCCAGACAGGCTGTACGCGCCGGGGCGGGTTTCCGAGCAGATCAGGCCACTGTGTTGCAAGCCAGTTGTGTCCAGGCCCGGCACCGTCTCAAACGTCATGGTGCGGTGCTTTTGCGCTGCCGTCGACTGACTCAGCAGCTGCGCCACAGTGCCCTCGGCGACAGACTCGCCGTGGTTGACAATGTAGACATAGTCGGCAAGTCGCTGCGCGTCGTCGAGCAGGTGGGTGGTCAGGATGATGGCCTTGCCGCTGTCACGCAATTCGCGGATCAGCTCAAAGACCATCAGGCGCGACTGCGGGTCCAGCCCTGCACTGGGTTCATCCAGGAACAATACCTCGGGGTTTCCCAACAGGCTCGCGGCCAGGGCAACGCGCTGCTTCTGGCCGCCGGAGAGCCGCCTAATGGTGGTGTTGGAGAATTCTGCAATCCCCAACCGGTCCACCAGGGCATCCACGCTCAGCGGATTTTCATACAAGCTGGCCACGTGCCGCAACAGGGCAATGGGCCGCGCCGATGGGGGGAGTCCGCCGTCCTGAAGCATGACACCCACGCGGGAACGCAGCACCGCGTCAGCGTTCTCGGGGTCCTGGCCCAGCAGGGAAACGGACCCGCCGGTGCGGTTTTGCAGGCCTTGGGCGCATTCAATCGTGGTGGTTTTTCCGGCGCCATTGGCTCCGAGCAGCGCTGTGACCTGGCCAAAATGGGCCCGGAGACTAATATTGGAGACGATTCTTTTCATCCGGCCGTCAAGGGCCGTGATGGGACCAACGTCTTTTATGAGCCCCTCGATGATCAGGGCAGGTTCGGGTGAGAGAGGCTGTGGCACCCGCCCATTCTACGCGAGGTAGTAGGGCGCGACGGCGGACCCCTCACCAGCGCTGCGTGGGTAGGCTCACCTTAGTGGATGTCGCGGGCTAATTACGGCATACTTGTCTTGTCTAATGTTGTGTGTTATTTCGATTGTGTGTGAGGTGTGAATGAGTCAGCAAATTGATACCGGGACATTGTCCAGTGTGGAGCCTGATGAACGTACCCGAGACCGCGTCTTAACTGCCGTACTCAAGCAAGGACCTGTCAGTGCAGCCCAGTTGGGCACGCTGCTGGGGCTGACGCCTGCTGCCGTGCGCCGACATTTGGACTCCTTGACCCGTGAAGGCTTGATCGAGATCAAGCTCATCAGCAACGCCAAGTCCGGTGCTGGCAGGCCGGCGCGCAGATATGTTGTCTCCAAGCGAGGGCAGACCGAAATTGGCGATGACTACCTGGAAATTGCCACCCTGGCGCTGCGGCAGATCGCCGACACCCGGGGCGAGGAAGGCATTGTTGAATTTGCGCAACGCCGCTTTGCCATGATGGAAGCCAAATACCAGCCGTTGGTTGATGCCGCCGGCGACGATGTTGCGGCCCGCTCCAAGGCTCTTGCCGAGGCGCTGAACGCCGATCGTTTTGTGGCCACGTCAAACTCCCTCAACGCCGGTTCCGCCATGGCTGCCGAGCAGCTGTGCCAGGGCCATTGCCCCATCCAGGAACTAGCCACCTCCTTTCCCGAATTTTGCGACGCCGAGACAAAGATATTCTCCCGACTGATCGGCGTCGATGTGCGCAGGCTCTCCACCATGGCAAGTGGCGGACATGTTTGCACCACCCATGTACCCACGGGACGCGCAGTAGTTCGCAAGTTGGGGCCCACGCCCACAACAAGCCAACGTGTCCCGAGCTCCGTTTCCAACCATCAGCAAGAAAGGCCGTGATGACGGATCAATTAGCGCAGGATGTGAGCGCCAACGGTGACGTGGCAGATGCCACCAACCACGACATCCTCGAAAGAAACCCCGAGCTGGAGGGCCTGGGCAACTATGCCTTCGGCTGGTCCGACAAAAACGCGGCCAGCGACAACGCACGTCGCGGTTTGAGCGAAGAGGTCGTCCGCGACATCTCCGCGAAAAAGAACGAGCCGCAGTGGATGCTGGACATGCGCCTGAAGGGCTTGAAGTACTTCGACCGCAAGCCCATGCCCACCTGGGGTGCAGACCTCTCCGGCATTGACTTCGATAACATCAAGTACTTTGTGCGCTCCACCGAGAAGCAGGCCACCACGTGGGAAGAATTGCCGGATGACATCCGCAACACCTACGAGAAGCTGGGCATCCCGGAAGCTGAGCGCAACCGCTTGGTTGGTGGCGTAACTGCCCAGTACGAATCTGAGGTGGTGTACCACCAGATTCGTGAGGACTTGGAAGAGAAGGGTGTCATCTTCACCGACACCGACACCGGTCTGCGCGAATACCCGGAGATCTTCCAGGAATACTTCGCCACCATGATCCCTGTGGGCGACAACAAGTTTGCGTCACTGAACACGGCCGTCTGGTCCGGCGGTTCCTTCGTGTACGTCCCCCCGGGCGTCCACGTGGACATCCCGCTGCAGGCGTACTTCCGCATCAACACCGAGAACATGGGCCAGTTTGAGCGCACGCTCATCATCGCCGATGAAGGCAGCTACGTTCACTACATTGAAGGTTGCACAGCCCCGATCTACACCTCGGACTCCCTGCACTCGGCCGTTGTGGAAATTGTGGTGAAGAAGAACGCCCGCGTTCGCTACACCACCATCCAGAACTGGTCCAACAACGTGTACAACCTGGTGACCAAGCGCGCCATTGCACACGAAGGCGCCACCATGGAGTGGGTCGATGGCAACATCGGTTCCAAGGTCACCATGAAGTACCCGGCCGTCTACCTTGTGGGCGAGCACGCCAAGGGTGAGACCCTGTCGGTGGCATTCGCCGGCGAGGGCCAGCACCAGGACACGGGCTCGAAGATGGTTCACATTGCGCCCAACACGCAGTCCTCCATCATCTCCAAGTCCGTTGCCCGCGGTGGCGGACGCGCGGCCTACCGCGGTTTGGTCCAGATCCGTGAAGGCGCAACGCACTCGGCCAACACCGTGCGCTGTGACGCCCTCCTGGTGGACAACATTTCCCGCTCCGACACGTACCCGTACGTGGACGTTCGTGAAGACGATGTCTCCATGGGCCACGAGGCAACAGTGTCCAAGGTCAGCGAAGAGCAGCTGTTCTACCTGCAGTCCCGCGGCATGCCCGAGGACGAGGCCATGGCCATGATTGTGCGCGGCTTCATCGAGCCGATCGCCAAGGAACTTCCCATGGAATACGCACTTGAACTGAACCGCCTGATCGAACTGCAGATGGAAGGGGCCGTCGGTTAAATGACCGAGCTCACAGAAGAAAAGACAACAGGCGGCAAGACTTGGTCGCAGGGATTCATCAAGGGCATGAATGAGGAAGGCGAACAGCTTTCCGAGATCAACCCTGAAACCGGCCCGCTGGGCGGCAGCGCTGCCAAGGCGCACAGCCATGGCGGCGACAGCCACGGCGGCGGCGTTGGCGTTCCCGACAGCTCCCGCGCAGGCCGTCTGACCTCTTACAAGATGGCAGACTTCCCGCTCATCACCGGCCGTGAAGAAGAATGGCGTTTCACCCCGCTCAAGCGCATGCGCGGCCTTGACCGTGTTGGTGTCAAGGGTCAGGAACTCTCCGGCCCGGCACCCGTCGTTGAGGTCTCCAAGCCCGACGGCGTCACGGTTGAGACCGTGGGGCGCGACGACTCACGCATCGGCAAGGCAGGCATCCCCGAGGACCGTGTGGCAGCTGCCGCATGGGAGAACTTCACCGAAGCCACAGTTGTCACGCTGCCGGCAGAATTTGTTGGCAACGCTGAGAACGTCACCACCTTAACCCTCACCGGCCAGGGCGACGTTCCGGCTGCAGCCCACATTGTGGTGCACGCCAAGAAGTTCGCCACCGGCGTTGTGGTCCTTGACCACCGCGGCAGTGCAGTTCTCTCCGAGAACATTGAGATTTTGGTTGAGGACGGTGCCAACCTGACGGTTGTCAGCATCCAGGATTGGAACGACGACACCGTGCACGCCAGTGCCCAGCACATTTTGGTGGGCCGCGACGCGAAAGTTAAGCACGTCGTCGTCAACCTTGGTGGCAACTTGCTGCGCACCACCCCTGCCGCCCGCTACAGCGGCACCGGTGCCGAGGTTGAAATGTACGGACTGTACTTTGCCGACGCCGGCCAGCACCTGGAACAGCGCTTGTTCGTGGATCACTCCACCAAGAACTGCAAGTCCCGCGTCACCTACAAGGGTGCACTGCAGGGCGACGGGGCACACGCTGTGTGGATTGGCGATGTCCTGATCCGCAAGCAGGCCGAAGGCACCGACACCTACGAGATGAACCGCAACCTGATCCTGACCCAGGGTGCGCGTGCCGACTCGGTGCCCAACCTGGAAATCGAGACGGGCATGATCGAAGGCGCCGGACACGCAAGTGCCACCGGCCGTTTCGATGACGAGCAATTGTTCTACCTGCAGGCTCGCGGCATTGCAGAAGATGTGGCCCGCCGTTTGGTGGTTCGTGGTTTCTTGAATGAAGTCATCCAGCACATCAAGGTTCCTGCCCTCGAAGAGCGTTTGCGCGATGCCGTGGAACGCGAATTGGCGGCGACACCACAGTGAGTGATTCCTCCACGCCTGCCGGCGTCATTGTCTGCCAAGACAGCGATGTTCAGGTCAAGTCATCCTTGCTCGTCGAGGTTGATGATTTCCCCATCGCGATTGTGCGGGACTCCTACGGAGACCTTCACGCTATTGGAGATACCTGCTCCCATGCAGAGATTTCCCTGAGCGAGGGCGACGTGGAGGACGGCACCATTGAATGCTGGGCGCACGGCAGCTCGTTCGATCTGAAATCAGGCGAACCGCTGACCCTGCCCGCATTTGAGCCGGTGCCCGTCTTTGCCTTGAGCATTCATGGCAGCGACGTCTATGTGGACGTCACCAACATTCTTAACGGCGTCAGCGCGCAGTAGCGCCGCGGCCCGCACACACAAATTTTTAGGAGAAAATAGAGTATGTCGACTCTGGAAATCAAGGACCTGCACGTCAGCATTGAGACCGAGCAGGGCGTCAAGCCCATCCTCAAGGGTGTCAGCCTGACCATCAACACCGGGGAAACCCACGCCATCATGGGCCCCAACGGCTCCGGCAAATCCACCCTCGCGGCCACCATTGCCGGCCACCCCCGCTACACAGTGGACAGCGGCTCCATCACCCTGGACGGCGAAAACGTCCTGGAGATGACAGTCGACCAGCGTGCACGCGCCGGCCTGTTCCTGGCCATGCAGTACCCCGTGGAAATCCCCGGAGTCACCATGACCAACTTCCTGCGCACCGCCAAGACTGCCATTGACGGCGAAGCCCCCAAGCTGCGCACCTGGACCAAGGACGTCAAGGCTGCCATGGCGCAGTTGCGCATCGAGCCTGAGTTTGCTGAGCGCAACGTCAACGAAGGCTTCTCCGGTGGCGAGAAGAAGCGCCACGAAATCCTCCAGCTGGAACTGCTCAAGCCCAAGTTCGCCATCCTGGACGAGACCGACTCCGGCCTGGACGTTGACGCGCTGAAGGTTGTCTCCGAAGGCGTCAACCGTTCCATCGAAGACGGCGGGCTGGGCACCTTGCTCATCACCCACTACACACGCATCCTGCGCTACATCAAGCCGCAGTTTGTGCACGTGTTCGTTGACGGCAGCATTGCCGAACAGGGCGGCCCGGAACTTGCCGACCGCTTGGAAGACGAAGGTTACGACCGCTACCAGGTTGCAGAGTCGGCAACGGCCTAACCGCCACGCCACTCTCTATATTGCCAAGAAGGTAATCATGACTGACATCAGCGAAACAAGCGCAGCGATTGTTGCTGGGCAAACCAACCTCGAAGACGTTGAGGAAGCCCTCAGGGACGTCATTGACCCGGAACTCGGCGTCAACATCGTGGACCTGGGCCTGCTCTACGGCTTGCGCTACGGCGACGACGGTGCCTTGCTGTTGGACATGACGCTGACCACAGCGGCGTGCCCCCTGCAGGACGTCATCGAGGAGCAGGTGGAGGCCTCCCTGGGTCCCATCGTTGACGAATGGCGCATCAACTGGGTGTGGATGCCGCCGTGGGGTCCCGAGCGGATCACAGACGACGGCCGCGACCAGATGCGGGCCCTCGGCTTCAACATCTAGTAGGCAGCAAGCGCACCTTCGCGCTGATCTGGTGCCCGCCCGTCCCCAGCTGCTCCCTCCACTCGCAAGCTCGCAGTGGGGCCCGCGCAGCTGTGGGCCCATCGCGGACGCCCGGAGCCGCTCCCGGCACGCACATCAGCGCCTCGGCGCACATGCTGCTTGCGCAAAGAACCGCCGTTGTCCTGGCATTTGCCCGGACGACGGCGGTTCTTTCGTTTCGGTTGGTGGCTACACCTTGGGGACTGAGAAGGTGTCGCAGGCGGCCATGTCGGCGCTTTGGTAGCCGGTGTACAACCACTTTTGACGTTGGGCGCTGGAGCCGTGACTCCAGGACTCCGGATTGGTGCGGCCCGTGGCTGCCTGCTGGATTCGGTCGTCACCCACCGAGGAGGCCGCCGAGAGGGCGTCGTTGAGGTCCTGCTGCGTCAATGCTTTAAGGAAAGGCAGCGTGGAGCCCGGCGCCGGCTGTGTTGAGGCGTAGCGCATCCACACACCCGCATAGCAATCGGCCTGCAGTTCGGTTCGCACAGCTGCGGATTGGGCGCCCGTGGCGCCCTGATTGCCCTTGTCAATGGTGCCGGTGATGTTCTGGACATGGTGGCCAAACTCGTGCGCCACAACGTACTCCTGCGCCAGTGGCCCGCCGGAGGAGCCAAACTGTTCCTCCAGCTGGGCAAAGAAGTCGGGATCGAAGTACGCCTTGTTGTCCCCGGGGCAGTAGAACGGCCCCACGGCCGAGGTGGCAGAACCACAGGCAGTGCTGACGCTGCCGGTGAAGATCACTGTTTTCGGCACTGAGTACTTGATGTTGTACTGGGCCAGATACCCGGGCCAGAAGCTGTTGAGCGAGTTGGCCGTGCCCAGGATCCGGCAGTCCAGGCGTTCATTGGCGTCCTGGCCGGTTTGGCAGCTTTCCAAGCCGCTGGCACCGCTCTGCTCAATGGCCGGCTGGGTGCCCGTGTCGCCCAACAAACCCGAGAGCAAGTCAGGGTTGATGCCCAGGAGTGCGCCAATCAGCACCACGATTCCACCACCGAGCCCCAGCCCCACCTTGCCGCCGCGCCCCATGCCCGTGCGGCCCCTGCGGTCCTCAGCCTGCGACGGGTCCAGTCGGGCACCTTCATTAAAAGTCATGGCAACAGCTTAACCTCGGCTGGTTGAGCTGTGCGGCAATTTTCCGGACAGTGTTTCGCTAGCATGTAGTCAATGCCATTCATTGACCAGCTCCAGCGCTGGGCCCGCACCGCGGGCCAGAACGCCGCCGTGGTGGTGGGGGAGCATCGGCTCACCTTCGCCCAGCTCCTTGCCGCCGCCACGTCCACCGCCGCCACGTCCACCCCCGCCGCAGCGGAGCTTGTGGAAGTCATTGACGAGCCAACCAGCACAGCCTTGGCCGCCAGATTCTGTGCAGCCGTCTACTCAGGCAAGGTGGCCATGGTGATCGACGCCCAAGGGTCACCCGACCTTCGGCACCGGCTACGCGATGCTGCACTGGACTGGGCCAACGGGGCCGACCATGGGGGATCAGCGGAGCCACCATTTTTGCTGGGACTGTCCTCAGGCACCAGCGGACTGCCTAAGGCGTTCACCCGCAGCAGCGCATCATGGCAAGAATCCATGGGCCGCAGTGTCGAGTTCTTCGAGGTCACAGAACGGACCGTCACCTTGGCTCCGGGACCCCTGGCCGCCAGTATGAATCTTTATGCCTTGGGCGAGTCCATCTATGCAGGGTCCACTTTTGTGGCGCTGCCGCACTTCAGCACCGCGGCAGCATTGGCGGCCATGGCAGAGCACAACGTCAACAGGCTGGTTCTGGTGCCGACAGTTCTGGAGCTACTGGCCGGCGCCGGGTTGCGCACACAACAGTCTGGCCAGCAACTGGCCTCAATCGTGTGCGCCGGCTCGGCACTCTCGGCAGGCGCCTTGGCCTTGGCCCGTGAATGGGCGCCCAACGCAGCCATCCACCAGTACTACGGTGCCGCCGAGTTGGGTTTTGTGGCCGCGTCCGGCGTCGACCGTACCGGGACGCCCGCCATGCCGGAAACCAGTGTGGGTACCGCATTTCCGGGCGTTCAGATCAGCATCCGTGATGGCCACGGGAAACGTGTGGACCGCGGCGTGGAGGGGACCATTTACGTCAAGAGCCCCTATGTTTGCAGCGGCTACGCCTGGGGCGACGACGGACTTGCCTTCAGCTCACTCGCAGCCAATGCGCCGTGGCGCCAAGACGGCCAGGATCGAGTCGAATCGGAACTGGGAGTCGAATCGGATGCGCGGGAGTGGTTTACGGTTCACGATCAGGGACGCCTTGACAACGCCGGACGGTTGCACGTGCTGGGCCGGGCCAGCGACATGATCATCACGGCAGGGGCGAACGTCTATCCCCACGCGGTGGAGGCAGCCCTCGCAGCCGCCGCGGCGGCCTCCTTCGACGGCCGGCACGTCAGCGTTTTGGTGACAGGGCGGGAGGATCCTTTGCGGGGGCAGCGCCTTGTGGCAGGGCTCTACGCCAGCGAAGGGATTGCAGCGGGCGCGGGGGAACGCAACGCTACCGCGTTGCTGGCCCGCTGCCGTCTCGCTGCTGCCAAACTCCCGGCATCGCACCGGCCAAGCCAGTACTATCTACTGGACGCATTGCCGTTGACGGGCAGCGGAAAGATCAGCCGAGCCATCTTCACACAGTGGCTCAATGAAGGGGACCCCCGTGCACAACGACTCCACTGATCTGGCCCAGGTGACCGGCCACGCCGCGCGGACCACCGCTGTCATTGTTGCCGCCAAGCGCCTGCCCAACGCCAAAGCCGGCGGGGCCTACAAGCACATCAGGGCGCACGACCTTGCCGCTGCGGTGATCAAACCCCTGGTGGCTGACAATGACGTGCTTCCGCAGGACATCAATGACGTCATCCTGGGCAATGCCACGGGCGGCGGCGGGAACATGGCCAGGCTGGCTGCCTTGAGCGCCGGCCTGCCGCACCACGTACCGGGCCTCACGGTGGACCGGCAGTGCGGCTCGGGGCTTGAGGCGATAGTACTGGCCTGCCGACTGGTTCAGGCCGGCGCCGGTGAGCTGTATGTGGCGGGGGGAGTGGAGAGCATCAGCACTGCCCCCGCCCGCGCGCATCGCCATCCCGACGGCACCCTGGAGTTTTATCGGCGGGCGCAGTTTTCCCCGTTAGAACTGGGCGACCCCGATGCCGGTGTGGCGGCAGAGAACGTGGCCACGCACTATGCCATCAGCCGGAGCCGCCAGGACGCGTACGCCCTGGAAAGTCACCGGCGTGCCGTGGCCGCCACCGCGCAAGGGCGCTTCGCTCAGGAACTGGTGCCGTTTGAGTCACTGGCAGCAGATCAAGGGCCCCGCCACAATCTCAACGCTGCGCTGATGGCCAGATTCCCGCCAGTCTTTGTGCCTGGAGGAACGGTGACTGCCGGCAATTCCTGCCCCGACAGTGACGGCGCGGCTGTTGTGGTGGTGACGTCGCTGGCCAAGGCCCGGCGCATGGGCGCCGCTGGACTGCTGTTCCGTGACAGTGCCGTGACGGGCAATGATCCGAACCTGCTGGGCGTGGGGGCCGCCCACTCCACCAGGGAACTCATGGCGCGCACGGGTCTGAGTTCCGCCGCACTGGGCACCAGCCTGATCGAGTTCAACGAGGCTTTCGCAGCCCAGGTCCTGGCCGTTGCCGACCTTTTGGGCCTTGACCCGCAACTCTTCAACCACGACGGCGGGGCGCTGGCTTTGGGGCACCCGTACGGTGCCTCGGGGGCCGTGTCGGTGACGAGGCTGCTGGCCCAGGCGCGCCGAAATGATGAGCCGGGCAGGACTGCCGTGGCCATGATCAGCATGGCAGGCGGGATGGGCATTTCAGCGCAATTCCAGTGGGTAAAACTGTAGCCGCATGCTTGGTGCCGGCGGTCCCATGACTGACCTTCAGGGCCGGGACGCGTCGTCGTCCTCGGGATCACCCAAACCACGGGCGGCCAAGGCTTCCCCCGTGGCGCGGGCATAGCCCACGGTGGCAATCACCACGGGCAGCGAGCGGGCCAAGAGGTTGCGTTCCAAACCGCGGGCGCGGGCGGCGTCGCGCACATCGCCAAAGGCTCCAAT
Organism: Arthrobacter glacialis; assembly: GCF_002909415.1. Classification (NCBI taxonomy): domain Bacteria; kingdom Bacillati; phylum Actinomycetota; class Actinomycetes; order Micrococcales; family Micrococcaceae; genus Arthrobacter; species Arthrobacter glacialis. The sequence continues at coordinate 110,541 of NZ_PPXB01000007.1, read as the reverse complement.
GACAAACGGAATGCTCCGCAACATCAGAGCCACTGTGAGAGAGAAACGCTCCGGATCGGCCCCGAACCGTTCCAGCGGCTTGACCACTGCGGCCAGGCCGTCCAGGAGTTCATCCACGGGTGTTGTGGAGGTGAGCACATTTGACGCCAGCACGGTCGCCACGATGGCCGCCATGACCTGCCAGGCCACCCACGGGCCGTGCTGCCACCACTGGTACCCGGCAATCAGGATCAGGAAGATCAGCATGAGCCGGATGGCGCGCCACATCCGATGCCAACCCAGCCCGGCCACAAAGTGGGCCACCATCACCGCCAACAGGGTCAGGGTTGTCACCACTGCCCCCACCCGGGTTGAGATGATGGGCGATCCCAGGGCGAGCACTGCCACGGAAAACAGCAGGGTTGCCTTGAGCCCCAGCCGCATGCGGTGCAGGGGAGAGGAGCCCGGAACGTAGCCGGCCACCAAGTGGGCGTGGCCGCGCACTAGCCTGCCAGCTCCCGGTACGCGGCAACGCCCTGGTGGGGGTCGCCGTCGAACACCAGGGCACCCTGATCCATGACCAGGACCCGCTCAAAAGTGGCAGCCAGCGCCAGATCGTGGGTGGAGAGAATGATCTGTTGGGGCAGTGCTGCCAAGCGTTCCATCAACAACCTGGTGTTGCGCAGGTCCAGGAGGGTGGAGGGCTCATCGAGCACCAGAATGTCCGGGACCACCGCCAATACCGTGGCCAGCGCTGTGAGTTGCCGTTCGCCGCCGGAGAGTTCGTAAATGCTGCTCTGGGCCAGATGCTCCAGGCGGTATTCGCGCAGGATGGCCAGGGCCTGCTCCCGGCGTTCCTTCTTACTCAGCTTCGCCCGGCGCAGGGACAGCTCAATGTCTTCCTGCGGTGTGGGCATCACCAATTGCGAGAGTGGGTCCGTGAAGACAAAGCCAACGCTACGCCGCACGGCAGCAGCCTCGCGGTGGGTGCTGCGGCCGTTGACCTCAACCGTGCCCGTGGTGGGCAGGACGAGGCCATTGATGAGCCGCAAAAACGTTGATTTTCCGGAGCCGTTGGCCCCAATCACGGCAATGCGCTGCTGGGTCAGGGTCAGGGACAGTGGAGCCAGAATGGTTTTTGACTCTTTGATGCGGGGATCGCTGGGGGGAATGCTGACACTGGCCTGGGCCAGTTCAATTCTGCAGCTCGGGGCGGGGCTCACTTGCGGCGTCGCACCAAAAGATCGGGGAAGGCCTTGTGCAGGCTCAGGGCAATCACCACAGCCAAGACGTTCTTGATGATGTCTCCGGGAAGGTAAATGGCGTCGGCCGCAATGGCTGTGGGCAGGCTCATGCCCTTGATGACAAAGCCCACAATTCCGCTGGCATGAATGACCACTGTGCCAGCCATGGCGGCCGCAAACAATGCGGCTGCACGCCAGCGGCGCCGGAGCGCCCAGGTGGCGAGCAGGCCCACCACGGCAACACCGAAGATGAAGCCGATGATGTAGCCGGCGGAGGGGCTGGCCAACACGGCCGGACCGGCGCGGAAGCCGCTAAAAATGGGCAGTCCAATGAGGCCCAGCAGAATGTAAAGGCCCACAGCCGCAGTGCCACGGCCGAAACCAAGGACCAGTCCGCACAAGCTGACAACAAGCGTTTGGAGGGTGATGGCCACACCGAGGGGGCCAACATTCACTCCGGGAACGGCAATGGAAGCAGCCAGCAGAGCAGCAAAAACGGCAATGAGTGACAGGTCCATGGCACTCCAGCGTTTCCGCCGTGAGTATAGACTATGGCGCGAGGGCGATCCGCCGGGCTGCCCGCCGGATGTACCCAACGTCTCTTTCATCGACTGTGATGAAGTCATTAGTGCAACTTTCAGTAAATTTCTCCGGGCGCAGGACTTGGTGGCCCGGGAACCTCGTTAGACTGGACAGGTTGTGCAACGCTCGTCTAGCCCGCAGGGGCTCAGGATTCGTTTCGCGGCACATACCCGCTTACGTGAAAGGTTACTACGTTGATATCGGTCCAAGACCTTGAGTTACGTGCTGGAGCGCGCCTGCTCATGGACGAAGTATCATTCCGCATCGACAACGGTGACAAGATCGGACTTGTGGGCCGCAACGGCGCCGGCAAGACCACCCTGACACGTGTTTTGGCCGGTGAAGGACTGCCCGCAGGCGGCAAGGTCACCCGCACGGGTGAGATCGGCTACCTGCCGCAGGATCCGCGCACCCCTGACATGGAGCAGCTGGCCAAGGACCGCATTCTTGCCGCGCGCGACATGGACAAGGTCATCACCAAGCTGCGCAAGGCAGAGAATGACATGGCCAGCGACGACGACGCCATCCGCGACAAGGCGATGCGCCGCTACGACCGCCTCGAGGCGGAATTCCTGGCTGCTGGCGGTTATGCCGCAGAGGCCGAGGCAGCTGCCATTTCCTCGAACCTTGCCTTGCCTGAGCGCATTCTGAACCAGCCTTTGAAGACCCTTTCCGGTGGTCAGCGCCGCCGTGTTGAGCTGGCACGCATTTTGTTCTCCGGTGCCCAGACAATGCTCCTTGATGAGCCCACCAACCACTTGGACGCCGACTCCATCGCCTGGCTCAGGGACTTCCTCAAGAGCCACAATGGTGGCTTGATTGTGATCAGCCACGACACCGAGCTGCTCGAAGCCACGGTGAACAAGGTCTACCACCTGGACGCCAACCGCGCCACGATTGACCAGTACAACTTGGGCTGGAAGAAGTACCTGGCCCAGCGTGAAACCGATGAGCGTGCCCGACGTCGTGAACGCGCCAACGCTGAAAAGAAGGCCGGCGTCCTCATGGAACAGGCCAACAAGATGCGCGCCAAGGCCACCAAGGCCGTTGCCGCCCAGAACATGGCCAAGCGGGCCGAACGGCTGTTGGCCGGTCTGGAAGAAGTACGCGCCAGCGACAAGGTTGCAGCGCTGCGCTTCCCGGATCCCTCGCCCTGTGGCAAGACCCCGCTGATGGCGGAAGGACTGAGTAAGTCCTACGGCTCCTTGGAGATTTTCACGGACGTCAGCCTTGCCATTGACCGTGGATCCAAGGTGGTCATCCTGGGCCTCAACGGTGCCGGCAAGACCACGCTGTTGCGCATGCTGGCAGGTGTTTCAAAGCCGGACACGGGTGAGATCATTCCCGGCCACGGGCTCAAGGTTGGCTACTACGCCCAGGAGCACGACACCCTTGATGTGAACCGCACGGTGCTTGAGAATATGCGCTCGGCTGCAGGCACCATGAACGACGCCGAGGTTCGCGGCATTTTGGGTTCATTCCTGTTCTCCGGCGACGACGTCAACAAGCCTGCAGGCGTTCTCTCCGGTGGTGAAAAGACGCGTCTGGCTCTGGCCACCATCGTGGCCTCCAGCGCCAACGTGCTGCTGCTCGATGAGCCCACCAACAACCTGGACCCTGCCAGCCGTGCGGAAATCCTGGGGGCCTTGAAGAACTACACAGGCGCCGTTGTCTTGGTCAGTCACGATGAGGGAGCAGTTGCGGCCCTTGACCCCGAGCGTGTGGTTCTGTTGCCCGACGGCGACGAAGACCTGTGGAACCCGGAGTACCTGGACCTCATCACGCTGGCCTAGTCCCCAACTGCTGCCCAAACCAACAGAAACTGCCGTGCGCTGACTTCAGCGCACGGCAGTTTCTGTTGCGGTGGTGGTTGCCAGGAGCTGTTCGTAGCTGATGGACAGCATGGCCTGGTGGCTTCCTGCCCCCGCCCACAGCACGGGGTACTGTGCCAATGAGGTGTCCAAAAAGGTGCGGATTGGGCAGGGGTGGCCCAGCGGTGCCACGCCGCCTACCGGCTGGCCCGCATGTTCCAGAACAAAGTCGGCCGTGGCCCGGCTGATCTTGGCCAAGCCGTGCTCACGGGCCACCAATTTGACGTCCACCTTGGCGGCTCCGCTGGCAAGAATCAGCAGGGGAGCGCCGTCGCACTCAAAGATCAGGCTGTTGGCAATGGCTCCCACATCGCAGCCCAGGACGGCGGCGGCGGTGGCAGCGGTGGCAACGGAATCCGGCACCACGATGACTGTGTCGGCAAGCCCTGCCGCGGCCAGGGCTGCGCGCACGTTCTCAACAACGGGGTTGCGGTTCTCTGTGTTTGTCTCAGTGTTCACGCCTGACAGTCTATGACAAGTATCACAGGGTGTGATGGGGTCGCTCAGCGGCTTGAGCGGTTGTTAGAAGCCTTGGGAATCCAGCAGGGCGTCTTCGGCCTCTTCTGCGGTGGGCCGTGAACCCGGCTTTTTGTTCTTGGGCAGTTGGCGTGGATGGAACGCCGAGCCTCGCCCGTAGAGTTCCTCCACGGGGACGCCCGACTCTTCCGCTTCAAGGGCGTCGAACTCGTCGTTGCGCCGTTGCATTCTGGCAGCGTAGCCAAAGCCGACAAAGGCCAGAACGCCGAAGGCTATCCACTGCAGCGCATAGCTCAGATGCGATCCCTCATCGATCGAGGGAGCAGGAAACGCCACCGGGTTGCTGGCGGCGGCTGGTGTTTCCGTGGCGAGCTGGCCGTAGGCGCCGGTCTTGATGGGATAGCTGAGTTGGGCTGCGTAGTCGTTAAGTTCAATCGAGGCCAGCTGACCGGCGGGGGCGCTTCGGTCCAGTTTGGGCTCGGCGGGCTTTAGTCGTGCCACCACCGTGACGACTCCGCTTTCAGGCTGTGGCACAACGTCGGGGTGGCCGGGTTGGGTGTAGCCAATGGGCAGCCAGCCACGGTCAATGATGACGGTGTCGCCATTCTCCAGCGTTAAGGGAACCAGTACTTCATAGCCGGGAGCGCCATTGAGCGGGCGGTTGCGGACCACCCTCTGGTCGGCTGTTTGGTAGGTGCCCTTCAGGCGCACCTGAGTCCATTCCCTGGCTGGATCGAGCGCCTCAAAGTTGCCGGCCACGGCGTCGTAATCCACAATGGCGCCGGAATAGTTGTTTTGAATCTTTGTGATGTTCTCAACAACCGCATTGCGGCGGTTCATCTGCCAGTTCCCCAACGCCACGCAGGCCAAGGCAAAAACAAGTGCCAAGGCGAAGTAGCCAACCCAGCGGCTGGAGAAAAGAAATTTATACGTCTTCATGAACTAGGCGGAATCCTTAGGGCTCATTGGCAGAGTTTCCTTCCACAGGGAACGGCTTTGAAGGTAGTCCTCCAGCCAGGCCACATGGTCTTGGCAAGCCAACCAGATCTTACGACGGTCGGCTGTGTGAATCTTGGGATTGTTCCACAGGAGTTGCATGGTGGCCACTTCGCGGCAGCCCTTGCGGGAACAGATGGCTGCCTGGGGTGCATCCTGGGCGGGCAGCAGATCAAAAATATTCACGTCTTGTGCTCCTGCGCGTCCAATGGTTCGGTGTTGACGTGTTCGGCGGCGGCCTCGTCGTCGGGAACAATTTCCCCGGTGAGCACCTCGGCGGCTGCCTCATCCGCTGAGGCTTCAGCGCCGGCGTCCACGGCATACATGGGCGCCTCATCCAACAGGTCAACAGTGTCTTGGTGGACAATGTCTGATCCACCGTTGGCAATCACCACAGCCACCCAGGGAAGAATCACTGCGCCGATGACGGGAATCAGCTTGAACCAGCCGTCGAAAATGAAGATGGACACCAAACACACCATCCGAATACCCATGGCTGTGGCGTATTTCACCATGCGCTGATGCATTTCATCGCTATGCGCAACGGCTGCATTGGTAATGGCGGGAACGTCGCGGGCAGGCGCGCCATGACGGTACTTGCTGCGCCGGCCAGCACCGAACTTCGGCGTAGCTGATTGCTCTTTCATCACACTCCAAGGGACCCTTCCATTCTCTCACTGCAGCTGTGCACAACCAAAAGCAAACTGTGTGCCTGCGCGGCTTTCACCGTAGGATTCGTTAACAAAAGCGAATTTCAATGGGCCAGCCGGGTGCCCGCTAGAGGCGCCCGAATGGCTGTTACAACAATGTGTTACAACAATGGAGGAATACATGAGTGCAGCGCAGAGCGCCGAGCGCCAGAGTCGCAGTGTTTTGGTTACGGGCGGCAACCGCGGCATTGGTTTGGCCATTGCCCAGGCATTTCTGGCCAACGGCGACAAAGTTGCCGTGACCTACAGGAGCCCCTCCGAGCTGCCCGTTGGAATCTTGGGTGTCCAGGCCGATGTGACCGACGCGGCGTCCATTGACGCAGCGTTCACCGAAGTTGAGGCAGCCCACGGGCCCGTTGAAGTCCTCATCGCCAACGCCGGCATCACCAAGGACACCTTGCTGCTGCGCATGAGTGAAGATGACTTCACATCCGTCATTGACACCAACCTCACGGGTGCGTTCAGGGTCATCAAGCGTGCATCCAAGGGCATGATCCGCCTGCGCAAGGGCCGCGTGGTACTCATTTCCTCAGTGGTGGGACTGTACGGTTCGGCCGGCCAGATGAACTATGCAGCATCCAAGGCAGGGTTGGTGGGCATTGCCCGCTCCCTGACCCGTGAGCTGGGCTCACGCGGCATCACAGCCAACGTTGTGGCTCCGGGCTTCATCAGCACCGACATGACTGCCGCCTTGCCAGAGGACACCCAAAAGCAGTACCTCGCCAGCATCCCGGCCGCCCGCTTTGCTTCCGCAGAGGAAGTGGCCAACGTGGTGCGGTGGGTCGCCAGTGATGAGGCTTCCTACATCTCCGGGGCCGTTATCCCCGTTGACGGCGGCTTGGGCATGGGCCACTAGACCCGCCCACTCAACACCTGCTCGGGATGCAAAGCGCCATACTCGGTAGTAGCCGGGTGCGCCGATAAGATCTTGCATGAGTCTTTTGTGCGGGTTTGACCGCACAGTTTTTGAATATTTATTGCTAAACCTAAAGGAAATGTTTATGGGAAAGCTTGACGGAAAAACAGCCATTGTCACCGGATCCTCACGTGGGGTGGGTGCTGACGTTGCCAAGTTCTTGGCTGCCGAGGGTGCAGCAGTTGTAGTGAACTACCGCCAGAAGGCGCCGCGTGCAAACAAGGTTGTTGCCCAGATCGTTGAAGCTGGCGGCCGCGCAGTTGCCGTGGGTGCCGACCTCACCACTCAGGAAGGCGTGCAGGCGTTGGTCAGCGCCGCGTTGGAGAACTTTGGCTCCCTGGATTTGGTGGTCCTGAACGCTTCTGGCGGCATGGAAAGCGGCATGGCTGAAAACTACGCCCTCCTGCTTAACCGTGACGCCCAGGTCAATCTGCTCAACGCGGCCATGCCGGTCATGCCGGCCGGATCCCGGGTCGTGTTTGTCACCAGCCACCAGGCGCACTTCATCGAAACAGTGCCCACCATGGCCGAATACCTGCCTGTGGCCAAGAGCAAGCGTGCCGGCGAGGACGCCCTCCGTGCCTTGATCCCCAACCTGGCCGCCGAGGATATCTCCTTGGTGGTGGTTTCCGCGGACATGATTGAAGGCACCGTGACGGCAACCCTGCTGGACCGCGCCAACCCGGGCGCCATCGAGGCCCGCCGCGCTGAAGCCGGCCGCCTTTACTCCGTGGCTGAATTTGCTGGCGAAATCGCCGCCATGGCAACTGCCGATGTTCCCACCGGACACACTGAATACGTTGGCGGAGCGGACTCGTTCAAGTAGGGAACACTTCTGGTTCGGAACTGAACCCGGTGTAAGAGATATAAAAAACTCGGGCCTGGTGAACTGCTGTAAGAGCAGTTCACCAGGCCCGAGTTTTTTGCGGTGGAACGGGGCGCGGCGCCTTAGATGTTGGCCAACGCCAGGGCAACATCCAAATTGGGCAGGTTGATCTGGGCGTCAGCGGCCCGGCGCACGGCAGGCTTGGCGTTGAAGGCAACGCCCAGGGCTGCCGCCGCCATCATGTCCAGGTCATTGGCGCCGTCACCAATGGCCATGGTGGCGTCCTGGGCAATGCCGGACTCCCCGCTCCAGGTGCGCAATTGCACGGCCTTGGTGGCGCGGTCCACCACGGCTCCTGTTACTTTGCCTGTCAGGTGGCCGTCAACGATTTCCAGATCGTTCGCCAAGGCGTAGTCCAGACCCAAACGCTGTGCCAGGGGTGCCAAAATCTGCGAGAAGCCACCGGAAACTGCTGCCACCACGTGGCCGGCAGCCTTGGCCTGGGCCACCAAGCGTTCTGCGCCCACGGAGAGCACAATCGCGGCCCCCACCTCGGCCAAGACGCTCTCCGGGAGTCCGGCCAGCGTGGCCACCCGGTGGTGCAGGCTTTCAGCAAAGTCCAGCTCTCCGCGCATGGCCGCCTCGGTGACCTTGGTCACTTCAGCTTCCGTGCCGGCGTGGGCGGCCAGCAGCTCAATGACTTCCTGCTGAATCAGTGTGGAATCAACATCCATGATGATGAACTTGCGGGCCGCGTTCCGCAAGGAATTGGGCACCACGGCCGTGGTGATGTCTTCGGCGGTGGCCTGCGAAAGGGCCGTGCGCAGGGAAGTGAGGGCTTCCTGGCCTGAAATCGCGTTGCTTTCCTGCCCGCAGGACAGCTCAAAGCTGGTGGTCTCAAAGCCGGGGTGGCTCCGGTTTTGTTCAGAAACGATGGCGCAGCCATGGTCGGCGAGCACTGCGCGAACCTGGTCCAAGGCTTCGGGGGAGAGCGTTTGGCCATAGCTGACTGCGGTGTATGTGGAGGGCATGAATGCATTCTAGCGAAATAGCGCCACCGCCCGCGCACGACTCAAGGGCATTCTGGTTAGCGTTGGCTGCCTTTAGTGTCATAGGCTCCTTGTTTATGAGTGAAGTTTTGGGTTTGGCCGGTGTCAGCGTGGTCCGCGGCACTAAAACATTGTTGGACAACGTCGACTGGCGTGTGGCTGAGGGCGAACGGTGGGTGGTTCTTGGCCCCAATGGCGCTGGCAAGAGCACGTTGCTGCAGATTGCTGGCGCCCGCATGCACCCCACGCGCGGCGTTGCAGGGATCTTGGATGAGGTCATGGGCGCCGTTGATGTCTTCGAGCTGCGCCCGCGGATTGGTCTGGCCTCCGCGAGCTTGGCCGGGCAGATCCCTGAGCTTGAAAAAGTTCTTAACGTGGTGGTGACCGCCTCTTACGGTGTCACGGGACGCTGGCGCGAGGACTATGACCGTGACGACGAACGCCGCGCGTTCAGTCTGTTGGAGGAGTGGGGCGTTTCAACCTTCTTCAACCGCACCTTCGTGTCCCTGAGCGAGGGTGAGCGCAAGCGCGTACAGATTGCCCGCGCCCTCATGAGCGATCCGGAACTGCTGCTGCTGGATGAGCCCGGCGCAGGTTTGGACCTTGCCGGACGTGAAGGCCTGGTGCGCCGCTTGAGCGAGTTGGCTGCCGACCCCCTGGCTCCCTGCACGGTCCTGGTCACACACCACTTGGAAGAGGTTCCTCCGGGCTTCACCCACGCACTGTTGCTGCGCGACGGCGGCGTAGTGGCACAGGGCCCGATTGCCGATGTCTTGACGGAAGAAAACCTCAGCGACACCTTTGGCTTGCCGCTGTCCGTCACCAGCAACGCCGGCCGCTACACGGCAACGGCACGCAACTAGTCCGGCGTCGGACTTTTACGTGTCAGTGAAAACAGGCTAAGTGAACGCGCTCGAATCATTTTTCATCCTGATGGGTGGGCTGTGGGCCGGCACCATCAACACCGTGGTGGGTTCCGGAACGCTGGTCACCTTCCCCATCCTCATTGCCTTGGGCATCACCCCGGTCATGGCCGTGGTGAGCAACGCCATGGGCTTGATTGCCGGGGGAGTCTCCGGCGCCTGGGGCTATCGCAGCGAGTTGCGGGGCATGCGGCACAACCTGGTGCGGCTCCTGCCGGCCTCACTGCTGGGCGGAATTACCGGCGCCTACCTGTTGCTCCACCTGCCGGAACAGGTTTTCCTGGTGGTGGCACCGGTGTTGATTGTTGTGGCGCTGATGCTGGTGATCTTCCAGCCCCGCCTGCAGGCAGCCATCAAGGCCCGCCGGCAGAACACACCCAACGCCCGCTCCCATGAGCTGGTCATGGTGTTTCTGGTGTTTCTGACCGGCGTGTATGGCGGCTATTTTGTGGCTGCCCAAGGCGTCCTGCTCGTGGCTATCTTGGGTATCTTCATGAGTGGCACCTTGCAAAACGCCAACGCCGTCAAGAACGTCCTGGCGCTGGGAGTCAACTGCGTGGCTGCGGTTTCCTACCTGCTCTTTGCCCCCGACAAGATCATTTGGGCAGTGGTTGGGCTCATCGCGATCAGCTCCCTGGCCGGCGGGTTCCTCGGCGCCAAAATAGGGCGCCGCCTCCCTCCGCTGGTCCTTCGCGGCGTCATTGTGACGCTTGGCCTGGTGGCCCTGTACTTTATGGTGATGAAACTGGTAAATGCATGATCGTCCACATTGACGACGCCGCCGATCCCCGGGTCAGCGATTATTTGTCCCTGACTGATGTGCAATTGCGCAAAGTCAAGGAACCCGCTGAGGGCTTGTTCATCGCAGAAAGCTTGAAGGTGATCCGCCGAGCGCTGGCAGCAGGGCACCAGCCCCGCTCGTTCTTCATGACGGAGCGGTGGCTGCCGGACCTGGCGCCCGTACTGGAGCCGTACCCGCACATCCCTGTCTTTGTGGGCACGGCAAAAATTCTGGAACAGATCACCGGATTCAACCTGCACCGTGGCGCCATGGCTGCCATGCACCGGCCTGAGGCCGTTAGCATCCCTGAACTGTTGGCTGGTGCGCGCCGGGTGGCGGTGCTGGAGGATGTGGTGGACCACACCAACATTGGGGCGGTTTTCCGCTCGGCTGCCGCTCTGGGCGTTGACGCCGTGCTCGTCACCCCGCGATGCGCGGATCCGCTCTACCGCCGCAGCATCCGGGTCAGCATGGGCACAGTGTTCCAGGTTCCCTGGGCCAGGTTGCCGGAGTGGCCCGAGGGCATGGCCCTGCTTCATGAGGCTGGATTTACGACGGCGGCACTTGCCTTGAAGCCCGATTCGTTGACCATCCACGAACTTGCCGCCCGCAACGATGACAAACTTGCCCTGATCCTGGGGACCGAGGGAGACGGGCTCAGTGCCGCGACACTGGCCCAGACCGAATACACGGTCATGATCCCCATGTTTTCAGGGGTGGACTCGCTCAATGTGGCGGCCGCCAGTGCCGTGGCTTTTTTCGCCACTCAGGCAAGTCACAACTGAGCCTAGTAGTGTGAAGCCATGAAGACTGGTGAGAAGGTAGCGGATTTCGAATTGCTGGATCAACATGGCACGCCCCGGCGGCTCTCGGAGCTGGTGGCTGACGGTCCCGTGGTGATCTTTTTTTACCCCTTGGCCGGAAGCGGCGGTTGCACCCAGGAAGCCTGCCGCTTCCGTGATCTGGAAACGGAATTTGCCGAAGCCGGGGCAACCCTTGTGGGCATCAGCACGGACTCGCCGGCCAAGCAGCTGGCCTTTGCCACCGAGAACCGTTTCAGCTACCCGCTCCTAAGCGACCCCAAGGGCCACGTTGCAGACCAATTTGGTGTCCGGCGCCGTCTGCTGGCCAGAACGCTGCCCACCAAACGGGCCACTTTCATTGTTGATGCCGAACAGACTTTGCAGTTCCAGGTGGCCAGTGAAACCAACATGGATGTGCACGCCAACCGCGCGCTGGCGGAATTGGGCGTGCGGGCTTGGTGATTTGGGCTCGAACCGGTAAAGTTTCTAGCTGGTCCTCGTGACCAATCCATTCATCAGTCTGGCAAAAACCAGACGATAACACTTTGAGGTTTATAGTGAAGCAGAACATCCACCCCAAGTACGAAGCAATCGTTTTCAACGACTTGGCTTCCGACACCAAGTTCTTGACGCGCTCCACCGCGACTTCCAAGAAGACCATCGAGTGGGAAGACGGCAACACGTACCCCATCATCGATGTTGAAATCTCCTCAGAGTCGCACCCGTTCTACACCGGCAAGCAGCGCATCATGGACAGCGCCGGCCGTGTTGAGCGCTTCAACGCTCGTTTCGAAGGCTTCGGCAAGAAGTAATACTTCTTACCCACAGCTTTTCCAACTGACCCGCAGTAATGGTCGAAAAAACGCGCTTTTTGCGCGATTTTCAGCCACTACTGCGGGTCAGTTTTTTGTTTGGGGCGGGCCGCTGCTTTTGCGCATCCAATCCACTACTGGGGATGATGGAGTCATGGTTTCTTTTCTTCACGGCGAATACAAGGTTCTTGGCGGCAAATTGGTGGTGGTCGACTGCAGCGTGGTTGACGGATTGCTGAACAACGTGCGCGTCAGCGGTGACTTCTTCCTCGATCCGGACGAAGCTCTCGATGACATCAATGCCGCATTGACGGGGCTTTCTGCCGACCTGCCGGCCGCTGCACTCAGCGACGCCATCACAGCCGCCCTGCCGGCCAACGCAGTGTTGTTTGGTTTCTCCGCAGCGGCTGTTGCCGTGGCTGTGCGCCGTGCCCTGACCAAAGCCACCAGCTGGCTGGACCACGACTGGGACATCATTGCCCCCACCGTGCTGCCCACGGCCATCAACGTGGCCCTGGATGAGATCCTCACCGAAGAAGTGGGCGCTGGCAGGCGCAACCCCACCCTCCGTTTTTGGGACTGGGATGAGCCATCCGTGGTCATTGGCAGTTTCCAGTCGGTGCGCAATGAATTGGACGCCGACGGTGTGGCCAGGCACGGCATCAACGTGGTCCGGCGGATCAGCGGTGGCGGGGCCATGTTCATGGAGGCCGGCAACTGCATCACCTACTCGCTCTACGTGCCCCAGAGCCTGGTGGACGGGCTCACCTTTGAAGATTCCTACAAGTTCCTCGATGACTGGGTGCTGGCTTCCCTGGAAGCCATTGGTGTGCAAGCTTTCTACGTGCCGCTTAATGACATTGCCACGGATCTTGGCAAGATTGGCGGCGCAGCCCAAAAACGCCTCAGCAATGGTGCCATGCTCCACCACGTGACCATGAGCTATGACATCGACGCCGAGAAGATGGTGCAGGTGCTGCGCATCGGCAAGGAAAAACTCTCCGATAAGGGCCACCGCTCCGCCAAAAAGCGGGTGGACCCCCTGCGCCGGCAGAGCGGACTGAGCCGTGCGCAAATCCTTGACGTGATGAGAGGAATTTTCACCGACCGCTATGGCGCCCGTCCTGCCGTGCTCAGTGCAGAAGAACTTGCCGAGGCAGCGCGCCGTGTGGACACCAAGTTCGGCACCGGGGAATGGTTGCACAGGGTCCCGTAGCTCAGTTCCGGGCTACATGGCCTGCGCCCTGAGCGACCGCAGCAACTGGTCGCGTTGTTCCAAGACAATCCGGCGAAGACCCGTGGGAGCGTCGCTGTGCTGTTCCAGCCAGCTATCGGTACGCTGCAACACGGGATGGCTGCCAGGCGCTGTGCCAGGAGCCAATTCCTGCCGTGCAGGGTAGAGCCCGCGGACAATGCGCCCCGCAATTTCCAGGCTGCGCTCAGTCCAGACTTGATGGATCGCAACAAAGTAAGGTTCCTCAAATGGCTGCAGCAAGGTAGCCGGTGCCATGGTGAACCCGGCAATGGTGGCGCTCAGGAGTTCATTGCTCAGTTCGGTTCCCTCAACGACTTGATGCCACAGCAGCTGCTTGTGGTCGGCGTTGGGGAACGCCGCCGCGGCCGTGCAGTGGGCTGCCCTGAACTCGGCGGTGGTGTCAGCTGCAAGTTCCGCATTGAGTTCAGTCATGGTTGCGGCTCCCCGGGCGGCCAAGGACTGCCACAGTTGCCAGCGCAGGTCGCCATCCATGGTCAATCCGGCAGGTACGTCCACACCGTTGAGCAATCCTCTGATACGGTCCACAGCAGCATCGCTGCTGCGTCCCACAACAGCTAGGGCGCGGGCCCACACCAATTGCCCGTCGCTGCCGGAACTGGCGGCATCAAGGTTGTTCGAGACGCCGCCTGTGAGGAGCCCCAGGGCCGCTGCACGGAGTTCCTGGGAAGTGTAGTGGTTCAGGGCATAGCAAGCATTGTCCACCAAGGTCTGCAAGACACTGATGTCTGATTCATGGCCGCTTTGCTCCACCACAGCCCGGATATAGCTGGTGGCCGGCAGGAGGGCATCCCGCGTGGCATTCCACAACGCTGACCACACCAAACTGCGGGCCAGAGGATCGCTCACCGCCCCGGCGCAGGCAAGTGCTGTGGTGAGGGATCCGGCGTCGAACCGTACCTTGGCGTAGCTGAGGTCCTGGTCGTTGAGCAGGACCATGTCCGGGGCGGGCAGGCCCACGGCGGCACCGACCTCCGTCAGCTCACCGCGGACATCGAGGATAAACGCTTGGCTGCGCTCCAAGGTTTCGCCGTCGTTATCGAAGAAGCCGACGGCCAGCCGGTGCGGTCGCAGCGCACTTTTCCCTGTCACGGGGTCCACGGACTCCTGCGCAATGGTGAAGGAGGTGACCTTGCCATCCTCGACAACGATGTGGGGTGTCAGCGTGGACATGCCGGAGGTTTGCAACCAGTCGCTGGCCCAGGAGCTCAGATCACGGCCTGAGGCATCGCTCAGCGGCTTCAACAGATCGGTCAGTGAGGTGTTTGCGTAAGCGTGGGAGGCGAAGTATTCGCGCGAGCCGGCCACGAACGCGTCTTGGCCAACATAGGCCACCAGCTGCTTGAGCACCGATGCGCCCTTGGCGTACGTGATCCCGTCAAAGTTCGCCTTGGCGGCTTCCACATTGGGGATGTCCGCCGCGATGGGGTGGGTGGTGGGGAACTGGTCTTGCACATACGCCCACGCCTTGCGGCGGCTGGCGAACAAGGTCCATGATTTTTGGCCCCAGGCCGTGGCCTCGGCGACTGCCAAGTGCCCCATGAAGTCGGCCACGGATTCCTTCAGCCACAGATCGTCCCACCAGGCCATGGTGACAAGATCGCCAAACCACATATGCGCCATCTCATGCATGATGGTGTTGGCCCGCTGTTGATAGGCAGTGTCAGTGGCGCGGGAGGCGTGCAGATACGTCTCGGTGAAGGTCACCAGGCCCGGATTCTCCATGGCACCGAGATTGTATTCAGGCACGAAGGCCTGATCGTATTTGCCAAAGGGGTACGGAAAGTCGAACAGGTCGTTGAAGTACTGCAACCCTGACTTGGTGATGTTGAAGATTTCTGCCGCATCAAAGTGCGGGGCAAGGGAGGCACGGCAGTAGGCTGCCAACGGGATCTCCAACTGTTGGCCGGCGTGGGAACTCTCCGGCCCGAAGACCATGGAAAAGTGGTCCTCCACCTTGAAATACGGGCCGGCCAGGACCGTGGTGATGTAGGTGGAGATGGGCACTGTGGGGGCAAAGTCCCAGAGGCTTGAGGGTGCCCCGCCGGAACCATTGCCAGCCACCTGCTGTTGGTTCACGACGCTCTGGTTGGAAGCCACCTCCCACGCCGACGGCGCAATAACGTGGAACGTGAACGGCGCTTTGAGGTCGGGCTGCTCAAAGTTAGCGAACACCCGGCGTGCATCCGAGGGCTCAAATTGCGTGTAGGTGTACGTTTGCCCGTCGGCTGGATCCACAAAACGATGCAGGCCCTCTCCGCTGCTTGAATACGCCGCAATGGCGTTTACGGTGACCTGGTTCTCGGGGGCCAGCTGCGGCAGGTGGATTCTGGCACCGTCAACAACGTGGTCAACGTCCAATTCCTCGCCATTGAGGATCACGGAAACCACTTCCGGGCCCATGAAGTCCAGAAAAGTGCTGCCGGGGCTGCTGGCCGCAAAGCTAATGTTGCTGCGGGTGGGGAAGCCATGCACGCTCAGGTCTTGAACCCGGCTCAGGTCTAGATGTACGTCATAGTGATGGACGTTCAATTGCGACTTACGGGCGGCCGCTTCATTGCGGGCCAAATTGGAATTCAACACCCAGCCATCTAATCACGGGTTCGGTGACTTGTTGCCCGCCTCGCACTGCGGACCTGAAACGACGGACACCGCAGTGCGGGTTTTAGGCTGCCATGAGGTGAACGGCGCCAAACGCGAGGGTGGCGATGAGAGCCCAGGCGCACAAGGCCATAACCGTGGCGCGCAGGCCTGTATCAAACAATTCACTCATCCGCACACTGGAACCCAAACCAAAGAGCGCTGCGCCCAGGGCAATGTCTTGGGCCAGGGCCCCTGCTTCGATGGCCCCATGCGACAGCCACCCAGTGGAGCGCAGGGCCGCCATGAGCAGGAATCCAATGACAAAGAGCGGCACAACAGGGGGGAACCGCGGGGCTGCCACGGTCTCACCGGTCAGGGCGTTTCTGGCATCCTGGGCAAGACGATCCTTGGTGTGCCGTTTGCGTTCCAAAACGCCAGCCACTCCCACAATGGGTGCCAGCATAATCACGCGCGTCAATTTGATGACAACCGCAGCACTCAGGGCCACTGCACCGGCTGTTTGGGCAGTCGCCACAACCTGGCCGACGTCGTGAACGCCTGCACCCACCCACTGGCCAAACTCCAGCGCATTAAGTCCCAGGGGGTTCATCAGAAGCGGCAGAATGCCAATGGCAAGGGTGCCGCACAGGGTCACCAGCGCCACGGGCAGGACCGTGTCCTCGTGCTTGGTGCCCTTCACGGCAGCCATGGCCCCGATGGCCGAGGCCCCACAGATGGAGAATCCTGTGGCAATCAGCAGCGGCGCATCGCCGTCGAGCCTGAAGAGTTTGCCGAGGGCATAGGTGCCGGCAAAACTGAGCAACACCACCCCGGCTACCAGCAGCACGCTGACCCAGCCAAGATTCACAATGTCGCCGAGGCTCAGTTTGAGCCCCAGAAACACAATTCCCACCCGCATGAGGTGCTTGCCTGCGAAATTCAGGCCGGCACGCCACGGTCCCTGGCACAGGCTTGACGTTCCCGGGACGTTCACCGCCGCAATTCCAAGGACGACGGCGATGGTCATGGCGGGCAGCATCGGCACCAAAGCGTGGACTAGCAAGGAGACACCCACGGCCAATAGTGCCACCGCCAGTCCTGGGGCGAGCTTGCGGGCGGATGCGAGGAAGGCAGCTACCGTGGAGTTGCCACGTGCGCTGTTGCCGCCAGTTTCCTCGCCGCCATTTACCACGGACTGGGCTTGTAGTCCTTGAGGAAGACCCCGTACTGGTCCTCACCCGATTCGCCCATCACAATGGGATCGTAAACCCGAGCGGCACCGTCAACCAGGTCAAGCGGTGCATGGAAACCTTCTTCGGCTAGGCGCACCTTGGTGTAGTGGGGACGCTCGTCGGTGATCCAGCCAGTGTCAACGGCAGTCATGAGGATGCTGTCCGTCTCCAGCATTTCCTTGGCGCTGGTGCGGGTGAGCATGTTCAGGGCCGCTTTCGCCATGTTGGTGTGCGGGTGCCCGGGGCCCTTGTAGGCGCGGGAGAACTGGCCCTCCATGGCGGAGACGTTGACAATGTATTTGCGGTGCGCGGTGGAGGCCTTCATGGCGGGGCGAAGCCTTGAGACCAGCAGGAAGGGCGCTGTCACGTTGCAGAGCTGAACTTCCAGCATTTCCAGGGGATCCACCTGGTCCACCACCTGGGTCCAGCTGTTGATCGTGGCAACATCGGGGACAAGTCCGCCAGCATCGATGGCGGTGCCGGCTTCAATGCGATCCAAAGAGGCCGAGCCCATGGACAGTGCCAGTGCGGCAATCTCGTCGCCAGCCAGCTGCGGGTGTTCCATCATTTGCGTTGCCAAAGCCAGTGGGTGTTTGTCATGGGCGTGCCCAAAGGTGACCAGTTCTGGCATGGGGGAGTCGGTGGGGAGCTCTTCCAGCTCGGCGTCCACCAGGGGCTTATAGGCGTTCCCTGAGCGGCGGACCGTCTGGGCGGCATTGTTGATGATGATATCCAACGGCCCGGCCTCGTTGAGGGAGTCGGTCAAGGCCACCACTTGGGTGGGGTCCCGGAGATCGATCCCAACAATGCGTAGGCGGTGGATCCACTCACTGCTGTCTTCCATGGCGGAGAACCGGCGGGCGGCATCTTTGGGGAATCGTGTGGTGATGGTGGTGTGGGCACCGTCGCGAAGCAGGCGTAGGGCAATGTACATGCCGATTTTGGCCCGGCCGCCGGTGAGCAGCGCCCTTTTGCCGCTCAAGTCTGTGCGGGCGTCACGCTTTGAATGGTTGAATACAGCACATTCGGGGCAAAGCTGGTGGTAGAAAGCGTCAACCTGGGTGTAAGGCTGCTTGCAGATGTAGCAGGGGCGGGGACGCAATAGCGTCCCCGCTGTGTCGCCGGTGGTTGACGGCTTGAGTTTGTTACCGCGAGTTTCATCATCTATGCGGTCGGGGGCCGCCGTGGCAGTCTTTGCAAGCACTGCCTTGTCGGCCTCGTTGACGGCGTCGCGCTTTGCAGTGCGACGGTACCGCTTGACTGCCTTGAACATCTTTCCTGTGGCTCGGCGAACCAAGACATAGTCGGGATGTTCTTCGTCATAGACATGGATATTCTCCAAAACTTTAAGACAATTTTGGATTTCTTCGGGTGTTAAGTCAGGGGCAGTCACCCCATAATTTTAGCCTCTTCGACAGATGCCACTGACCCAATTGCGTCGATCTGGTTCTTGACCACTAGATCTACGGTTTCCTGGGATACCAGTTCATTCCCAACGGCCAGTGACAGTGCTTCAGGAATTTCGGCTGCGGCAGCCAAGGCAAGCGCCCTCTCCGCATCATCGGGTGCGGGAACAATTTGACCCTTGCTTAATACAGTGAGGCCAGACTCGGTGACGAGGAAGCCCCGTGCCCTGTCCAGCTCCGGGTCCAAACCAATGGTGGCTCCCGCCGGAATCCTGACGTTTTTGTCAATGATGGCCCGGCGCACGACGGCGCCCGATCCCACAATGACCTTGTCCATCAAGACGGAGTCCTGGACGCGAGCACCCGTACCAACGAACACGTCGTTGGAGAGAACTGAGTTTTCTACAACGCCACCCGTCACAACTACACCAGGGGCAACGATGGAGTCCAAAGCGGTTCCCACCGTATTGTGCTCACCCCGGACAAATTTGGCGGGAGGAGAAACAGTGCTGCGCGTATAGATTGGCCACGCACGGTTGTACAGGTTGAAGATGGGCAGCGGGGAAATCAGGTCCATGTGTGCGTCGTAGTAGGAGTCAATGGTCCCCACATCACGCCAGTAGTTCCTGTCCCGATCGGTGGCGTCGGGAATGTCGTTGGTGGTGAAGTCATAGACATAGGCTTCATCTCGGTCCACAAAGTAAGGGATGATGTCCCCGCCCATGTCATTCTTGGTGTCCTTCTTGGCGGCGTCCTGTTCGAGGGCTTCGACCAAGGCATCGGCGTCGAATACGTAGTTGCCCATGGATGCCAGGAACTGATCGGGGGCATCCGGAAGCCCTGGAGTTGATTCCGGCTTCTCCACGAAGGCGGAAATCTTGTGTGCCCCGATGGCACCGGGAACTTCTGCATCATCAATTTCAATGACACCAAATTGATCGGCCAGTTCCAGGGGCTGGCGCACCGCGGCGACTGTGGCGCGGGCTCCTGACTTGATGTGGCTTTGTACCATCTGCTCAAAGTCCATGCGGTAAACGTGATCGGCGCCGACCACAACAACAATGTCCGGCTCGGCGTCGCCGATCAGATTCATAGACTGGTAAATGGCGTTTGCGCTGCCCAGGAACCAGCTCTTGCCGCGACGCTGCTGAGCCGGCACAGAGGCAACATAGTTTCCCAATTGCGTGGCCATGCGCCACGTTTCGGAAATATGACGATCCAAGCTATGCGATTTGTATTGTGTCAATACAACAATCTTCAAATAGCCGGAATTCGCCAGATTGGATAAAGCGAAATCGACCAAGCGAAAACCAGCAAAAGGTACTGCTGGCTTGGCACGGTCAGCCGTCAAGGGCATCAGTCTCTTGCCCTCACCGCCTGCCAAAACGATCGCCAAAACCTTCTTTACTGACATGTTTCAACCTCCCACAGCTTCACTGGTGCCCTTAAACTGCGTCCCGTTAGGTTCACAATAACTTCACACTAGAACAATTTCGTCCGCACAGACTACCTTGAGTATGTGCGTATAGATATTGTGACAAAAGAGTTTCCGCCCGAGATTTACGGAGGGGCTGGTGTGCATGTAGCCGAGCTTAGCCGCGTCCTTGCCGAAAAGGTTGATCTGCGTGTTCATGCCTTCGGTAAGGAGCGCGATGCTGACTTCCATGGTGCAACCGTTACCTCGTATTCGGATCTGCCGGAATTGGCCGATGCCAACGCGACAATTCAAACGCTGGGTGTTGATTTGCAGGTAATCCCTGCCATTGCCGGTTCGGATTTGGTGCACTCCCATACCTGGTATGCCAACATGGCCGGGCACATTGCCGCCTTGCTCCATGGCATTCCACACGTCTTGAGCGCCCACAGTTTGGAGCCATTGCGTCCGTGGAAGGCCGAACAGCTCGGTGGCGGGTATGCCGTTTCTTCTTGGGTTGAGAAGACGGCATATGAAGCTGCCGCAGCCATCATTGCTGTTTCCGACGGCATGCGCCAGGACATTCTGCGTAGCTACCCCGATGTTGATCCAGCCAAGGTGAAGGTTATTCACAATGGCATCGACGTGGCCACCTGGCAGCGCGATGAGAACGACGACGTGATCCGGTCCCTTGGCATTGATCCGGATCGCCCCAGTGTGGTGTGGGTTGGTCGGGTTACTCGCCAAAAGGGTGTGCCGTACCTGTTGAAGGCTGCGGCAGCTTTGCCGCCGGAAGTCCAGCTTGTGCTTTGCGCTGGAGCCGCTGACACTCCGGCACTTGGTGCCGAGGTCAACGCCCTCATTGAAGGATTGAAGGCCCAACGCGACGGCGTAATTGTCATTGAGCGCATGTTGCCCCGCGCCGAGCTGGTTCAGGTTCTGAGTCATGCAACTGTTTTTGCGTGCCCCTCCATCTACGAGCCCCTGGGAATTGTGAATTTGGAAGCCATGGCCTGCGGTGCTGCGGTTGTGGCCAGTGCCACCGGTGGAATTCCGGAAGTTGTGGCCCACGGTGAGACCGGGTTGCTTGTTCCGCTGGAGCAGGTCAGCGACGGAACAGGGACCCCGCTGGACCCGGAGAAGTTCATTGCTGATTTTGCCGCCGCCATGATCGAAGTTGTGAATGACCCTGCCCGTGCCCGCGTCATGGGACAAAAGGGCCGTCAGCGCGCCCAGGATCATTTCTCTTGGGAGTCGATAGTGGAACAAACCCTTGATGTCTACAGGAGTGTCCTTCCCCAGGAGTAGCTCAACTGCTGTCATCTGCTTGCTCTAATCTAGTTTTGGCGAAGGCCCCGATCTGTTGCTCGGGGCCTTCGCCGCGTTCAGCAGCGGAGTTTTCCTCTGGCAAGATTGCGGATCCTGTCCAATTTCTGCTGTTGCTGGGAGCGGAGCCGCGCATTTTGCCCTCTTTCTCTTGCATAAGTCCATGATGAAAGTTGTTGCGGCGAGGAGTCTGGGCGGGGTCAATGAGATACGGGGCGGTGAAGTAGGGGGTGCCGTTCTGCAGCGTCACGGTCCAGTTACTGTGGTGCAGAAGCGAGTGGTGGTGGCTGCAGAGCAACACTGCGTTGTCGATGTTGGTCTCGCCGCCGTCCTGCCACGAAATGATGTGGTGGGCCTCGGTCCAGTGGGCGGGGATGGTGCAATCAGGGAACGAACAGCCGAGGTCCCGTGCGAACAGGATTTTTCGTTGGACTGGGGTAAAAAGCCGTTGGGCGCGGCCCACGTTGAGGATGTTTTGTCCTTCGCCTAGGTAGAGGCGGGTAATGTCAGGATCGCAGAGTGATTGGTCAAAGAGGTGTAGTGGAGCAGGGCCGCTGTAGGGAGTGAAAGCAGTCCCGGCTCCGTCACTCCGATGGATGTCCTGCTCACTGGTTGTGATGATCAGTTGTGTTTTTAAGCCGCCGTTCAGTGGCAGTTTTCCGCTCCGGGCCGCGAGTTTCACGCAGTCAAGAAGCCCGTCAAGCAGTTTCTGCGCACGGGTGCGGCGATCCTTGACTACCGGGTCTATGCTGTTGGGGTCGATTGGATCCAGTCCGTCCAGTTCTTCCCATGACTCTGGGCGGGGGATACGCACCCCGTCAACCATCCACGGATTCTCCTCACTGTCCACGCTGCCGGGTTCGCCACTTTCGTGGTCTCTTCGGTCTTCAGCGGAGGGATTCTGCTGATCCCGGGGTTCATGTGGCGCCTTTGAATCCTGTGGCTGATTCGGTGCCGCGGGCTGTGTTGGTGGTGCAGACTGTGAAGTTGAGGAAGCGGCAGTTTGGAGACCGGGTCCAAAGACGCTTAAGATTTCACCCAGATGCCCGAACACACTATCCGAGGCATCGTTGGGCCCGTCTGCCAGCCCTGAGTCATGACTCTGATCCTCCGTGGGATTGATAACCCCATGCTTGTTCGGGTTGGTAGCGGTTCCTACGGCTGACATGAAGTGTTCATATTGCTCGATGATCATGTGACCGTCGAAGTGAATCAAACCGCGGCGAGGTTTGCGAAAGAAAATGCCTTGCTTCGCAATTAAGTCTCCTTCAGTGGGTTCTTGACCGTCGGGATCCAGATGGGCCATGATGCGGTTGCCTGCGTGCCGAAGAAAGTCAGGGTCCGCTTCCCGCCCTGTTGCTACAAGGCTGGCCTGTACTTCAAGGGATCGTTCATCTGTGATCAAGCCCGCCTTGGCAAGGCCTTGGGCTTCTTCAACGAAGTTTGAAATCATCAGCGCCTGTTCTGCGGACAGTTCAGCATGGAAGAAGGCGTCACCGACCGTTGCCTGTAGAGCTGGGCTCACATCTCCTGTGAGGTTGTCCCTGAGTGGCAGCAGTGTTTCACTCAAGCGGATCCTGCGACGGGCCTCAACGGCGCTGATCTTCGCCGTCTGAACCAACAAAGCCACGGGCGCATGGACTCCGGTTTGCACAAATCGGCCAGCCGATACTCGCTGCGCTAATTCTCCAGCGATCTGAACATTCAGCGCCTGCTGAAACCGGCCCAGGCACTCTAAATCCTTTGCCCACTGAACGCACTCGGTGTCGCTCAAGGACCCAACGTCCAATCCAAATGGCGGAGTCGAATGGCGATCGGGGCCACTGTCAACGGAAGCGGCTGGAGCCTCAGCTGTGCGGGAGCGGGTGGTGGCTGCCTTGATGATGGCGGAGGCAAGGTTGAGGAGTTGATGAATGTGTTCACCAACTCGAGATTCGCCTGCTGTGGAGTCCGGGATTCCCGGCTCCTTTGCCATTGCTTCCATACATATATTCTAAAACAAGGCACTGACATTCACCGAGAGAAAGCCCTACATGTGGGGAAGTACGGCCCTAGCTTGGCCTGTGCACTAACAAACATGGTGGCCGCAAGCCGATGATCTTGAATTATTGGCCAGGCGGTGGCGGCCTACTTGGATTGTGGATAACTTCTGGCACGTCGTCCCCATGGCGTGTACCTTAGTAGCAAGCCACCGGGCAGTGATGTTAATGGCTACGTCTACCGCCCACTCAGCACTCACAGCAGGGGTCGGCGATGAGGGATAGCCACACAACAAGGAATAGCTCCACCATCTGTGCCGGGGTTCTGGAAGCCCAAGGTCTTTCATCTGGGCTTCGCGACCCGTCCAGCCAAAGTAACAAGAGTCGCTTGCGGGACGCTCTCCGAGTCTCACATCACGGCCTTGTAGCCGCAGCGCTTAGCGCTTTACTCGTCCTGAGCGCATGCACTTCATCGCCGCCGGGTACCGGTGCAACCACGCAACCCGGGAGTAGCAGCGGCGCAAATAGCAGCGCACCCACACCCGCCATCACTACACCGGCACCCACAACCGTAGCTGCATACCAGCCGGCAACTGCCGAAGGTCCTGCGCAAAACGTTCCAGTGCCCGTGCTGCCTGGGAAAGCCAAGGAATTCAGCAAGGAAGGACTCATAGCCTTCACTGAATACTGGTATGAAACCCTCGGCTATGCTTTCGAAACTGGCGATCCCGCTCCCATGATGAGCATCAGTGACCCCGGGTGCCGTACGTGCGAGGCAATAGAGAAGATGGTCGTCTCGGGCCATGCCGGTGGGAAATGGATCGTGGGAGGGAAGATGGTTATCGGGGCTCCAGCAAGTTCATTTACTTTGACAGCCGAGAAAACTTATCAGGCCATCACCATGGCTCGTCAGGAGCAGGTTAAATATTTCAAGGCCGACAAAACACTGTCCAAAGATCTCGGTGTCACCATTGCCGAAGGTGACATCCTAGTTGGTGACTACAAGGGTGGAAGGTGGATAGCCCTTACAGTGGAGCACCTGGATGGAAGTAACGGGTCGTGATGAGGCAATCATCCGTTGGGTGGCATATGGCCCTGCTACTTCTCCTTGGACTTGTTGTCTTGCCGAGCCCATCCTTTGCTTCGGATGCTGTTGACATCGAAGGAAACTGGGGCAACAACGGCATAAAAACCGATGGCTGGGTCTCAATTCCTGGCGCTGAAAATCAGTTTGGTCAGTCCCCGTCCGTCGGGCCTGAAGATAGGTACAACTACGAAGCCCGACTCGCGTGTACAGACGGCGATAGCGTCATCTTCCCCGCCTGTGCACAAGTGATGCCATCCTGTTCCGCAGGCACTGGCAGTGACGAAGGGAAACCTGGGGTCGCAATATATTGGTATCGAGCTTCGAAGGCCACACCGGCAGTGTGGACATACCTGTCCGGTCCGGAGTGCGTCTATGGCGAGAAGCCCCGCGATATCCTTGCCGAAATCGCGGCCCAAATCGCTCAGGAATTCCAGAGGACACCGGTCGCCCCGGCCACGATCGGGAGCCAGCCGGGGCCTCACACCCTGCGCGGCGAGGAAACCAACGTCTATGCCGATGCTGCCACACAATCGTTCAACCTGACGATGCTCGGCCAGCAGGTCACCATCACCGCCACACCGGTGGGGTACACCTGGAACTACGGCGATGGCACCATCTGGGGCCCTACACCCCACCATGGTGCGCCCCTGCATCAAGACAGAATCGGTGAACAAACCCAAACCAGTCACATCTACACAGCAACGGGCAGGCTCGCTCTCACCGTCACCACCCACTTCGACGGCACCTACAGCGTCAACGGCGGGCCCAGCCTGCCCATCCCGGGTCAGGGCAACATCCCCTCGGCCCCGCTTGGCCTCACCGTGTGGCGTGCGGAAACCCGCCTCTACGCAGATAACTGCATTCAGAACCCCCATGGCGTGGGCTGCTAGTTACCCCATGAAACGGCGACGGCGGCACCCAAGTTAGGTGCCGCCGTCGAGCGCGAAGTCGATCCGTAAGAAGGTTGACTAGTAAGAAGTTGACCAGTAAGAAACAGAGCCTAGACCTTGGAAGCTGACTTAGCCTTATGGATTAGCACCTTCTCATCGATGGGGCCGGCTGAACTGGCCCGCAGTTTGCGGTAGTAGTCGCGGGCTTCGTCTTGGCGTTCACGCTCAATGCCGGTGGCAATCGTGGCGCGCAGGTGTTCGGGGCCGTAGCCAAACGCGTCCACCAAGTCCAGGGCGTGCGGACGCAATTTGGCCAACACCCGGTTGATGTAGGGGGACAAAGTGCGGGCCCTTTGCATGGAGATGCGGCCATTCATCAAGTACCAGTCAAGGTGCTTCTCGATCAAGCCAAGGCCGAACACGTCGCGCAGGCGCGTCAGAACCTTCTTGGTTCCGGCATCAGTCACACGGTTCAGGGCGTCCGTGAACGCTTCCCATTGAAGCAATTCGGCATGGGCGCGGGCAGCCTCAATGAGTTCATTCTGGTGGTCGTTGAAAACTGCGGCCCCCTGATCCTTGGGCAGTTTTGCTGCTTCCTTGAGCGCGGCGGCAACCTGGGCCACCATCGTCTGCACGCGATCGGCGAGCATCTGGCGCTGTGTGTCCTCGTCCTTCAAAGCCTTGGCGGACTTTTGCGCGGAACCGGAGTCGGCAACAAATTGGGCCACTTGGCGCAGTCCGGTCTTGTTGAGCGTCAGGTCTGCTGCTTGGCCCACCACAAACCGGGCCAGAATGCCAATGTCAAGGTTGCGGAATTCCTTGCTGTAATCAGCCAGCAAACGCTTGGCCACCAATTGCAGCAGGACCGTGTTGTCGCCTTCGAAGGTCACATACACATCAAGGTCTGCGCGCAGTGAAGTGAAACGGTTTTCCACCATGAAGCCCGCGCCACCGCACGCTTCCCGGCACTCCTGAAGCGTGTCAAGAACATGCCAAGTGCTCATAGACTTCAGCGCAGCTGCAAGCGTCTCCAAATCCTGACGGTCTTCATCGGTGTCGTGCTTGCCGGAGAACACGTCGTCAAACTTAATGAGCAACTCTTCGTGGGCAAAGGCGGCTGCATAGGTTGTGGCCAAGAGGGGCAGCAACCGGCGCTGATGACGCTGGTAATCCAACAACACCACTTCCTCAGTGTCCGAGGCCGCGTTGAATTGGCGACGCTCGGTGGCGTACTGAATGGCAATCTTCAACGCCACCTTGGATGCGGCCACGGCGGCTCCATTCAAGGAGACCCGGCCCTGAACCAAGGTTCCCAGCATGGTGAAGAACCTGCGGCCCGGGCTGGCAATGGGTGAGCTGTAGCTGCCGTCAGCTGCCACGTCACCGTAGCGGTTGAGCAGGTTGGTGCGCGGCACGCGCACGTGATCGAAGGCCAGGCGGCCGTTGTCGATCCCATTCAGGCCGCCCTTGATGTTGTCATCTTTGCCCTGAATTCCGGGCAGGAACTCCATGGTGGCCGGATCGCGAAGGTCCACATAAAAGGCATGCACGCCATGGTTGACGCCCTTGGTGATCAGCTGCGCAAACACCACCGCAGCCACACCGTGAACGGCAGCATTGCCCAGATATTCCTTCCAGGCAGCCGCGAATGGTGTGTTGATAACAAATTCGTCGGTGTCGGCATCAAAGGTGGCAGTAGTGGCAATGGAGGCGACGTCGGAACCATGGCCAATTTCTGTCATGGCGAAACTGCCGGGGATCTCCAGGTTCATAATGCCAGGCAGCCACTTGTTCTGGTGCTCTTCGTTGCCAAGGTGCATCACGGCCGAGCCAAACAGGCCCCACTGGACCCCGCCCTTGATCTGCAGGGACGGATCGGCAATGACCAGTTCCTCAAACCCAGCAACATTGCCGCCATGGTCATCGCTCCCGCCAAGCCGAGTGGGGAATGCCCTGTGAACACCATCCTGCTCAACCAGGATCCCCAACTGCTTGAAAACCCGTTCGCGGTGCTCGGTGTGGCTCAAGCCCTCAATCTTGTGCAGCTCGGGATTCCCGGCCAGTTTCCGGGCGTCCAAACGAACCTGTGCCCACCTGCCAAGCAACACTTCACCGAGCGATGCAACGTCAACTGTTGCGCCGTCGTCGTGAGCTGCGGGAGAAACTGGTGTCAAAACGTTGGTCATGATTTTCCTTCTGCTGCGGTAACTGATTGGTGGGGCGCGGCGGGGGAGATGAACTGGCCCACGCCGTCGAAAAGCCATGCCGAAATTTGTTCGGCCATGGCGTTGGCTGCTGGTTTGTTGGGATCAGCCGGCGCTTGTAGCCACAATTCACCCGCGGTGCGCACCAGGCCGATAGCCGCCGTTGGCCAGTAGCCCATGAGGGGCGACGCCGGATCGCCCACCAACTGCTGCATCGGCTCGGTGATCATGGCAGTCACGGAATTGAAGAAGCCGCTCAATTCCCCTGATGGCCGGGTGTCGCCGTCCGTGGGAATCGTCGCGAAGAAGTAGACATTGGGGGACGTCTGCGCCATTTGCAGGTAGGCGCTGACCATGGCCGTCACGCCCTCCCGGGGCTCGCTTGCGCCCTGCCTGGCGGCTGCGATGGTGTCCTGCATGTGCCTGATCACCACAGCCCCAACGGCATGGCGGAGTCCCGACTTGTCGCCGAAATACCTGTAGAACACAGACTTGGAAGTGCCTGCGTTGGCTGCAATGTCCTCCATTGAGGCGTCGGAGCCGAGCTGGTGGATGGCCCGGCGTGCTGCCTTGATCAAGGTACGACGCCGTTCCTCACGGTGCGCGTCCCACCTCGCCGAACGCCCATCAACTGTCCCGGCGCCGTTGGCTGGGCTGGGCTGGGGTGCGCTGCCGGTGCCAGCGGCCGCTGAAGCGGCAGTCGGCGCCCCGGACTCTTGTTGTAACGTGTTCACGATACTCAGCGTATCAGGTACGCTGAGTATCAGTAACAGACGGCGTTCTACCAAGAGAGAGCTTCATGACTACTCCAACAGCAGCAGGCAGTGAAAACGTGGGAACCAAAACAACAGGCGCACGCAGCGCTGGCATTCGCAAGGCCGTCGTCGTGGGCGGCAACCGCATTCCCTTTGCCCGAAGTGGGGGAGCCTATGCGCATTCCTCCAACCAGGACATGCTCACGGCTGCGTTGGATGGATTGGTGGCCCGTTTCGGCCTGGCCGATGAAGAAATTGGTGAAGTTGCCGCAGGTGCCGTTTTGAAGCACTCGCGGGATTTTAACCTCACCCGTGAAGCGGTTCTTGGCTCGGCCTTGGCTGCCACCACACCCGCTTACGACCTTCAGCAGGCTTGTGCCACCGGGTTGGAAGCCGTCATTGGACTCTCCAACAAGATCAAGTTGGGCCAGATCGATTCCGCCATTGCCGGCGGCGTGGATTCTGCCTCGGACGCCCCCATCGCCGTCAGTGAAGGCTTGCGCACCATTTTGCTGGATCTCAGCCGTGCCAAGTCTCTGGGCGACAAGGCCAAAATTGCCAGCCGCATCCGTCCGAAGCACCTTTCCCCCGACGCCCCGTCCACGGGAGAGCCGCGCACCGGACTTTCCATGGGCGAACACCAGGCGCTCACCACTGCACAGTGGAAAATCAGCCGTGAGGCGCAGGATGAGCTGGCCTTTGCCAGCCACAAGAACCTTGCCGCCGCCTACGACAACCACTTCTTCGATGACCTGTTGACCCCGTTCCGCGGCCTGAGCCGTGATTCAAACCTTCGCGCGGACACCTCCGTTGAGAAGCTTGCCAAGCTAAAACCCGTCTTCGGCAAGGAGCTGGGGGATGCGGCCACCATGACGGCAGGAAACTCCACGCCGCTCACCGACGGCGCATCAACCGTCTTGTTGGCGTCGGAGGATTGGGCTGCCGCCCGGGACCTGCCCGTGCTGGCTGAAGTGGTTGACGGTGAAGCAGCTGCCGTTGACTTTGTGCACGGCAAGGACGGGCTCCTGATGGCTCCGGCCTTCGCCGTCCCGCGTCTGCTGGCCCGCAACGGCCTGACGCTGGATGACATTGACTACTTTGAAATTCATGAAGCCTTCGCCGGCACGGTGCTGAGCACGCTGGCCGCTTGGGAAGATGAAGAGTTTGGTACCACCCGCCTGGGTCTGGACGGCGCCTTCGGCTCCATCGACCGAGCCAAACTGAATGTCAACGGTTCCTCGCTGGCGGCAGGCCACCCCTTCGCCGCCACCGGCGGACGCTTGGTGGCCAGCTTGGCCAAGATGCTCCATGAACGCGGTCCGGTGGACGGGCGCCCAGCGCGCGGCTTGATTTCCGTGTGCGCTGCAGGCGGCCAAGGCGTTGTAGCCATCCTGGAAGCGAGGTAGGCCAATGACTTCTCAACACAAATCATTTGGTGTTCGCGAACAAGCCGACAAGTACACCGAATTTGTTAGCCGCGGCTTCGGCAAGGACTTGGCCAAACGCCTGGGCCTGCCCCAGCCAGCCATCTTGCGCCGCTACAGCCCCCAGGCCCCCTTGGTGGAAGGTCCCATTCTTGTGGTGGGTGCTGGCGCCGGGGCCGACGCCGTTGCAACAGTGTTGCTCGGCTGGCACCAAGACGTGCGCCGGCATGCAACGCCCAAGGAAAAGTTGGGCGCCATTGTGGTGGTCCTGGATGAACTGGAGCACCCCACAGGACTCTCGGCACCCATGCTGGCCGTGGGCTCAGCACTGCGGGATCTCAACAGGAACGCCCGCGTTGTCAGCATTTCCCGCCAGGCCACCACGGACGATGAGCCGGGCATTGCTGCCGCACGCGCCGGAGTCGACGGGATCATCCGGTCCGTGGCCAAGGAGTTGCGGGCCGGTGCCACAGCCAATGGAGTGGTGCTGGCCAACGGTATTGCGGCGGATTCACCCAGCGTCATGTCCGCATTGCGGTTCTTCCTCTCCGGGCGCTCGGCCTTCGTTGACGGCCAGTTTCTGACGGCCTCCTCCGAGGGATCCACAGAGGCACCCGATTGGGAGGCGCCACTGAAGGGAAGCGTGGCGGTCGTGACCGGTGCTGCCCGCGGGATCGGTGCAGCCATTGCCCGCACCCTGGCCCGCGACGGCGCCACCGTCATAGCTGTGGACCTGCCGGCAGCGGGGGACCACCTGGCCGCCGTCGCCAATCAGATTCACGGCACCGCCCTGCAACTGGATATCACCCATCCACAAGCCGGGGAGCGAATCCTAGAACATGCCATCCAGCGCTACGGTCGCCTGGACATTGTTGTCCACAACGCCGGAATCACGCGCGACAAATTGCTGGCCAACATGGATGCCGCCCGGTGGGACTCGGTGATCGCCGTGAATATTGATTCGCAATTGCGCATGAACAAGGCATTTTTGGCCAGCGAACACTTCACCCAGAACCCGCGCATTGTCAGCGTTGCTTCCACCAGCGGCATCGCCGGCAACCGCGGCCAAAGCAACTACGCGGCCTCCAAGGCGGGCGTCATGGGCATGGTCCGTTCCACAGCACCCTTGTTGGCGGCGCGCGGAGGCACCGTCAACGCCGTGGCGCCGGGGTTTATCGAAACGGATATGACAGCCAAGATCCCCTTTGCCACCCGCGAAGTTGCCCGGCGTCTGAACAGCCTGCAGCAAGGCGGCAAGCCCAGTGACGTGGCGGAGACCATTGCGTTCTTCGCATCCCCCAACGCGGCGGGGGTGAGCGCAAACATTTTGCGTGTGTGCGGACAGAACCTGGTGGGGCAATGACAGCCGAGACAGTATTGACCGAGATGCCCTCGCTCTCCAAGCTGTACGTCAATGCGGCAGCCACGGCGGCAAGGGCCCGGCTCACCCGCCCCGCGTTGGTGACGAGTCTGCCTGCCCGCGCCGTGGAAGTCCGCGGTGTGCGGGCCGACTTGGCCAAATTGACAGAGTTCGCCCACCTGATGGGCGAGCCGGCACGCGACATCCTGCCCTCAGGCTATCTGCACGCCCTCGTGTTCCCTGTGGCCATGAGCGTGATGGTTCAGGAGGACTTCCCGCTGCCGCTGCTGGGCATGGTTCATCTGCGCAACCAGGTGCAGCACTTTGTACCGGTGCTGTTCAGCGATGAACTGTCTGTGCGGGCCTGGGCGCGGGATCTGAGTGGGCACAGGATTGGCACGCAGGTGCAGATCGTTGCCGAGATTCACAATGCCGAGGGTACGGAATTGCTGTGGCGCGGTGTTTCCACATACCTGGCTAAGGGCGTGTTCCTGCCCGGGTTGGATAAGCCCTCGCCGGCTCAACCGCGGGTGGATTTCGTCCCGCCAGCACCCACAGCGCAGTGGCAGTTGGGCGTTGACACTGGCCGCGCCTACGCGGCCGTCTCTGGTGACTTCAACCCGATTCACCTGAGCGTCCTTACCGCCAAGGCCTTGGGTTTGCGCCGCTCCATCGCCCACGGCATGTACGCCGCAGCGCGTGTTTTGGCCACTGTGCCGCAGGCCAAGCCCCACGCCTTTAGCTGGGACATCTCCTTCGATTCGCCGGTGTTCCTGCCGGCAACTGTGTCCCTTGAGGTTTTGGATCACAGGACGGACGACGGCGCATGGCTGAGTTCCGAGTTCACCGCGTGGCACGCGCGCAGCGCCAGGAAGTACTTCAGCGGCACAGTGTGGGCAGGCTGCGCCTAAACAGCCATTGCAACTGATACGTAAATTGGGTGAGTTAGGCAGTTTGGAGAGGGGCGACCCCAGTATCCGAGCTGCCCTTAGCTCTTCAAGTGTCTGCTAATGGCCGGCTGTGTGGTTTTGGCAGCTTATGCGCCAGCTTGGGAGTTGGTGTGGCGCATAAGCCGGGTCCGCTTTGGGCATGCGCGCTGCTGGTACCGGGCGTGGCGCCAGTGTCAAAGCTGCGCCGCACTGGGTCCTGGCACGACGCATACCCAAAGCACGCGCGCCCAGAAAGCGGTCTATGCGCCACACTGGTTGCCAAGGCTGCGCATAAGCCACGGCAGAATTTACAGGTGCCCCTGGCGCTGCGAATCCGCCCGGCAACTGACCCTCCCACGCCCTCCCTCGCCTCGTTCCTTGGCCAGGGAACTCTCGGGCGTGGGGACTAGTTGGTCATCGATTCCTGGTACGGGTAGCTCTCGATGACCGACTGGATCCGCTCCACTGAGGCCGGATCCAAGCCACTGGGCAGGACGTTGTTCCACGATTCCACGGCCACGTCACCAAAGTTGTGGCCGTGGCTGTGGGGCACAGATTCGCCCAGGAACATGTCAAAGGCCACCTGAAGATAGGTCACCAGTGGGACCCATCGCATGGAGTCGCTGACATCCGGAGCCCGCCCGCCAGACTCGGCACTGCCGCCCAACCATTCCGGCTTCTCCCAGATCAGCCGTGGTGTCAGCCAGGTGACGGCATCCGTGCCGTGTTGCAGGTACGCTATCCGGCCTGATTCCCATGGGCCAGCAACCCGGGAAAAATCGCCATTGTTGGAAAGCCAGCGGACGTGCCGGCCGCCGTCGAACGTGGGCTGCCAGAGCGGCGACCCGGCATCACGCGCCTCTTGCAGGGTGCCCCAAGGCTGTGAGTTGTTGGGGGCGCCGGAGAAGACTGCCCCGTCCACGCTGCTGATGAGATCATCCACGTCGGTGAAGGCTGACTGCATGCCCGAGGCCCCCAGACTCAGGCCATAAACCAGCAGTTTGGGGCGCTCCTGCTCCGGCATGGACTCCCATTCGCTCCGTACCGCCTGGTAGAGGGCTTGTGCGGATTCGCGCGGGAGGTTTTGGTGAAAGAGGAAGGAAACCCAGCTGGGCTGGTACGAATACTGCATGGAGACAACTGCCGTGTCGCCACTGTGCAGGTACTCCAGCGAATCCACGGCTTGGCGCTCCAGCCACCCCGATCCCGTGGGGGTGGCAATCATGAGCGCCGAACGGTTGAAGCCGCCTGTCCGCTTGAGTTCGGCGACGGCAAGCTGGGCCCTGGCGGCCATGGAATCTGCCTGTTCCGAACCAACGTAGACCCTGACAGGCTGACGGGCAGGCCGGCCGGTGAGCTCTTCGATGGTGGCGGCCGAGGGGCCGCCACCAACAAACGCCCTGCCCTGCATGCCCAACTTCTCCCACTCCACAGCCGAATCCGGCCCGGCCGAGCGGAACTCCGAGGGCGGCTCGCTGATGCCCTCAGGAGTGGTGGCATTGCGGGCGGCATAGACGTTGTCAGTGCCAAACAATGCGGCGCTGACCAAGATCGTCAAGACCAGCACGGCAGTCAGCGCGCCCGTCAGAAGACCACCGGCCTTGACCAAGACTGGTTTCGGCGTGGCACGTGAGGCCCATGACCTCCCCAGGGAAGCCATTTTTCGCAGGCCCCGATGGGCTGCGTAAACCACTGCCGCCATGACCAGGGCAACCGCAAAGAACGTCGCCAGGTCCAGGCCGTCCACCGGCGGCATCTCAACATGGCTGCGCACATCGTTTTGCCACCGCACCGCCAGGGCGCCAAGGACAGCAATATAAAGAGCCACCGACGCCGCAATCACCAGCCATGCCCACGGCGGCAAGGTGAGCTTGCGGGGGAGGGTGAGGATCCGGCGTCGTACCAGTTCTCGGGTAACCGTGCTGAACAGCCAGGCTGCCCCCAGATAGCTCAGACCAAACGTCAAGCCGACCAGGAATCCCTGAAAAAGTGCGGGGCGGGGGACGAGGGACGGTGTGAGTGCCAATCCAGCGGCGGCCACACCTGCCAGAAGTGCAAATATCCGGGTGGAGCGGCTGTGGTTTATCAAGCTAACCCTCTGATACGCGTCATATGAAAGTACCAGCCTATCCGCTGCAACAGGCCACTTTTTTCTCTTTGGACACCGAATGACGCGGGAGTCCATACCGGTGCAGCAGTAACGTAGGGGCATGGAGATACTTCACTACACGGCATTTACAACTGACCCCACCGGCGGCAACAGGGCGGGCGTGGTTCTTGACGCCAGTACTCTGGACAGCAGCCAGATGCAGGCGATTGCCACACGGCTTGGCTACTCCGAGAGCGCCTTCCTCACGCGTCGGGAAGATGGCAGCTACAACGTGCGCTATTTTGCCCCCTCAACCGAAGTGCAATTCTGCGGGCATGCAACCATCGCGGCGGCCGTGGCGCTCGCCCAGGCCTTCGGAACCGGCCCGCTGATGTTCCATACGCCGGTGGGGGAGATTCCACTGGACACTTTTGTCCACGACGGCGCTGCCCGGGCCACGCTGACCAGTGTTGACACACAAGTGGCGGAGCTTTCCGCAGAGGTGCGCGGGCGGCTTTTGACGGCGTTGCGGCTGCGGGCCGATGAACTTGACCCGGCGCTGCCGGTGCTGGTGTCCTTTGCTGGCAACTGGCACCCCATAGTTCCGGTGGCCTCGGCAGAAATCCTGGCGTCCTTTGATTACGATTTTGACCTGCTTGCGGCACTCATGGCTGAGCAGGGCTGGGGAGCAACCGTGAACGTTGTGTTCAGGCTCACAGGTAATTCTTTTGAATCACGCAATCCCTTCCCGCCAGGAGGGGTTCGTGAGGATGCGGCAACGGGATCGGCGGCCGCATCTCTGGGCGGATACCTTCGGCAGGTGGATGAATTGGAACTGCCCGCGGTCGTTTCCGTCCTGCAGGGCCACCACATGGGCAGCCCCTCGCAGTTGCAGATCACCATTCCGGAGACGGGCGGCATTCAGGTGTCCGGATCGGCCGTGCGGCTGGAAATCTAGCTCATTTTTCACCGCCGGGCCCGCCAACTGGTGTTTCTTTCGGCTACTCTCAGGTCTAAGAGAGTCACTTGAGCTAAAACAAAAGACTCCCTGAGAACCTAAGTTCTCAGGGAGTCTGTCCGTGCGCGAGAAGGGACTTGAACCCTCACCCCGTTTCCAGGACCAGCACCTCAAGCTGGCGCGTCTGCCATTCCGCCACTCGCGCAGGTGATGTCGGGAGCAATTCTTCCTTTCGGTTGAATCGTTGTCTCCCTCAGCAGCGATGAAAACAATAGCATGACTTTTGCGTAAAACAACAATCGAGCATTTCCTGTCCATTTTTTAGTCCTGACAGGGGCTCGATGGGCCCAAACGGTAGGCTGAGTTGTACGCCACCGCACAAAGGAGTTTCCCTGTGAATACCGTCAGGCCCGAGGATGAAGTTGCAGGCATCTGCGCCGATCTCATCCGCTTTGACACCAGCAACTTTGCCGACAATGAAGGTCCCGGAGAGCGGGCCATTGCTGAACACACGGCAGCTTTGATTGCTGAGGTTGGATTTGCACCTGAGCTGTACGAGTCCTCACCTGGCCGTGCCAACGTGGTGACCCGGGTGGAAGGCAGTGATTCCTCCCTGCCGGCCCTGGTGGTGCACGGTCACCTGGACGTCGTCCCGGCACAGGCCCACGATTGGAGCGTCGACCCGTTCGGCGGTGAAGAACGCGACGGGCTCATTTGGGGCCGCGGCGCCGTGGACATGAAGGACATGGACGCCATGATCCTCTCGGTGATGCGTTCCATGGGCAGGGAGGGCCGCAAGCCCAAACGGGACATCATCTTTGCTTTCTTCGCTGATGAAGAAGCTGGCGGCGCGTACGGGGCGCGCTGGAGCGTGGACAACAGGCCGGAGCTCTTTGAGGGAGCCACGGAGGCCATCTCCGAAGTGGGCGGTTTCTCCACCGAAATCAATGGAAAACGCGCCTACCTGCTGCAGACCGCCGAGAAGGGCCTTGCCTGGCTGCGGCTCACAGCCCATGGCCGCGCCGGCCACGGCTCACACATCAACACCGACAACGCTGTAACGCGGCTGGCCCGAGCCGTCACCCGCATCGGCGATCACCAGTGGCCCATCGAATACACCGACACGACGCGGGCCTTCCTGGAAGGCGTCTCTGAACTGACCGGCGTCGAATTTGATGAGTCCAACCCGGAAACGCTCTTGAGTCAGCTCGGTACGGTGTCCCGCTTTGTGGGCGCCACCTTGCAAAATACGGCCAATCCCACGTTCCTCAAGAGTGGCTACAAGGCAAATGTGATTCCGGGCACGGCTGAGGCCATGATCGACATTCGCACGTTGCCCGGCCAGCATGAGCAGGTGCTGGAATTGGTTCGTGAATTGGCGGGCGAGGGCATTGACATCTCCACCATTCACAATGATGTGTCCCTGGAAACCCCCTTCGCCGGTAATTTGGTGGATGCCATGATCGATTCCCTGCACTCTGAAGATCCCGGATCCACGGTGTTGCCGTACACGCTATCCGGAGGCACTGACAACAAGTCCCTGAGCCGTCTGGGTATCACGGGCTACGGATTCGCTCCGCTCCAATTACCGCCGGAGCTGGATTTCACGGGCATGTTCCACGGTGTGGATGAGCGCGTGCCGGTGGATTCCTTGAAGTTTGGTGTCCGCGTGCTGGACCGCCTGCTGAGCAACTACTAAGGGGCGCCCATGAGTGTGGAGCTCAAAGAACTCCTGCCCGATGAGCTGCTGGAACGGTTCCGAGACCGTGCCAGGGGCTATGACGAACGCAATGAGTTCTTCCATGAGGACCTGGCCGAGTTGAAGTCGGCAGGATACTTGGCCATGTTTGCTTCCACGGACGACGGCGGTCTCGGCTTTGGGCTGGAAAAGGTCGCCGCCGCGCAACGCAGGTTGGCAACTGCTGCCCCGGCAACGGCATTGGCCATCAACATGCATCTGGTGTGGACAGGCGTTGCCCACCTTTTAGCAGTGCGGGGTGATGATTCCCTGCACTACGTGCTGACCGAGGCGGTGGCGGGGGAGGTGTTTGCCTTTGGCAATTCCGAGGCCGGCAATGACCAGGTGCTTTTTGACTCCAACACAGTCGCAGTGCCGCTGGGCGACGGCGGCTATTCCTTTACTGGCACCAAGATCTTCACGTCCCTGTCCCCGGCCTGGACAAGACTCGGGATTTTTGGCAAGGATTCCACGGCGGAGGAGCCTGTTCTTGTGCATGGGTTTATCACCCGTGAAACTCCCGGGTACACCATCAAGGACGACTGGAACACGCTAGGGATGCGCGCCAGCCAGTCAAACACCACTGTCCTGGACGGCGCAGTCGCCCCGGCAGAGCGCGTCTTTAGGAAACTGCCGGTAGGTCCCAACGCGGACCCGCTGATTTTTGCCATCTTTGCTTGTTTTGAGACCCTCCTGGCGGCTGTTTACACGGGGCTGGGGGAGCGGGCCTTGCAGATAGGTGTGGCCACAGTCCACAAGCGCACATCCAAGAAAAATGGCGGGAAGAGCTACGCGCAGGATCCGGATATCCGTTGGCGGATTGCCGACGCTGCCATGGCCATGGAGGGGCTGTACCCCCAGCTGGAATCGGTCGCCAGAGATGTGGATCAGCTAGTGGACCATGGCGGCATGTGGTTCCCGAAATTGGTGGGGCTGAAGGTTCGTGCCACCGAAACAGCACGCACAGTAGTGGACCTGATCATCCGTGTGAGTGGTGGCGGAAGCTACTTTGCCGGCAATGAACTGGGCCGGTTGTACAGGGATGTTTTGGCTGGCATGTTCCAACCCTCGGACGACGAATCAGCCCACTCCACCATCGCCAATGCCTGGCTGGGGCCCATCGAACCTTAGAGGTGTGGACGGTGGGTCGGATTCCGTTGGTGAGCTGCAGTAACGAGCGGATAACGCTTGCGGGCGGAGAATCGATACCACCTCAGCAATAGGCAGCCAAGCCTTTTATGGGGTGGAATGTTCGTTTGGTCGGGCCAAACGAAAAATCGCAATGAACCGTAAGAGGGTGATCCACATGTCACAAAAACTAAGCCACGGAGATATTCAGCAAGTCGTTAAATCCCTTGACGAGTCGAAGACCGTCAACATGGATGTCTCCATTCGCCAATTGGTGGAAAGTGTTGCCGGGGTAGTCTCCAACAAGGGAGATGAGCTCAGTCTGCACATTCTGTGCTGCAATGAGTATTTTCTCGTCACAGGCATTGTTGCACCGCAGCTGGAAGAGGTGAGGGGCCAAGCAGATTCAGTCCGCGAAGCCCTGTCCGAGTAGTCGCCGCAACCCCGGTCCGCACGATTGACATGCAGGTGGGCAAGTTCTTGCAAACTTCCCCACCTGCGCCGTGCCGCTTGGGCCCTGACCTGAACGGAAGAGGGAATAGCCATGGACTCAAATGGCCATGCACCCAACGTTCCTCACCGCGGCGATCGTTGGGGGTTGTCCAGGGAGGAACTGCTCACCCGGCTAAGCGAGGTCATCGTTTTTGCCAGCCAGCAAATCCCGCGGCTGGGCGACTACGAGGAATATCTCCCCGACTTTGGCGAAGGCTCCAGAGTCCGGTTCACCGACAAGATCCTTATTGAGTCGGCATTGCTTGTCCTTGTGGGCCAGCGGGTGGCCCGGAATGAACCGGAACTGGCGGCTGCCGTTGAACGGCTCGGAACAGTGCTCGGGCAGCAGGTTCGGAGCCCGCGCAACAAATTCTTGATCATGCGGTACCCGGAGATGTGCGCCTCAGTGGGCATTGGTCACGCAATCCTCACCCATGCAGGCAGCGTCGATACAGATTTCGACGCCGTGTTCCGTTCCGCTTTGCACAGTGGACACGCCGCCGGTGTCGAGCGGTTACCTTATCGGTGGATGGAATTTTCTTGGCTGAACCAGCTTGTGGACCCTGCCTATGTTCCGGACTGGCAGCAACAGGTGCAAGGAGCCACCATCGCGTCCCCCACTCACCCTATTTTCATGTCCGGTGATGATGCCTACGCCATCACCCATGCGTTGATGTTCCTGGGCGACTTTGGGTTGAGGGCTGTCGAGGAGATCGACCGTGGCTTTCTCTCGAAGCAGCTACAGGCCATCATTGCGTGGCAACTGGCCGATGAAAATCTGGACGTCGCTGGTGAAGGTCTCCTGGGCCACGCCATTCTCGATCTGGAACCCACTCTGGCAGTCACCCTCGGCATCGAATCCCTGCTGGACACGTGGGATGACCTGGGTTTTCTGCCCTGTCCCAGTTTTCGCGCCGATGAGTTCGCAGGGCTTGCAGGAACTGCCCGCCGAGCCTACGCGTTCGAGCACACCTATCACACAACATTTGTGGCAGGGTTGCTCTGTGGAGTCCTGCTGCTTGAGCCTCTGCCCGCCGAGTCATATGGATGGGCGAACAGCGGCAGGAAGCCTTTGCACCCGGGTCTGGCCCTCCCCACGGCACGGGAACTTCGCGACGCCGCGGAACGCGCCTACGTTTTTTGCCGACGCGCAGGCGACGTGGGGGATTTGGTGCCAATCCGCGGCGCATCCATGCCTGCTTCGCCGACGGAGCGGCTGCAACATTTTTTCGATGGGCTTGGCCGCCCCCGGCGCCAGCTTCTGTCCAACACCGTGAAACGGCACCCGATGGACGGCGCATCGCAAGCGCTACTCTCAGATGCCATCCTGCTGCTCGCGGCGCATGAGTACCGGCTGGATGTGCTTGCGCAGGAACTGGCCGTGGCCTCCCAGGATGCCAGCAATGTCTCCGAAACGGCTCTGGCCGCCGCGAGCTACCTTCTCCATCAACAGAACGCGGATGGCGCTGTTGGTGGCTGGGCGAGCGGTGCCACGTCCCAAGGAAACACGACCCTCATCGTCAGCTATCTGGCCGCGGAGGCATTCGACCTGCTGGCAGACCGAACAGACGGACCAGAACTCAGCACTCTCGAGGGTGCCAATGAAGGCTGGGATATCGCTGCCCGGGGCGTCTAAAACCCCACGTCCAAAAACCCGCTCGTCAACTACCTGATCGCCATGGGGTGCGGCCCTGGGCTGCGTGGACGGGCTGCGCGCGGGTTTCCAGTGCCCGTCTGGGGCCAAGAGATTCCATTAAGTCGCTGAAACTTGCGGAGGGCCCCACCCCCAGTTCCTGGTCCAACAGTGCGCGAAATTCGTGGAACGCGAGCCAGGCGGAGGCAATGTTGCCATTTTGAATGTGGCATTGCAGCAGGATCAGTTGTGCGCTTTCGCGCAGCGGCTCAATCCAGGTGGCAGCAAGTGCAGCTTCCAGGGCCCGCCCGTTGGCGCCCACCTGCAGACAATGTGCCGCCAGCGCCTCCAGCCCGTCGAGGCGCAACTGCTGCAGTCGTTCCTGTTCGAACACAACCCAATCGTCGTACCAGCCGGGCAGGAGGTCTGCATGATAGAGCGCATAGGCCGAATCCGCCGCCACAGTATTGCCGGTTTCCTGGATGCCGGCAATAAGTGATTGAACTTTGTGAAAGTCAATGGCGACTTGCGGTTCCAACATCAGGATTTCACGCGAAGGATGAACAAGCCCAGGGAGTTTGTGTGTGATCTGAAACAGGCTCGCACGCAGGTTCCCTGCGGACTGTGCCTGGGAACTCTCTGGCCAGAGCAGGCCCGCCATGGAGCATCTTGACCGGCCCCCAAGGATAGCCAGTGCAGCGATGAGGCGTTGTTGACGGTGGCCAACGATGACGGGATGGCCGTCGAGTTTAAGGAGCCAGAAACCCATAAGGTTGAGCTCCCATACATGGGGTGACTCACAGCTCATTCTTCCCCCAACCCCGACGACGCCACCGTTAAGTGGACTTGCAGGCCACGTACTCTGCCCCAGCGTGAGAGTCGTCTTTGCGATTGTTCGCCCATCAGCTTGATCATGGGCGCATCATTGGGAGGAGTCAATAAATTGAGTCACCCCTTGTCCAATCGTATGAAGAATCGACGCAGCTGTTGACAGTCTGGACGGAGAGACTGCCCTGGCACCTAGTAGACGGTCAAGGTCCGTTCCACGCGCAGCACCTTGCGGCGCATGAGGTATTTTCGCTCTCCGCCCAAGTAGAGGGTGCTGCGTTCAAGCTCCCATTTGCCGTATTCAGCATGTTCACGCACGCGTTGATAGGCGATGGGAACAGACTCGCCGGGCGACACAGTGATGAGTAGATATTCGTACTGGCGCAGCGGTGTCCCACGCCCTGTCAGTGCTGGTTTCAGCGTTTCCCTCATGGACTGTCCTTTCTCGTCAAGGCCTGCGAACTGCCCGTCATCTACAAAACCTACCCCTTGACCCGGCAGCGACCTACCGTGGAAGACGAAAAGGACTTTCATGTTGGGGAACTCACTGGTACCGTCAATCGCATGAGCATTGATCCCCGCGAAGCACTGAGTGCATTGACCACAGCATTGGAAGAACATCTGGTGGCCGCGTCAGCCCGCCGTGGGGAAGAAGACCCCATTGTTGAGGCCACCTTCCTAGGCATCATTGACGCTTTTGAAGCCTATGAAGAGGCACTTTTCGATGCCTTTGACGAAGTGACACCCCTGGTAATTTACGGTGAAGATGGTGAAGAGTTCGATGAGGACTCTGAAGACTCCGATGATTCTGACGAAGAGCCCAAACCGGCCGCCGAATAGTTTTCCTTCGGCCCCTTTGAGGCTGATTGTTCTTGATTCTTAAATTGTGAAAGCCCTCTTTTGAGGGCTTTCACAATTTAAGTGCCGTTTTGGCTGAAGTTCCTGGCTGTTACAGCGCGGAGACCTCGTTCAACACGCTGAGGATTGGCTCGGGCAGCGGTGCCAAGGACGATTTGAGAATTTCATTGAGCTGTTCGGGACTGCGCGGACCAATGACTGCCGCGGAGACGCCGTGGTGGTCCAGAAGCCAGCTCAATGCCACATCAAGCGGCGGCCGGCCCAGGCCCTTGGCGGCAGTCAGCAGAGCCTCGGTAATGCTAGCCGGGCGGCCTTCCAAATACTTTTCCACGTAACTGCCCATCGTGGCGCTGGCGCCCCGGGAATCGCTGGGAATCTGCCCCCGATATTTTCCGCTCAAGACACCGCGGCCCAGGGGAGCCCAACAGAGCAGACCTGTACCCACATGTTCCGCGGCGGGGACCACCTCCTTCTCCACAGTGCGGGCCAACAGGGAATACTCCACCTGGTTGGCCACAAGTGCTGTATCGCTGAGCGTTGCTGCGCGGGCCAACTGCCAGCCGTTGTAGTTGGAGACTCCGGCATAGCGAACCCTGCCGCTGCTGACGGCGTACTCAAGCGCCTCCAAGGTTTCCTCCAGCGGCACGTTGTCATCCCAAATATGCGCCAACCATAGATCCAGATGATCCGTTCCCAGCCGCGCCAAGGATGCATCCAAACCAGCCAACATGGCTCTGCGGGAAGTGTCCACCATGCTTTTTCCGTTGCGGTGGCTGATGCCTGCTTTGGAGATGAGGACAACGTCACTGCGGGGGACAACGTCACCTATCAGTTCGCCAAGAATGGCCTCGCTGCGGCCTTCCACATAACTGACGGCAGTGTCCAGCGAAGTTCCGCCAGCATCCACAAAGTCACGTAATTGTGTGCGTGCAGCTTCTGCGTCTGTTTCTTTACCCCAGGACATTGTCCCCAGTGTTAACGCTGAGACGCGCAATCCGCTGGTCCCCATGAATCGTTGTTCCATGCCTGCAAGCTTACGGTGATCTGTGTCCCCTTTTTTGCGTCCGCCGCGGTGGGGATCATTGTGAACTCGCTCATGCTTTAGGCTGAATCCCGTGAACTGGTTCGAAGCGGCCTTCCTGGGCCTCATACAAGGCTTGACTGAATTCCTTCCGATTTCCTCAAGCGCCCATCTATTTGTCGTGGGCAAATTCCTCCCGTCGGGCGCCGATCCGGGGGCAGCATTTACCGCAGTGAGTCAATTGGGGACCGAGACTGCCGTTGTTGTCTTCTTCTGGCGCGACATTGTGCGCATCATCAAGGCCTGGTTTGGTTCCCTGCGGGGCCGGGTGCCGCGCACCGACCCGGACGTCCGCATGGGCTGGCTCATCATCGTCGGCAGCCTGCCGATTGCCTTGCTGGGTGTCGTGTTCGCACACCACATTGAATCGACGCTGCGGAATCTGTGGCTGGTGGCCACCACGCTGATCGTCTTTGGACTCATTTTGGCCGTGGCCGATTCGGTGGCCAGCCAGAAGAGGGAGCTGAAGGACCTCTCCGTCAAGCACGGCATCATTTACGGCTTTGCACAGGCACTGGCGCTCATCCCCGGCGTGTCACGCTCGGGCGGAACCATTACCGCCGGCCTGCTCATGGGGTACACCCGTGAGTCTGCTGCCAGGTACTCGTTCCTGCTGGCGATCCCGGCCGTCTTTGGCAGCGGATTTTACGAGCTATACAAGATCGTCTCGGGCCATGAGAATGCCGAGGGCCCCTTCGGCATCGGCGAAACCATTCTTGCCACGGTCATTGCGTTCGGAGTGGGATATCTCATCATTGGGTGGTTCCTGAAGTTCATCTCCACCAAGAGCTTCCGCCCCTTTGTCTGGTACAGGATTGGCCTGGGCCTGTTGCTCTACATTCTGCTTGGTTTCAACGTCATCACCCCTGACTGACGGCGACCTAAAACCGCTTCGCGATTTTTCGGGTCCCCCGGAGGATAGGCTTAGCTCTGTGAAAACTTGGAAGTCCCTCGCCCTCCCGCAGCTGCCAGGCGTTATGCCCAGCATTCATCTGCATGAAACCAGCCAACAACGAGTAGTCGCACTGCCTGACTCGGATCAGGCCAGCCTCTATGTCTGCGGCATTACGCCCTACGACGCCACCCACATGGGCCACGCGGCAACCTACGTTGCCTTCGACCTGCTCAACCGGGCCTGGCGCGATGCCGACAGCACAGTTACTTACGTGCAAAATGTCACAGACATCGATGACCCTCTGCTGGAACGAGCCACCCGCGACGGTCAGGACTGGCACGAACTTGCCATCTCCCAGACCGCCCTCTTCCAGGCCGACATGGAGGCGTTGAACGTTCTGGCGCCCGAACACTACATCGGCGCCGTCGAGGCCATCGAGTGGATTGTTCCGGAAGTGACGAAATTGATTGAAGCCGGCCTCGCCTACCCTGTTGCTGGGACCGGCGGAGAGCCCGACGGCGATATTTACTTCTCAGTGGAGGCCGCCTCGGCGGCGGCCAAGACTGGCGGCCTGGACGCCCCTTGGTGGTTGGGTCAGATCTCCGGCCTGAGCCAGGAGGAAATGCTCCCGTTCTTTGCCGAACGTGGCGGCGACCCCGAACGGCCCGGGAAACGGCACCCCCTGGACGCCCTGCTGTGGCGTGCCGCCCGCGACGGTGAGCCGTCTTGGGACGGTGACACGCTCGGCGATGGGCGTCCTGGCTGGCACATCGAATGCACAGTCATCGCCCAGCGTTTCCTGCCCAAGCCGTTTACTGTTCAAGGCGGCGGAAGTGACCTGATCTTCCCGCACCATGAAATGGGTGCGGGCCACGCCTATGCGCTGGGCAACACTCCCATGGCCCAGCACTACGCCCATACAGGCATGGTGGGTCTTGACGGCGAGAAGATGAGCAAATCACGGGGCAACCTGGTGTTTGTCTCTGTT
This sequence comes from Arthrobacter glacialis, assembly GCF_002909415.1. Classification (NCBI taxonomy): domain Bacteria; kingdom Bacillati; phylum Actinomycetota; class Actinomycetes; order Micrococcales; family Micrococcaceae; genus Arthrobacter; species Arthrobacter glacialis. The sequence goes on along the minus strand of NZ_PPXB01000007.1, from coordinate 66,022 downwards.
TTGCGTGCCGAGGGAGTTGACCCCGCGGCCATCCGGCTGGCCATCTTGGCCCACCACTACCGCAGCGATTGGTTCTGGACGCAGGAGCTGCTTGTTTCGGCACAGGATCGCCTGGCGCGCTGGCGTGCAGCGGTGGCCGTGGCCCCGGAAGGAACAGCCATGCCACTGCTGGCCGAAATGCGGGCGGCAATTTCACAGGACCTTGACGCTCCACGTGCCCTGGCAGGCATTGACGCGTGGGCTGCCCAAGCCAACGCTGGCACTCCTGCGGCCAGCGGAATCTGCGTGCGAGATGCCGCGCTGGTCTCGGACGCCATTGAGGCACTGTTGGGTATCGAGCTCTAAAACGCTTCGCGCGGAACGGGCCTGCCCTAGGGCTGATCCGTTCCGCGCCTACGCAAATAGCGTTCAAACTCCTTGGCAATGGAATCGCCGGTTGCCTCAGGCAGCTCGGCCGTGTCCTTTGCTTCCTCCAATTGCTTCACGTAAGCACCGATTTCAGGATCCTGGGCCGCGAGGTCGTTGACGCCGCGCTCCCACGCCTGGGCGTCGTCGGACAGTTCGGCCATGGGAAGGGTCACCTGCAGGAAATCCTCAATTTTGTTCAACAGTGCCAACTCGGCCTTGGGGGAGGGTGCCTGGGCCACGTAGTGCGGCACGGCGGCCCACACGGAAACCGTGGGCAGTCCGGCCAGCAACGACACCTCATTTAAGACACCCACGATCCCGATGGGGCCCTCATAGGCGGATGGTTCCAGGTTCAAGCGTTTGGCGAGCTCGGCGTCGTCGCACGAAGCCGAGACGGGAATGGGGCGCGAATGTGGAACGTCGGCCAGCAAGGCACCCACCAGAACCACATAGTTGACGCGTAGCTCTGCCGCCTTGGCCAGCAGCTCTGCCGTGTAGGCGCGCCAGCGGTAGGACGGCTCTATGCCGTGGACCAAAATGACGTCCACCTCGGTCCCGGGAATACTGGCCTTGGCAATTTTTGTCACCGGCCACTTGATCTTGCGCCGGCCGGCGGAATTGAGCCGCACCTCGGGGCGGGTGAACTGAAAGTCGTAGTACTCATCCGGTTCAATGACGGCAACTCTCTTGGCGTCCCAGAATTTGTGCAGGTACTTCAGCACATCACTGGCTGCTTCACCGGCGTCGTTCCAGCCCTCAAAGGCCGCCAGCATGACAGTGACCCGGTCCTCACCCGCTGCGGGAGTTAGCATCAGCCCGGGTTCGCCTGATTCCGCATCATTGAATCTGCTCACGGCTCCAGCCTAAGGCTCTGGCAGCCGATGGCAATACTCACCACGCGGAACCCGCTTTGAAAACCGTGCAGCCGTTCACGCCCCGTAGACTAGTGGCATGCTTTCACCCAGTGCCGCCGCCGCGCCCCTTGCGACTCCGACCTCTCCCACGCTCAAAGCTGTCCTCTGGGACATGGACGGGACGTTAGTGGACACAGAACCCTATTGGATTGCTGCCGAAATTGAGTTGGTGACTGCTCATGGCGGGCAATGGGATGAGGAGAAGGCGCACCTTTTGGTGGGCAGTGCCTTGGACGCCTCAGCTAGGATTCTCCAGGAAGCCGGTGTCAATCTCACCAGCCGGGAGATCATTGATCACCTATCCAATGCGGTCATTGCCAAGGTGCGCCGTGAATTGCCGTGGCGTCCGGGAGCCAGGGAACTGCTGGCGGATCTGCACAACAGTGGCGTGCGTTGCGCGCTGGTGACCATGAGCGAGCGCAACCTGGCCGCGGAAGTGGCCCAGGCGCTGGACCACGAGTACTTTGAATTCCTGGTGACAGGCGATGACGTCAACAACGGCAAGCCGCATCCCGAACCGTACTTGACGGCCATCGACATACTCCGCAAGACAGATCCCACCATCACGGCGGCTCATTGCGCGGCCTTGGAAGACTCGGTTCCCGGGGTTGCCTCAGCCTTGGCCTCAGGTGTTGCCACGATTGCCATTCCCAACGCCGTGCCGCTGGCTGATGATGCTCGCCGGACCACGTGGGAGACGCTCTCAGGGAAAACGTACGACGACGTCAATGCTGTTCTCGCTTCCACGTTCGCCTCCTCCGGGGCTGCTTTGTGAGTAGTCCTGCCAACGGTGCCAAGGCGCGCCGTGAGGGTTTTGTTATTGGCTCGGTACGCGGCACCCCCATCATCTTGGCGAACTCATGGTTTTTCATTGCCGGTGTGACGGTGCTGATTTTCGGCCCGCAGCTCCAAACCAACTTGCCGGGCCTGGGCGCAAGCGCCTACCTGGTCGCCTTTGCCTACGCCCTGCTTCTGCTGTTCTCGGTGCTGATCCATGAACTGGCCCACGCCGTTGCAGCCAAAATGTATGGCTGGCCAACGCACAAGATTGTCCTGAACCTATGGGGCGGCCACACGGAATTTGATTTCGGCAAGGCAACTCCCGGCAGGGCCTTGGTGGTGGCCTTTGCCGGCCCCGTGGCGAACTTTGTCCTAGCCGGCTTGGGCCAGCTGGTGGTGCTGGCGCTCCCGGAACGCACCTCCCTGGGAACTGCCGTTGCCCTGCTGCTGGCCAACATTTTTGTTGTTGCCAATCTGCTCATTGGCGCCTTCAACGTCTTGCCCGGTTTGCCGCTGGACGGTGGACGCCTGGTGGAGTCCATTGTGTGGAAGTTAACCGGCAGCCAGGAGAAGGGCACTGTTGCTGCTGGCTGGGCCGGGCGCATCATTGCGGTGGTGCTGGCCGTTGCGGTCCTGGGAATTCCCTACCTGCTGGGTGGGCAACCCGAGCTGACCACCGCGTTCATCGTGATCCTGATGGCCGGTTTTCTCTGGATGGGCGCCTCGGCCTCCATCAAGGGCGCCGGCATCCGCCTGCGTTTGCCGGACATTAGTGCGGGCACCTTGGCTACGCCGGCCATCAGTGCATCAAACGCCTGCACCGTGGCCCAGCTGTGGACACTTCGTGGACAATACCCCCAGGAACCCATCGTTTTGTACGGCCCCGATGGCCGCCCCTGTGCCGTGGTTGATGAGTTTGCGCTGGCCCATGTGCCACCCGAGGTTGCGGCAACAACCCCCGCCACGGCCGTGGCCAGGACCCTCTCATTGGGCGCCTACGTGCCTGATGTTGCCAAGGGGGAGGAACTGGTGGCCTACCTGGCCCAGCTCCCGGACACCGAATATGCGGTGATCAACCTCGATGGCAGGGTGACAGGGTTGCTGAGCCAGGCGAAAGTTGTTTCGGCCATCACCGGCAAGTCCGGACCCTAGGACCCACGTCCACAACAGCATGCGGCCCCGCCTCCACGGGCCAACCCCACGAACGCTTCAGCACCAACACGTTAGGAACTACCCCATGACTCACAGCGATTCCAGCCAAGAGACCTCCCTGCAGCCCCATGGCGCAGCTGCCCGTCGCGGACCTTTCCGCGCCGGTGAGCGTGTGCAGCTGACGGACGAGCGTGGACGCATGAACACCATCACCTTGACCCCCGGCACGGCGTACCACACGCACAAGGGCTTCCTTAATCACGATCTGCTGATTGGTGCCCCGGAGGGCTCCATGGTGGAAAGCAACGTGGGCCAGCAGTACCAGGCGCTGCGCCCGCTGCTCTCCGACTTTGTGCTCTCGATGCCCCGCGGCGCAGCCGTGGTGTACCCCAAGGACGCCGGCCAGATCATCACCATGGGTGACATTTTCCCCGGTGCCCGCGTGGTGGAGGCTGGCGTTGGCTCCGGCGCACTGTCCATCTCCCTGCTCCGGGCAGTGGGCGACAACGGCTACCTGCACTCCTTCGAACGCCGTGAAGAATTCGCCGACATTGCCCGTGGCAACGTGGAAACAATCTTTGGCGGACCGCACCCGGCCTGGAAGATCTCCCTCGGTGACTTCCAGGACCAAGTAGTGGAGCAGGAAGCCCCCGGCAGCGTTGACCGCGTTGTCCTTGACATGCTGGCACCCTGGGAATGCCTTGATGCCGTGGCTACGGTGCTGGCCCCGGGCGGGGTGTGGATCAACTATGTGGCCACCGTGACCCAGCTGTCCCGCACGGCCGAAGCTATCCGCGCCGACGGGCGCTTCACTGAACCTGACGCCTGGGAGTCCATGGTCCGCGGCTGGCACCTGGAGGGTTTGGCTGTGCGCCCCGACCACCGTATGGTGGCCCACACCGGTTTCTTGATGGTCACCCGCCGCCTTGCCGACGGTGTCACCGGCATGACGCTCAAGCGCCGCGCCTCGAAGACGGACTTTGCCCAGGAAGACCTGGACGCCTGGACCCCTGCAGCCGTGGGCGAGCGTGCCGTCTCCGACAAGAAGCTGCGCCGGGCAGCCAGGGATGCGTCCTCCACCGTGCAGACCCGCCGCACCAAGAGCAAAGTTGCTGACGAAGAGACTGTCACTGACGCGTAGCACTACACTCAGCAGTAGCAGCCCGACCCGGCTCCGGAAGGATCAATTGTCATGAGCGAATCACAGCACCCCACGCCCGACATCCCTGCCACAGGCGCCCCGTCGCCGGGTTCGGCCGAGGCCAGCTATCTCACAGGTCCCGGCCAGCAGGCAGTGTTGGAGCGCCAGCTCAACGTGCTCCGGGACAAGGCGCGCAACCTTGACCGCCAGCTGGCATCGGCAACCACCAACAATTCCAAGCTGGTGGCCATGCTGGAAACGGCTAAGTCGGAGATCCTCAAGCTCCGTTCTGCTTTGGAGCACGACGGCGAACCCCCCTACAGCTTCGGCACCATCGTTGCGCTCAACCGCCACAGCGCTGGCGGGGGAGTCAGCACTGCTGTGAGCCAGGAGAGCCTGGACATTTTTGCCTCCGGGCGGAAGATGCGCGTGGGGCTGAGCCCGTTGCTGCGCATGAGTGATCTCAACGTTGGCCAGGAGGTGCTGCTCAACGAAGCCTTCACTGTCATCGCCGGGCTGGGCTATGAGCGTGTGGGCGAACTTGTCACCGTCAAGGAGCTGCTGGGCACTACCCGGGTGCTGGTCATTGGCCGTGCCGATGAGGAGCGGGTGGTTCGTCTGGCCGGCGTACTGCAGGGCGGTTCAGTGAAGGTGGGGGATGCCCTCACGGTGGACGGGCGCACGGGCTATGCCCTGGAAAAGATTCCGCGCTCCGAGGTGGAAAACCTGATTCTGGAGGAAGTTCCGGACATTTCCTACTCCGACATTGGCGGCCTGGCATCCCAGATCGAGCAGATCCGCGACGCTGTGGAGCTGCCCTTCCTGCACCCGGACCTGTACCGCGAACACGGCCTCAAACCGCCGAAGGGCATTTTGCTTTACGGCCCGCCGGGCTGCGGAAAAACTCTCATTGCCAAGGCTGTTGCCAACTCCTTGGCCAAACGGGCTGCCGAACGCTCCGGCGTGAAGGATCAAAAGAGCTACTTCCTGAACATCAAGGGCCCGGAACTGTTGGACAAGTATGTGGGTGAGACGGAACGCCAGATCCGGCTCATCTTCAGCCGCGCCCGCGAAAAAGCCTCGGACGGCAGTGCCGTGGTGGTCTTCTTTGACGAGATGGACTCCTTGTTCCGCACCCGTGGAACGGGTGTGTCCTCCGATGTGGAAACCACCATCGTGCCCCAGCTCCTGAGTGAGATTGACGGCGTCGAACGCCTCGACAACGTGATTGTCATTGGCGCCTCCAACCGCGAGGACATGATTGACCCGGCCATCCTGCGCCCGGGCCGCCTGGATGTGAAAGTCAAGATTCAGCGCCCGGATGTTGAGGCTGCCGCCGATATTTTTGCCAAGTACGTCACCACGGCTCTTCCCTTCCACGCCGATGATGTGGCCGCCAACAACGGCAGCTTGCAGGAGACGGTTGACGCCATGATCCAGCGCACGGTTGAGGCCATGTACGCCACGGACAAGTCCAATGAGTACCTGGAAGTCACGTACGCCAATGGCGACACCGAAATGCTGTACTTCAAGGATTTCAATTCCGGTGCTGTCATCCAGAATGTTGTTGACAGGGCCAAGAAGTACGCCATCAAGGACCTGCTGACGCACGCTGAAAAGGGTATCCGGATTGAGCACATGCTCCGTGCCGTGGTGGATGAGTTCCGTGAACACGAGGACATGCCCAACACCACCAACCCCGACGACTGGGCCCGGATTTCGGGCAAGAAGGGTGAGCGGATCACGTACATCCGCACCATCGTGCAAAGCAAGGAAGGCCAGGTCCCCGGCAAGACGCTGGAGCCGCTGGAAACGCTGAGCAACACCGGGCAGTACTTGTGAGTGTTGTGCGGGTCATGGGGGCGGAAACCGAATATGGCATCCATGCCCCCGGTGGCAGCTCGTTCAACGCCACCTGGCTGTCCACCCAGGTGGTCCATGCCTATTCGCAGGAGACCAAGCAGCGGGCGGCAGCCGGTGGGGAGACCCGCTGGGACTACACTGACGAGGATCCGCTCGCTGACGCCCGCGGCTGGTCCATGCCACGAAATGTGGCCCATCCCAGCCAGCTCACGGACAATGAATCCGAACTCACTGCCGCGCAGATTGCCCTTGAGGGCGGCGAAACCGGCGACCCCAGCATTCCCCTCATGATGAATATGGTGTTGGGCAATGGTGCACGGCTGTATGTTGACCACGCACACCCTGAATACTCCTCACCGGAGGTCACCAACCCCCTCGACGCCGTGCGCTGGGATGCGGCAGGTGATTTGGTGGCGTTGGCCGCCGTGCGCAGGATCGCCGCAACCCCGGGCCTGCCGGAAATCAACCTGTACAAAAACAACACCGACAACAAATCTGTTTCTTACGGCAGCCACGAGAACTACTTGATGCCGCGGCACGTGCCCTTCAAAAACATTGTTTCCGGGCTGACGCCGTTCTTTGTAACCCGGGCCATCATGTGTGGGGCGGGCCGGGTGGGACTGGGCCAGGACGGCTCCGGCATGGGGTTTCAGATCAGCCAGCGAGCAGACTTCTTCGAAGCCGAGGTGGGGCTGGAAACCACCATCCGCCGCCCCATCATCAACACCAGGGATGAACCCCATGCCGTGGCTGAGAAGTACCGCCGCCTGCATGTGATCATTGGCGACGCCAACCTGAGTCAAGTCTCCAACTACCTCAAATTCGGCACCACGGCGCTGGTACTGGACATGATTGAGCACGGCAACGCCCCGGAACTGGAGTTCGCCGACCCCGTGTCCACGCTGCGGGAGATCAGCCACGACTGGCAGTTGCAGCAAACCCACCTGCTACGCAACGGCACCAGGGTTAGTGCGTTGGACGTGCAGTGGCTCTACCTTAACGCAGCCACGGCCCACGCCGCTGCCAACGGCTCCACCGATCCCACAACAGGCGACAGCCACACAGCCGCACTCTTGGCCAAGTGGGAGGAAGTGCTCACAGCTCTGGGCAACGACCCCATGAGCCTGGCCAGCCAACTGGAGTGGGTGGCCAAACTCAATCTGCTCCAGCAGTACCGTGCCCGGGACAAGATGGCGTGGAATGATCCCCGACTGGGCCTGATTGATCTGCAATGGTCAGATGTCCGCCCGGAAAAGGGTCTCTATTACAAGCTCCTGCAGCATGGCCGCATGCAGCGTCTTGTCACGGATGAGTCCATCGCCGCAGCAGTGCTGGCGCCACCCACTGACACCCGGGCATATTTCCGGGGCCGGTGCATCCAGGAGTTTGGTGCCCACGTGGTGGGGGCCAGCTGGGATTCAGTCATCTTTGAACTTCCGCAACTTCGCCGGCTCCAACGGGTGTCCACCAAGGAACCCCTACGCGGCACACATGCGCTGACCGCCGGGTTGTTTGATGCCAACACTGGGCTTGCCGATTTCCTGGCCCAGTTGCTCTCCGGCCCACACTAGCTGGCGGCCCAAACACAAACACCACGGTGGCACGCAAACTGGGCAGGTCCGTGGCAGGATGGAGTCAGATACCAGCTACGGGTATCAGGGATCCGGATATGAGGGACTAACCATGGCTTCGCAGGAACAAAAAAACGTTTCCTCCCGCACCGAGGAAGAACACGTCGATGAGGCGCCCCTGCCCACTCCGGCACCAGATTCTGGCGCTGCCCAGGCGGCCACCTCAGGGGTGGATGATCTCCTGGATGAGATCGACGGCGTGCTGGAATCAAACGCGGAAGAGTTTGTCCGCGGGTTTGTGCAAAAGGGTGGACAGTAGCACCTCATGGACTCTCAGCGCAGAAGTGAGTTTCCGGCGCTGGAAGCTGCCGGCTCTTCGTCGTCGTTCTTTGACTATGTGAGCCGCAGCCATCCCGGGCTGTTGCCCTTTGGCCAGGTCTTGCCGCCGGGCAGCATGCCGGCCACCCCGCACGGCACCACCATTGTGGCGCTGACCTGCACGGGCGGTGTTGTCATGGCGGGGGACCGGCGCGCCACCATGGGGTCCATGATTGCCAACAGGCACATTGAAAAAGTCTTTCCGGCTGACAAGTACTCCGTGCTCGGCATTGCCGGCACGGCAGGCATCGCCATCGACATTGTGCGATTGTTCCAGGTGGAACTTGAGCACTACGAGAAAATCGAAGGCACCCTGCTGAGTCTTGAGGGCAAGGCAAACCGGCTCGGCGCCATGATCCGCGCCAATCTGCCCATGGCCCTGCAAGGCCTTTCGGTGGTTCCATTGTTCGCCGGCGTCGAGCCAGAGGAGCCCGCCGGCCGCCTGTTTTCTTATGATGTAACGGGGGGCCGCTATGAAGAATTGGAACACCACAGTGTTGGTTCCGGCGCCGTTTTTGCCCGGGGTGCGCTGAAAAAACTGTGGCGCCCGGAGATGGGTCCCGAGGAGGCCGTAGCCGTGGCTGTTGAGGCATTGGTTGACGCCTCCGACGACGACTCCGCCACAGGAGGGCCGGACCTGGTGCGGCAATTGTGGCCTGTGGTCTATGTTGTCACGCAGCAAGGCGCCACCCGGGTCAGCCCCGAAACATTAGCTGCCGTGGTGGAAACCATTACCGCTCGGCGAATGGCCGAACGCAGGGAGGCATAAAATGGCGCAGCAATTCTATGTTTCTCCCGAACAAGTCATGAAGGACAGGGCAGATTTTGCCCGCAAGGGAATTGCCCGGGGCAAATCCGTCGTGGTCCTGAGTTTTCGTGACGGCATGGCCCTGGTGGCAGAGAACCCCTCACCGACCCTGCATAAGATTGGTGAAATCTATGACCGCATTGCCTTTGCCGCAGTAGGGAAGTACAACGAATTTGAAAGCCTGCGCCAGGCCGGTGTGCGCTATGCCGATGTTCGCGGATACTCCTACAACCGGGTGGATGTTACGGCCCGGGGCCTGGCCAGTGTTTATGCGCAAAGCCTTGGCACTGTTTTCACCGCCGAGCAAAAGCCTTTTGAGGTGGAACTGGCTGTTGCCGAAGTGGGGGATCGGGAGGGTGAAGACCACATCTTCCGTTTGAACTTTGACGGGTCCATTTCAGATGAGTCAGGCTACTTGGCCATGGGCGGCAAGGCCGAGCTGGTGCAGGCCACCTTGGCAAAAGTGTGGAGTGCCGGGGCCGAACTTGGCCAAGCGCTGCGCTGGGCTGTCAATGCCTTGGAGGCTCCCCGGCTCGAGGCCGCCACGACGGGTGCCGCCACAGCAGGTGCCGGCCCTGCGGTCCGGCTGGGGGCTCCTACCTTGGAGGTTGCGGTCCTGGATCGCAATGCGGCGGCTGTGGGTGGCTCGCACAGGGCCTTTCGGCGTTTATCCGCTGCAGATGTTGCAGCACAACTGAGAACAGACTAGAGGGGAATTAGCTGGTGGACAGGCGAATTTTTGGCATTGAAACCGAGTTTGGTGTGGCCTATTCAGCCCCAGGCTCACGGCCTTTGTCGCCGGAAGAAGTTGCCAGGTACCTTTTTCGCAAGGTGGTCAGCTGGGGACGCTCCTCCAACGTGTTCCTGCCCAACGGCTCACGGCTGTACTTGGATGTGGGCTCACACCCCGAGTACGCCACGGCAGAGTGCGACGGGATCGCCCAGCTTATAGCCCACGACCGTGCCGGGGAAGCCATCCTGAACGATCTTGTCCACGAAGCCCAGGCACGGTTGGAACTGGAGGGTTACAACGGGCAGATCTTCCTCTTTAAGAACAATGTGGATTCCGCCGGAAACTCCTACGGCAGCCACGAGAACTATCTGATCACCCGCAAGGGCGAATTCAACCGTTTGGCGGATATCCTCATCCCGTTTCTGGTCACCCGGCAGCTCATTTCCGGGGCCGGGAAGGTGCTGCCGGCCCAGCAGGGCGGGCAGTATGCGTTTTCCCAGCGCGCCGACCATATTTGGGAAGGCGTCTCCTCAGCCACCACCCGCTCCAGGCCCATCATCAACACCCGTGATGAACCCCATGCCGATGCCGAACTGTACCGCCGCCTGCATGTGATTGTGGGGGATTCCAACATGTCTGAAACCACCACCATGCTCAAGGTAGGCAGTGTCGACTTGATTCTGCGCATGGTTGAGGCGGGCTCCATCATGAGCGACATGCGCCTGGAGAACCCCATCCGCAGCATTCGCGAGATTTCCCATGACATCACGGGCAAGCATCCGCTGAAGATGGCCGATGGCCGCACCATGACAGCGATCCAGATTCAGCGACACTATTTGGAAAAAGTGAGCGCTTTTGTCCGCTCGCACGGAGCACACCATGATTTGGTGCCCCGAATCCTGGATCTCTGGGAACGCACCCTGGATGCCGTGGAAAGTGAAAACTATTCCAGCATCGACACCGAAATCGACTGGGCCATCAAGGCCAAGCTGCTTGGCGCCTACGCTGACCGGCACAACGTCACGTGGGGCTCACCCCAGGTGGCGCAACTCGATTTGCGCTACCACGACATCTCCGCGGACAGGGGCTTGTTCAACATGCTCGAACGGCGCGGCGCCGCCGCGAAGGTGGCCACCGCCGAAGAAATCCTTGCTGCAGTGGATACGGCGCCGGCCACAACACGCGCCCACTTGCGCGGCAAGTTTGTCAGCGCGGCCAGGGATTCCGGACGGGACTACACGGTTGACTGGGTTCACCTGAAACTCAATGACCGCTCCCACCAAACAATTCTCTGCAAGGACCCGTTCAAGAGCAGCGACGAACGCGTCGATGAACTCATAGCATCCTTGCGCCACGAGTAATAAAAAAACCGTGTAGCAGTAGCCCAACCAAGGACATGTTGGGCTGCCACGCAGCTTTCGTTCAGTTTCAAGCGATAAGCTGGACGCAGCCCTTTTCATCCACGTGCTTGATGGGGCACCGTGTCATAGGGCGCCGCGTTATTGCCCTCCCCCCATCAAACCTGCAATCGAAAGAGTTTCTGTGCGCCGACTTCTTGCCCTGCTTCTTCCAGTGCTGTTGCTTGCAACAGCGTGTGCACCCGGTTCAACGGACTCCGCCGCGCCGGCACCCAGCGCCTCGGTGTCGATTCCGCCGTCGAACGCGGAGGCCTTGGCCTCCGTCAAGGTGGAAGACCTCGGCAAGGGTAAAGCACCCAAGGTCACCTTTGACATGCCGTTGGAGATCAAGGCCGAGTCCATGCGCCTGGTCACCCCCGGTGACGGCGAGCAGATCAAGGCCGGCCAAATCGTTGCGTTCCAGCAGGTCATGCTGAACGCCACAGATGGTGAGACCATCGGCGAGTCGTTCACCAAGGAACAGTCCAACAAGATCACCTTGGATGATAATTTCAAGACCCAGTTCGCCCTGGTCTACTCGACCTTTGCCGGTGCCAAGGTAGGCGCCTACATCGCCTACGCAACCCCTGCCGTGCCTGCCGTTGCAGGTTCAACGGAGGCCCCGGAGCAGCCCGAGCAGCCTGCCGCCATGAGTGTCTTCAAGGTCGTCTCCGCGACGGATGCGCCGGCGCCGGCAAAGCTCATGAGCGCTGATGACGTTGCGGCTCTTGCCAAGGACGGCAAACTGCCCGTTGCAAAGTTTGATGACAAGGGCGTCCCCAGCATCACCATCCCCAAGAACGATCCGCCGGCAGACATGGCCGTTCAGGTTCTCACCGAAGGTACGGGCGACGTCCTGGCCGCCAGCGATTCAATCTCCGCCCTGTACACCGGCTGGACCTGGTCCGACGGCAAGCAGTTCGACTCCGCCTATGAGCGTGGCGAGGCTGCAACATTCAGCTTGCAGGGAGTTATTGAGGGCTGGACCAAGGGTCTGACAGGCCAAAAAGTTGGTTCAACTGTGCAGCTGACCATCCCGGCGTCGTTGGCGTACGGCGAGGATGCAGCGGCCGGCGGCAAGCCTGCCGGAACTCTGGTATTTGTTGTTAAGATTGAAGCGAAGAAGTAACTAAAACCCGCAAGGAGAACCATGTCTTTTGGAACACGCGACTACGATCGCACCAAGCCCGAAATTGAATTCCCGGCACACGCCGTTCCCACCGAACTGGTCATTGAAGACCTCATCGAAGGCACCGGCACCGAAGTAGTCCCCGGCAGCACCGTTTCCACCCACTACGTGGGCGTCGCATTCTCCACCGGCGAAGAATTTGATTCTTCCTGGGGACGCGGCAACCCGCTGGAGTTCCGCGCCGGCATCGGCCAGGTCATCCAGGGCTGGGACCAGGGCTTGATCGGCATGAAGGTGGGCGGCCGCCGTCGTCTGGAAATCCCCTCCGAGTTGGCTTACGGCTCACGCGGTGCTGGTGGAGCCATTGGCCCCAATGAAGCGTTGATCTTTGTGGTTGACCTGGTGGCCGTGCGCTAAGCACCCCCACTCCAACTGACCCGCAGTAGTGGTCGAAAAACGGCGCGAAATCGCGTTTTTTCGACCACTACTGCGGGTCAGTTGTTTAAGAGCGGGTCAGTAACACAGTTCCGCTGCCGGTACGCTGGGCTGTGTGTCCACAAAAATTGATGCCACTGAACGCCTGCTGAATCTGGTGATTGCCCTTTTGGGGACCCGGCGCGGCCACAGCAAGAGCTACCTCCGGGAACGAATCAACGGCTACCCGCCGGTGGCTTCAACCTCTGCCGAGGAAGAGAAGGTCCAGGCGTCCTTTGAGCGGATGTTTGAACGGGACAAGAAGACCCTGCAGGAGCTGGGTATTCCCATGACTGTGACCACCAACTATGACACCGATGCCCAGGATCAATCGCTGTACCGCATTGATCCGGTGGACTACCGGGTTCCCGAGGTCCGCCTCGACGAGTCGGCCATGACGCTGCTGGCAGTTGCCGCCAATGTCTGGGCCGAAGCAAGTTTTGGTGCCGCGGCCCAGTCAGCGCTGCGCAAGATTGCCACCCGGGCAGGAACCAGCTGGTATGAGGATGCCGCCACCTCGCAGTCGCGCATCCGAACCGCCGATCCTTCCTTCGAGCCTCTTTGGACAGCGCTGCGCAGCCATCACCCCGTGACCTTTGGCTACAGCGCTGCCGGGGCCGCCACCACCACTGTGCGCACCGTTCAGCCCTGGGGCCTTGGCAACAAGTATGGCCAGTGGTACCTCTCAGGCTTTGACCTGGACAGGGGAGAGCAGCGCAGTTTCCGGCTCTCGCGCATCGCCTCTGAGGTCAGCGTCCACGCCCAGGAGACGTTCAAACGTCCCGAAGAGTTCACCATCGCCTCCGTGTTGGATAGCCTGGGCACCGGCACCCCGCACACGGCCCAGATTGCTGTGCCGCGCGATGCTGCTCATTGGTTGCGCGGCCGCCAAGACACCGAACGGGTCACCGACGGCGCCTGGCACCGTGAGGGCTGGGAAGTGCTGGAGGTCAGCTATCGTGAGCCGGAGTTGATGGCCGACGACGTCGCCGCCATGGGTGCCCAAGCGCTGGTTATTGCTCCGCCCGCCTTGCGCGACGCCGTGGCCGCCCGCTTGCAGCGCGCTGCAGTGGCCGCCGATTCCGAACAGGGTCCCCTTGACTGGACCGTCCCGCTGCCGGGCCCCGCGGCCAAGAAAAAGGACTCACGGGACCGGCTCATCCGGCTGCTGTCCATGGTGCCGTATTTGGTGGCCAATCCGGGGGTGGAAGAAGCTGAGGTCTTGGCGGAATTCAACATCACTGCCAAGGAGTGGGAGAAGGACCGGGACACGCTGAACGTCTCCGGCCTGCCCGGCTACCTCCACGGCGATCTGATGGATGTCACCACGGAGGCCGGGCACGTATTCATCAGGGATGCCGAGACCCTGTCCAACCCGCTGCGCCTGACCCAGGAAGAAGCCTGCTCAGTTCTGGTGGGCCTCCAGGCGCTTACGGCGCTGCCCGGCACCGAGCAGGCCCATACACTCAACGCTGCCATCACATCGCTGCGCGCCGTGGCGGGGGAGGACGCCTGGCTGGCCAACGCCGTCGGGCTTCAACTGATCACCGGCCCCGAGGTGGAAACCATAGCTGTGCTGCAAGACGCCATCATCAACAAGCGTGCCTGCACCATGACCTATCTGGTCCGGGCCCGTGATGAACTGGGCGAACGCAGGGTGGAACCCATTCGGCTCTTCTCGCTCGATTCGCTCTGGTACCTGCGTGCCTGGTGCCACAAGGCGGGGGAGCTGCGCAGTTTCCGGGTGGATGCCATCAAGGAACTGGCCGACGCCGGAGCGCAAGACCATGTGCCTGCGGCGGGGCTCCCGTGGCAGCTCAACACCGGCATTTATGATCCCGGCAGCAACGACCACGCTGTGCAGGTGGTGGCAAGCGCCGCCGCCGTGCAACGGTTGGGGCCGGCCTACAACGCCTCGCTCTTTGCCCTGGCCGGCGGTGAGGTGGGTATGCGCCTGCTGGTGGGGGACATTGCCACACTCGCCCCGCTCATGGCCAGGATGGGCGGGCAGGCACGCGTGGTGGGTCCGCCAGCGGCCACTGCTCAAACGGCCGCCTGGCTAGCGCAGGCCGAGGCCAGCTATCACGCTGTGGGCGAAAACACCCCGGCTGTTCCCAGACTGGACGGCTAGACTCAAAAAATGCCTTGGTGGTTTTGGATCCTTCTCTGGATTGCGCTGATTGCGCTGTCCCTGCTTTTCATGGCCTTTTTGGGTCTCAAGCTCTGGCGCCAGGCGTCGGCAACCATGCGCACTTTCACAGATGTGAGTGATGAGCGGGCAGCGTACTGGGACCAGCAACTGTCGAAAGCCACAGTGGAGCACGTCACAGAAGAGCGAACGGTGGTTCCCGGCAGCGCCGTTTTTGCGTCACCTGAAGAAATGAAGGATGATTACCTAGCTACCAAGGAGGAACGGCGTTTTGCCCGACTTCAGCGGCGCGTCGCCCGCAGGAAAGAACGCGGACAGCTCCAATCCTTGCGCGACATCGAAGCATTACAAGACGTAGGATGAACCAAAAGGAAAGGCGTTACCGTGGGAAGACTTTTTGAGAGCCCCTGGGCTATCACCATCATCATCATTGTTGTTCTCTTGCTCTTCGCAGCCCCGAAGTTGCCCGGCATGGCCCGAAGCCTGGGACAGTCCATGCGGATTATCAAGTCCGAGGTCAAGGAAATGAAGAACGACGGCAAGGACGAGAAGCCCTCAACCACGCCGACCGCGTCAGCGGCCCCTTCGGCCACGGCCGCCCCTGAGGCCCCCATGGAAGGCAAGATCGTTAACAACCCGGCACAGGGCAACGTCTCGGGCGACGGTACCGGAACCGGTACTGGCGCTCAGTCATAGAAACGGTCGAAGAGCCGGTGGGCGCCACAAAGGGCCGTAAAGCCAATCCTGAAGGCAGGATGCCGCTTAAAGCGCACCTCATTGAGGCCCGCAACCGGCTTTTCAAGAGCGCCCTGGCGATGATCCCCGGCGTGATCATTGGCTGGATTATTTATGATCCGCTCATGTATGCCATCACTGAGCCGCTGCGTGACATCAGCCAATCCCGGAACATTGATGCTGCCCTGAACTTTGAGGGTGTCACCACTTCCTTTGACCTGAAGATTCAGATCTCCTTGATTCTTGGCCTGGTTTTGGCATCCCCCGTCTGGATTTATCAGCTGTGGGCCTTCATCACCCCAGGGTTAACCAAGAAGGAACGCCGCTACACGCTGTCGTACATGTTCGCCTCCGTGCCGTTGTTCCTTGCCGGCATTTACGCGGGCTGGTTGATGTGGCCCAACATTGTGCGTGGACTGACGTCCTTCACGCCCGAGGGCGGCAGCAACATCATGAAGGCAGTTGACTACTTGCAATTTGCCTTGCAGTTGATGCTCTTCATGGGCGTGGCCTTCCTGGTACCGGTTCTGCTCTTTGCGCTCAATGCAATCGGCATGGTGCGTGGAAAGACGTATCTGAAGGCCTGGCGTTTCACTATTTTGGGTGTCACGATCGTTGCTGCCATGGCAGCACCGGGCTCGGATGTCATGAGCATGTTCTTCCTGGGCGCCCCCTTGTTGGTTCTGTATTTTGGTGCCATTGGACTGTGCGTTCTCAACGACAAGCGCCGCGACCGGCGTGATGCGAAGAAGGTCAAGGAATCAGAGTCGATGGCCGATGTGGCCACGCCCTCAACGGATCTGGAAGTGCTCTGAGCTGACGTAGGCTTGTAGTATGCCAAGCTCCGAGATGACAAGCCCTGCCGAACGTTACCTGGCAGCCAAGGATCGAGTTCGAGACCAAGGCACCGAGTTGGGAGAATTCAAGGCAGGCCTCTCCTTTGAGCTGGATGATTTTCAAAACACCGCGTGCCGTGCCGTCCTGGCCGGCCGCGGTGTTTTAGTTGCAGCCCCCACCGGCGCCGGCAAAACCATTGTTGGTGAGTTTGCTGTGCACTTGGCTCTCACCCGCGGTTACAAGGCGTTCTACACAACTCCCATCAAAGCTCTGAGCAACCAAAAGTACCAAGAGTTCTGCGAGAAGTACGGTGTAGAAAACGTGGGCCTGTTGACGGGCGACACCAGCGTTAACTCCGAAGCTCCCGTGGTTGTCATGACAACCGAAGTGCTGCGCAACATGCTCTACGCAGACTCGAACACGCTCAACGGCCTGGCCTATGTGGTCATGGATGAAGTCCATTACCTGGCTGACCGCTTCCGCGGCGCCGTCTGGGAAGAGGTCATCATCCACCTGCCCAGTGAGGTTGCCGTGGTCTCCCTGAGCGCCACGGTCTCCAACGCAGAAGAGTTTGGTGCCTGGTTGGGCACCGTCCGGGGCGACACCGCTGTGGTGGTCTCTGAGCACCGGCCCGTGCCGCTATGGCAGCACGTGATGGTCCAGCGGGACCTGGTTGACCTGTTTGCCGAGAATGTGGCCTTTGACGAAGCTGCCCCCGGCAATGACACCGTGGATAACTCCCGCACCCCCAAGATCAATCCCGAACTGTTGAAGCTGGCGCGCTCGGAAACCGTCAGCGCCAACGGCCATTCACGCAACGGCCGCCGGGACGGCTCCGACCGCGCAGGTGGCAGGTACCAAGGCGGCGGCAAGTACGGCAGTGGGCGCACCAGCGGCTTTGGCATGACCCGCGCCGCCTCCAGGCCCCAAGTCATTCGCGCTTTGGAGAAGCAGAACCTGCTCCCCGCCATCACCTTCATCTTCTCCCGCGCTGCCTGCGACGCGGCCGTCAACCAGTGTGCCGCTGCAGGGCTGTGGCTCACCACGGATGCCGAGCGCATTGAAATTGCCCGGCGCGTTGACGCGGCCTGCGCCGAACTCCCCGACTCGGACAGGGACGTGCTGGGTTTTTGGGGCTGGCGGGACGGCCTGTTGCGCGGACTGGCAGCCCACCATGCGGGCATGCTGCCCAGCTTCAAGGAGGTGGTGGAGGACCTGTTCGTCGACGGACTGGTGCGTGCAGTCTTTGCCACCGAAACCCTGGCCCTGGGCATCAACATGCCCGCCCGCACAGTGGTGTTGGAAAAACTCGAAAAGTACAACGGTGAAGCCCATGTTGCCATCACAGCGGGGGAGTACACCCAGCTGACGGGCCGTGCCGGACGCCGCGGGATCGATATTGAGGGCCATGCGGTGGTGTTGTGGCAGCCGGGCACGGACCCCACTGCCGTGGGCGGCTTGGCCTCAAAGCGCAGCTACCCCCTGAACTCCAGCTTCCGTCCCACCTACAACATGAGCATCAACCTGGTGGCACAATTTGGCCAGGACAGAACCCGCGACATTCTTGAATCGTCTTTTGCGCAGTTCCAGGCAGACAGTTCGGTGGTGGACCTGGCCAAACAGGTGCGGTCCCGGGAAGCGTCCCTGGCCGGCTATGAAAAAGCCATGACCTGCCATCTGGGTGACTTCAACGAGTACGCCAAACTACGCCGCGAGCTCTCCGACCACGAGTCAGGGGCATCCGCGTCAAAGTCCAAGCAGCGCCGCAACGCGGTGGTTGATTCCATTGCCAGCCTGCGTGCCGGTGACGTGATTTTGGTGCCGGGCGGACGCAACCCGGGGCACGCCGTCGTGGTTGGTCCTGACAGCAACACGCGCGAACCGCGGCCCACCATTCTGACGGTTGATCGGGAGCTGCGGAAACTGAACCTGCACGACCTGACCGGACCGGTGGAGGTTGCCGCGCAGCTGCGCCTGCCCAAGGGATTCAATGCGAAGGTGCCCAAGGACAAACGCAATCTGTTGGCAGCGTTGGAGGCCAAGTTGGCCGAAACATCAGCGCAGCTCCCGCACCGGACTGCTGCTTTCCAATATGCCGCCACGGGCGAGGATGCCGCCATCACCACCTTGCGCAGGAACCTCCGGTCCCACCCCTGCCACGGGTGCAGCGATCGGGAGGACCACGCACGCTGGTCCGAGCGCTGGTGGAAGCTGCGGCGCGAGACTGACGGAATTGTGCGGGCCATCCAGGCGCGCACCAACACCATCGCCCGCACCTTTGACAGGGTCATTGACTTGCTGGCTGGCTACGGTTTTGTGGTTGCCGACGGCTCCGGAAAGTTAGTGCCCAGCGAGGACGGCCAACGCCTGCGCCGAGTGTACGGCGAGAAGGATCTGCTGATTGCCCTGGCTTTGCGACAGGGCGCGTTTTCAAGTCTGGACGCGGCCGAGCTGGCAGCCTTTGTCACCACTTTGGTCTACCAGGCCAAGCGCGACGGCGAAGGGTCCCGTCCCCGGATGCCCAGTGTGAGCCTGGAACAGTCGGTGGAAGATGTTGTCATCGCGTGGTCAAGGCTCCAAGACGCCGAGGAATCTCATAAACTGCCGCTGACCAGTGAGCCTGAGATGGGTTTGGTGTGGCCCATGTACAAGTGGGCCAAGGGTCGCAGCCTGCAGGATTCGCTGGCAGGCACAGAGCTGGCCGCAGGCGACTTTGTGCGCTGGACCAAGCAAGTCATTGACCTGCTGGGCCAGCTGGCCCAGGTCCCCGCCGTACCGGCCGGGTTTGCGCCCGTGTGCCGATCGGCCATTGAGATGCTCCGCCGTGGCGTTGTCACTTACACGGCCGTGGTGGACTAAAACCCCTACCGCGGCATCTCTGCGCGGATGCCCCTTGGAAAAAAGATTGTGAACAGTTTGTTGAAAGGACTGCATTTCTCATGTCATTGACTTTGTACAGGAATGGTTCTGTGTATAGCGCAGCCGATCCTCTCGCCACGGCCATGCTGGTGGACGGGGACGTGGTGGCGTGGGTCGGCTCCGAACATGCCGCCACGTCGCTGTTGGATTCAAGGATGCGGGAGGTGGATCTTGCCGGGGCACTGGTGGCGCCCGGATTTGTGGATTCACATGTTCACGTCACGGAAACGGGCTTGGCCCTGGACTCCGTTGACTTGGCCGGGGCCACGTCGGTGAAGGATTTGCTGGACAGTGTGGCGGCAGCCGCGGGGAACACCGTGGGACTGGTGCTCGGATATGGCTGGGACAGCACAGACTGGCCGGAGAACAGGCCACCCACTGCTGCCGAACTGGACAGGGCTACAGGAGGCCGCGAGGTCTATCTGGCCCGCGTGGACGTGCACTCGGGTGTTGTCTCCTCCGCCCTGGCGCAGCGCTGCGGACTGAGTTCCTTGGCGGGCTGGGACGGTGAGGGCCTGGTCAGTGGCGCCGCGCACATCAAGGCCCGAGAAGTGGCCCGTTCCCTGACTCCGGAACAACGCCAGGCGACCCAGCAGCGGGCCCTGCGCCACGCTGCTGCCAACGGTTATGTGGCCTTGGCCGAAATGAGTGCGCCGCATGTGGGCTCCATTGATGATCTGGCTGCACTGACAGCGTTGACCGCAGCCGATGCCGCCGAGGCGCTGCCGCAAATTTTGCCGTACTGGGGCGAACTGGTCTCCAGTGTTGACCAGGCGCGTGAGCTTCTGGCCCTTCTGGGCCCGGCAGTGCTGGGCTTGGCCGGCGACATCAACATTGACGGCTCACTGGGTTCCCGCTCAGCACTCCTGCGACTTCCCTATGCCGATGCCCCCAACTCCATCGGTGCTGCACATTTGAGTGTTGAACAAGTTGCGGACCATTTTGCTGCAACCTCTGAACTGGGCCTGACCGGTGGCTTCCACGTCATCGGTGACGGCGCCATGGACCTTGCCCTTGAAGGCCTCGAGATTGCTGCTGCGCGGGTAGGCATCGACAAGATCCGGGCTGCCGGCCACCGTCTTGAACATGCTGAAATGGTTGACGCGCAGGCCATGGCAACTTTGGCACAGCACGCTGTCACGGTCTCCGTGCAGCCGGGTTTTGACGCCCTCTGGGGCGGCCCGGAAGGCATGTATGCCCAACGTCTTGGTGTAGAGAGGGCCCGTGACCTTAACCCACTGGCGCGCTTCTATGAGGCAGGTGTTCCGCTGTGCTTCGGCTCGGACGCTCCCGTGACACCGTTGAACCCCTGGGCCAGTGTCCGGGCTGCGCTGAATCACCATGAGTCGACCTCCCGCATCTCGGCGCGGGCAGCCTTTATTGGCCACACCCGTGCCGGGTGGAGGGCAGCAAAGTCCGAGAATCCATTCCTTGGCCAGCTGGCTCCTGGCGCCCCGGCCAGCTTTGCCATTTGGGATGTGGATGCCCTCATGGTTCAGGTGGCCGATGACAGGGTGCAGTCCTGGTCCACGGATCCGCGCGCCCGCACTCCATTGCTGCCAGCCCTGGATACCGGGAACGACCCACGTTGCCTGCAAACGGTGCACCTGGGCCGTGAACTGTACTCCAGCGAAGACTTCAGCACCGCAGACACACAGCCCTAGTATTGGGAGGTTTTTCAACTGCCCACCAGCAATTACCTCGCGGTAACAAGTACTCTGACCTGCACAAACACCTATCCGTGCAGGTCAGGAACGTGTTGACAGGCAGGTCTTGGGCAATTAGTTTTAGGGGAGCGGAGAACCTCCTTTGGGAGAGTCCCGGTCGGTGTTAAGTTCAGCTTGACCGACGCTAGGGAGATAGGTTCACGCGCCACTAGAAAACAACTAAGCATGGTGCCATTGGCGCGTGTCTTAATTGGTCCGAAGGCGCGTGGACTTATCTTTGCCCCAGCCGCTTCGCCTATAATGGTCATTTGGCGCTGACTTCCCCGCCGCTGTGTGGAATATGCCGTGACTTGGCACCAGCGGTTGCTGACCAGGGCTCTCCACTCTTTTCTACATTCACCACGGAAAGGCACCAATTGTTGCGTGTCCTTGTAATCATTCCCACCTACAACGAGATTGAGTCGCTGCCTAAAACGCTGACTCGCCTGCGTGCAGCCGTCCCGCACGCGGATGTGCTGGTCGCTGATGATAACAGTCCCGATGGAACAGGCCAATGGGCTGACGAGTTCGCTGCCAACGATCCCGCTGTGCATGTGCTGCACCGTGCGGGCAAGGAAGGCCTGGGGGCTGCCTATTTGGCGGGCTTCACCTGGGGCCTTGACGCCGGCTACGACGTTTTGGTGGAAATGGATGCCGACGGCTCCCACCAGCCCGAGCAACTGCCCCTGCTGTTGGATGCCATTGACCAAGGCGCAGACCTGGTCCTGGGTTCGCGCTGGGTTCCCGGTGGAAAGGTGGTTAACTGGCCGCTGCACCGCAAGCTGATCTCCACCTGCGGCAGCTTGTACTCACGCGTCATCTTGGGCATCTCGATCCGCGACGTGACCGGCGGTTACCGGGCCTTCCGTCGCAGCACTCTTGAAGCGCTCGATTTCGACGCTGTTGAGTCGGTGGGCTACGGCTTCCAGGTGGACATGCTCTGGCGCGTTTGCCAGAAAGGCATGAAGGTTGTGGAAGTTCCCATTACCTTCGTGGAGCGCGAATTTGGTGCCTCCAAGATGAGCGGCAACATTGTCCAGGAAGCCATGGTCAACGTAACCAAGTGGGGCTTGACTGCGCGCTGGAACAAGTTGACAGGCCGCAACAAGTAGCTTCTTTGCCTTTGGCCCCTTTCGCTCACGACGGCGGAAGGGGCCTTTTGCTGTCCCGTGGTGTTTTGGTGTGGGTTCGATGGGCGCCGCCTACATACGCGACGCGGGCTGCCGCAGGCGGTGGCGCCGGTGGATAGCGCTGCGATGCGGCGTCACGTGGCCTGACTGCGCGGTCACTGGGCAGATCATGCCGCCAAAATCCGCCGAAGCGGCATGATCTGTCCAGTCAGGGGCGAGAAATCGCCTGTTTCGCCTCCGTAGCCTGCTCATTGACGCCCAAGCCGGAACCCAACAGCAGGGCCCATGAAAAATGCGCCCCGTCCCGCTTCAGGCGCCCCGTTAACCGGGTGCCACAAGCGGAACGGGGCGCATTTCTCGAACGGGAGGGCGTGGGGACTACCCTTCGACGCCGAGCGACTTGTTGATCAATCTAGAGAAGGCTAGTGAACTCCCTGGCTGGACAGTTCATGGTTGTCCAAAGCCGCTTCGGCCTTGGCCTTTTTGGCCGGGGCCATGAAGGCTGCGATCACCACGATTCCCAGCGAAACGAACGCTGCCACCATGAATCCGTTGCTGAATCCGCTGGCCTGTGCAGCAATGGCATCCTTGCCTGCCTCAGCGGCTGACAACGTTCCAGCCGTCATGACACCAATCAGCAGGGCCGTGCCCGCTGCGCCACCCAGTTGCTGAAGGGTTGAGAGCATCGCGGAGCCGTGTGAGTGCAGCGAATGCGGCAGCGGGTTCAGTCCGGCGGTGAAGGCCGGGGTGAAGATGAACGCCAGTGCAATGGACATCAGCAGGTGCAGGCCAACAATGATGACCAGCGAGGTGTTTTCATCCAGCCGGGTGTAGCCGAACAGGACAGCGGAGAGGAGCATGCCGCCGGGGATGAGGAGCGGTCGGGCGCCTACCTTGTCAAACAGCTTTCCAACAAATGGTGCCAGCAGGCCCATGAGTAGCCCGCCGGGGAGCATCAGCAATCCCGTGTTCAGGACTTCCAAGCCGCGCACGTTCTGCAGGTACATGGGCAGCAAGATGATCACACCGAACAAGGCCACCATGGCCATGACCATCAGGGACAGTGACAGCGTGAACTGGCGGTAGACAAACGGGCGCATGTCCAGCAGGGCGCCGTCGTTGCGCTGCAGGCGGAGCTGGAGCAGCACGAATGCCAGCAGGGAAATCAGTGACACAACAAGGGCAACTATGGCCAGCTGCTGGGTGGCTGCATCAACCGAGCCGATGCCACTGAGCCCGTAGACTAGCCCACCAAACGCCGGGATGGAGATCAGCACGGAAGGAATGTGGAGCCTTGAAGCAGCCCGTTCGGAGGTGGTGGGCAGCAGGCGTGAGCCCAGGATCAGTGCAATGACCGCAATGGGCAGCACAAACAAGAACATGAAGCGCCAGGACAGGGAATGCAGGATGATCCCGGAGAGCGTGGGGCCAATGGCCGGAGCCACCGAGATCACGATGGACACGTTGCCCATCACAGCGCCGCGGCGGTGGGAGGGAACCAGATCCAAAATGGTGGTCATCAGCAAGGGCATCATGATGGCCGTACCCGATGCCTGGATGACGCGGGCTGCCAGCAGAACCTCAAAGCCCGGAGCCAGACCGGCAAGCAAAGTTCCGGCGGAAAACAGCCCCATGGCCAGGATGAAAACTGTCCTGATGGGGAAACGGGTCAGCAGGTAGCCCGTTGCCGGGATCACCACTGCCATGGTGAGCATGAACGCGGTTGCCAGCCATTGGATGGCGGAGGCGGAGACGTCGAACTCATGCATCAGGCGCGGCAAAGCCACGTTCATGATGGTTTCGTTCAAGATCACCACGAACGCCGAAACCAGCAGCACTGTAATAGTGGTGCGGTCCCGCGCCGAGAGCCGTTCAGGCACGGTTGTGCTGGGTTTTGACATGAATGGTTCCTGATCCTGGATGTGAAAATGTGGTGGTGCCGAGGCGCCGCAGTGCTGGGTTGCCGCTTGCGCTGCCGACTCACTCCTTGCAAGCGCTGAACTGACTGTATCTATTCCCGGGCTTTGGAACATTCTTTCCCATGGTCTGAAGGTTCTAACGCAGGGCCAGCCGAGTCTGCGTCTGAGCGGCGCCGCCGTCGGCCTTGAGTTTGCGCAGCAGCTGGTCAAGGGCCTTGGTGCTCGGCACCACCACGTGAAGGATGTAGTCGTAGGGACCGGTGACATGGACGGCATCACGGATTGCGGGCTCGGCGCTGGTCCAGGCGAGGAATGCGGTCGAGTCCCCGTCAGGCTTCAGGCGTACATCGATGAAGGCTTCAAGATGGGGTCCGTTCTGGGTCACGTCACCGGCAAGAACGGCCTGATAGCCCACAATTACGCCGTTCGTTTCAAGCCGCCGCACCCGGGCGGATGCCGCGTTGGTGCTCAGCCCTATGCGGGCACCCAGCTCACTGAAGGAAATCCGCGCTTCCTGCCGAAAAATGCTGAGAATAGTCTCGTCTGTACTGTCCATGCCGCGATTCTATCCGTTGAGCCGTCAGATTCTCAGTGAACGCGATGGCAGGGGCAGATAGTGGATCCATGGACATCACTTATGCCTTCGCCGGGGGACTGCTAGCCGGGATCGGACTGGCAGCGCCCCTGGGAGCCATCGGCATACTTCTGATCCGGGAGGGGCTCACCGTCGGTTTCAAGAGAGCGTCACCGGCCGCCCTTGCCGTGGGGCTTATGGACGCCAGCTACTGCGCCCTGGCCGTGGCCG
Source organism: Arthrobacter glacialis (assembly GCF_002909415.1). Taxonomy (NCBI): domain Bacteria; kingdom Bacillati; phylum Actinomycetota; class Actinomycetes; order Micrococcales; family Micrococcaceae; genus Arthrobacter; species Arthrobacter glacialis. The sequence continues at coordinate 41,074 of NZ_PPXB01000007.1, read as the reverse complement.
TGGGGTCAATGGCGGCTCCCATCGTGGCATCGTGGGGCAGCATTCCGCGCTTGCTGGGCGGACTGGCACTCATCGCCTTGGGCGGAACCGGCCTGTTCAAAACCCTCGCTGCCAGTCCTTCACGCCACGAGCTGTCTTCACCGCCGGCCAAGGGACACAGATTTCTGGTCTTTGCAGGCCTCACCGCGATCAACCCGGCAACTCTTGTCTACTTTGCCGCGTTGACGGTGGGTCTGGGCGCCGCTCTGGGCTCACCTGGCGCCGCACTGGCCTTTGTTCTGGGCGTTGCCGTGGCCTCGTTCGGCTGGCAGCTTGGCCTGGTGTTGGTGGGACATGCCCTGCGCGGCCGGATCACCGCCCGTGCCCAGCGCCTGCTGAACATGGCGGGACATTCACTAGTTCTGGCCTTGGGAGTGGCCGCCATCATCTCTTCCGCGGCCACGTAGAGGTTCCCCGCGCCGTCGAGCTCGTGTAGTTGATCCTGTGTCGATTGGGGTCGCGGTCAATCGTCATGGCTATGAAGCACCGTTCCCTAGACGGCGCCACGAGGAAGTAGGAGACTTACGTCATGCGCTACACATTGTTATTGCACTACCCGGAGGGTGATGTTGAATCGATCGGTGCCGAGGCGATGGCGGAGGGCCAGCGCGCCTTCGCCAGCTATGCCACGGCACTCCAGCAAGCCGGTGTCCTGGTCAGCGCGGAGGTTCTCCAACCGTCGGGGAGCACCACAACCCTGAGCATGCCCGACGGCGTCCTGCAGGTTCAGGATGGGCCGTTCGCCGACACGAAGGAACAGTTGGGCGGGACGTTCGTGATCGACGTGGAGAATCTGGACGTCGCCATCGGCTGGGGCAGGCAGGCGCCATCCATTGCGTGGGGTGCGGTGGAGGTGCGGCCGGGGGCGACGTACACGGTTGACGGAACGTGGCAGCCCAACACCTGAGCTCTGCGGAGGCCCGGGTCGCTGCCGAGCACGTGGCCCGGGCCTCCTACGGGCGCCTCATTGCGCTGCTCTCCGCTTCCACCGGAGATGTGGCGTTGGCCGAGGATGCCCTTGCCTCAGCGTTTGAGCAGGCTCTCGTGAAGTGGCCCGGCGGCGGTGTTCCCCGCAATCCGGAAGGGTGGTTGCTGACTGTGGCCCGTAACCGGCAGCGCGACCTTTGGAAGTCCTCGTTTCAGCGCACCTCTGCGCCGTTGGATGCTGCCGCAGACAGTGCATACGACGCCGTGTCCCCTCTGGGTGCCGTCGATCCTGACGCCATTGGCGACAAACGGCTGGAGTTGCTCTTTGTGTGCGCCCATCCCGCCATAGAACCTGGCGTGCGCACCCCGCTGATGCTCCAAACGGTTCTTGGCTTTGACGCTTCGCGGATAGCTGCGGCGTTCGCGGTACCTGCCACTGCCATGGCGCAACGGCTGGTACGAGCCAAACAGCGGATTAAGAATGCCCGCATTCCCTTTGCCGTGCCGGACCGCCACGCCATGCCGGAACGGCTGCCGGCAGTGCTGGAGGCCATTTACGGCTGCTACGCCATCGCCTTCTCCGATCACGGCAAGGACAGTGGGGATCTCTCCGGCGAAGCACAGTACCTGGCGATCACACTGGCTGCCTTGTTGGACTCGGAGCCGGAACCGTGGGGCCTGGCCGCGCTCATCACGCTCTCCCTGGCCCGGACACACGCATCAGTACACGGCTTTGTTCCCCTTGATGAGCAGGACACAACGTTGTGGGATGCGCGCCTCATCGGTGCAGGGGAGCAGTTCCTGCGCCGGGCAACGTCGGCGGGCACGCCCGGGCGATTCCAGCTGGAGGCAGCCATCCAGGCCGTTCACTGCAACAGGTTCCGCACTGCGCAGACCGACTGGGCTGCACTGCGCACCCTGTATTCTGCGCTATTGGTGGTGGCTCCCAGCTTTGGATCGCGCGTCGCCCTGGCGGCAGTCATGGGGCGGGCCGAGTCAACGGCGGCAGGGCTCGCGGAGCTGGAGGCCATGGCGGCAACGGACAAGCGCACGGAAGCATCCGCTGTCGAGAATTTCCAGCCTTTTCACGCCACACGGGCGGAGCTTCTGGACCGGGCCGGGCGAAGTGCAGAAGCCCAGGCTGCCTTCGCCACGGCAGCTGCCCTGACTGGGCGGCCCGCAGTGCGCGAGTACCTCCTGCACCGCGCGGCTGACGTCAGGGCCGAACCGGATCGGTTTGCGCCATGATGGCCAGAGTGTGGCCGTCGGGGTCGGTGAAGAACGCCATCCACTCCTCAGCGCCGGATTCGTGCCTGAAAATCATGTGCGGGGCGGCTGCGAACGTGACCCCTCGCGCCGCCAGCGCCAGGTGGGCGCCGTGGATGTCCGGCACCTTGAAGTAGAGGACTGATTCGCCTGGATTCCCGGGGTCTTCATCCGCAGTGGTCAGGTACAACCGCGTGCCGGCCAGGTCAAAGAACGCAAGCTCGCCAAAGGTATACAGGTGCGTCAAGCCCAGTACGTCCCGGTACCAGGCAACGGCCTGGTCAATGTTGCCCACCCTCCGGGAGATCTGCCCCACCGGGCCCAAATTGATGTCAGTCATGATCATTCCCTTCGTTGCAGCCCTACCCACGCGGTAGATTTCCCGGCCAACGCCAGCTGGCAGTCGACGCAATGCTCGATTTCCATTTTTCCCTGTGACTCATTCCACGTTTTGCATGTGCATGCGGTGACGGACATTTCGTTGGGTCTTGGTCGTCGGCCAAACCAGCATTCATGGCGCAACGACGATCGGTAGCGGTGGAGCCGGCCCAACCGGCGACAGCCTGCGTAACCGAGACGTCCGCCCAAACATGGGGCAGCACCGAACGGCAGCGGACCGGGCCGCACGGCTGATTGGCTGTGGCCCGACGCAACGAGGTGGCCAACTGGGCTTGCGGCAGCACGTGGCGAAGCGCTTGTTGCCGACCAAGAACGCAGCGCGGATGCCAACACGATGACTGTCGCCACGTGCGGTCGTTATTGGCCTGAATGATCAGACGTTGGGGCTCCGGTCTGGCCCCGGATTCGGGTTTCTGGGCCGTGCCTCTAGTGGTTAAGCAATTCACCCGGGCAGGCCGCGAGGGCTGCCGGGCTGCCCAGCACGTAGAGAGACAGGTGATCTCCGGGCACTCCACGGTGCACCAGCACGTGCAGGGGATGTGTCAGGCCGTCCGCCTCGATGATGTCGACGTTGGGGTTGCCCTGGAACACGGCTGTGGGAAGGTCGACCTCCGATTCACCTGAGCCTGCGGCCACAGTGATGCATTCGCCGTTGCCGACAACTTTGACGTGGGTGTGGTCGGCCAGTGCTGGCCCGGAGGCTCCGAGCACCAGCAACACTGTAGCGGCCGCGGCCGGTACTGCCAGTCGGATTGCCTTGTTGATTCTCATGTCCAACCCCTTCGATTGTGCGGGACAATTATGCGGGCAACTCGGCCAACGCCCAGCAATGAACGAGGTGTCACACACTCCACATTGGCAGAATCACCTGCCCCGGTCAATAGGTCGATTCTGTCCCAAGCAGCCATCAGAAAACGCCAAACATCAGGTCAAAGGAGAGAATCTTCGCCGGCTTCCGCGGGCTGCTTGCCGTGGACGGGGACAGGAGGTGCACATGGCCGCACAACATGCCACGAGTCGTATATTACGGCGCTCCGACATTTGAAATTTCGGCGCGCCTAAACTATTCTCAGGGCATGGCAATATTTTCCTCCACGCGACCCAAACTCCTCCGTCGTGCGCTGGCGGCCGGTGCCGCTTTTCTCGCCTTGACCCTCACGGCGTGCGGGGCTGCTGACCTGCCAGACGGTGGCGGCCAGGATGACCGCCCCGTGGTGCTGACCACCTTCACGGTTCTGGCCGACATTGCCCAGAATGTGGCTGGAGACAAGCTGCGCGTCGAATCGATCACCAAGGTCGGTGCGGAGATTCACGGCTACGAGCCCACCCCGGCGGACATCCGCAAGGCCAGCAAAGCGGATCTGATCCTGGACAACGGCATGGGGCTTGAAGCGTGGTTTGGACAATTTGTGCAGGACGTGAAGGCGCCGCACGCTGTGATGAGCGACGGTGTGGAGTCCATCAACATCACAGAGGACGCCTACAAAGACAAGCCAAACCCGCACGCCTGGATGTCGCCGGCCAACGTGCAGATCTACGTGAACAACATGGTGAAGGCCTTTACCAAACTGGATCCGGCCAACGCTTCCGTTTATGAAAGCAACGGCGCCGCCTACAACGCGACGCTTCAGGGGGTGCAGGATGACCTGGTGGCAGATCTGGCGGTCCTGCCGGAAAACCAGCGTGCCCTGGTCAGCTGTGAAGGTGCCTTCTCCTATTTGGCCCGTGATGCTGGACTAACGGAAAAGTACATCTGGGCCGTCAATGCAGAACAGCAGGCCACACCCCAGCAGATCTCCGGGGTGATTGAATTTGTCCGTAGCAACAAGGTTCCGGCTGTTTTCTGCGAGTCAACCGTATCCGCGGCCCCCATGGAGCAAGTGGTGGAGGCCACCCATGCCAGCTTTGGTGGAACGCTGTACGTTGACTCGCTGTCAGCAGCCGACGGCCCCGTCCCCACCTACCTGGATTTGATTCGGCACGACGCCAAGGTCATCACCACCGCCCTCACCGGCGCACCCGCAGGAACCCAGCCAGGAGGCACATCATGAGCGTCGCCATTGATGTTAAGGCTGTAACCGTCCACTACGGGGATGTGCTGGCGCTGGACCAGGCCACCCTCAGCCTTGACAAAGGGCGGATTTGCGGCCTGGTGGGCATGAACGGTTCGGGCAAATCCACCTTGTTCAAGGCCATCATGGGTTTGGTGAAGCCCGACGCCGGAACCGTCACCATCGACGGTGCCACGCCAGCGAAAGCCCGCCGGTCCGGCGTCGTCAGCTATGTTCCCCAAAGCGAGGACGTGGACTGGCAGTTCCCACTCTCGGTGCAGGATGTTGTCATGATGGGCAGGTATGGACACATGGGGCCAAGCCGCCGGCCACGCAAGGCAGACAAGCTGGCCGTGGCCGAGGCCTTGGACCGTGTTGAGCTCGCCAAGTACGCGCACCGCCAGATTGGCCAGCTGTCAGGGGGCCAGAAGAAGCGTGCCTTTGTGGCCCGCGGCATTGCCCAGGAGGCAACCACCCTCCTGCTCGATGAGCCATTTGCCGGTGTGGACAAACGTTCCGAGGCCACGATCTGTGAGCTCCTGCGGGAACTGGCCAGGGACGGTGCCACCATTCTTGTCTCCACCCACGACCTCCATGCGCTGCCCGATTTGGCTGATGAAGCCGTGCTGCTCATGCACAGGGTTCTGCTGCATGGCACGCCCAACGACGTATTGCAGCCAGAAAACCTGGCGCTTGCCTTTGGCCTGGATATCGCCATCCGAAGCGAGAGCACCCCATGACCATCTTTGATTTCCTGCTGGAACCCTTCGACTACGTCTTCATGCAGCGGGCACTGGCCGTGACAGTCATAGCTGCTGTGGTTTGCGCCGTCCTGTCGTGCTGGCTGGTGCTCATTGGCTGGTCACTCATGGGCGACGCCGTCTCGCACGCAGTCCTGCCGGGGGTTGTCCTGGCCTACATTGTTGGCGCGCCTTTCGCCGTTGGGGCCGTGATCTTCGGCTTCCTGGCCGTAGCCTTGATCGGCGCCGTACGCGACACCAGCCGGGTCAAGGAGGATGCAGCCATTGGTATTGTGTTCACCACGCTGTTTGCCCTGGGACTGGTGCTCATCTCCGTCACGCCCAGCCAAACCGACCTCAGCCACATCATTTTCGGCAACCTGCTGGGGCTCAGCCACTCCGACCTGATCCAGGTGCTGGTGCTGGGCGCCATCACCCTGGTCATCCTTGTCATCAAGCGCCGGGACTTCACCCTCTACGCGTTCGACCCCACCCACGCCCACGCGATCGGGCTGAATCCACGCATGCTCGGGGCGTTCCTGCTGGGGCTGCTGGCGCTGACCTCGGTGGTGGCACTGCAGGCGGTGGGTGTGGTGCTGGTGGTGGCCATGCTGATCATTCCCGGGGCCACGGCCTACCTGCTCACCGACCGTTTCGGTCGGATGCTGATCCTGGCCCCCAGCATCTCGGCAGTCTGCGCCGTGGTGGGCCTTTACGCCAGTTACTACCTTGACGCCGCTTCCGGAGGCATGGTGGTCCTGACTCAGGGCGCAGCATTTACCCTGGTTTACTTGTTCAGTCCGCGTCATGGCTTGCTGGTCACCCGTATCAAAGCCGTACGACGCCGGAAGCTGGCTGCCGCCTAAGCGGCTCCAGAGCGGCGACCCGGCCCAGCGTATTTGCCCCGCCGGGACTGCTTTGGCGCCGTTCGTCGTCATTCCTTGCATGACTGGCAAGCTAGCGTATTAGGCTGGTCTCCTGGCCGGATTTTCGGTCGAGCCCAACACGAGGGACCCCACGTACAACCCCATGCGCCCAGACGGTGCAGGTGAAGAACGGGAGCATTGCCATCTTGAACTGGACCACCACCTCACCCATCCCGGCAGGCTTCTTCAAAGGTGCGCAGGAGCTTGAACAAACAGGCCGGGGCACTGTGCCGCACCGGCTCCCGGCAAAGGCATTGGCCCAAGCGAACCACGACGCCCAGTTAGTGATGGCGGAAGCCCAGCCCTCCGGGGTGCGCCTGGCCTTTCGCAGCAGCGCCAGCACGGTGGAGCTGGACACAGTGCGTTCCAGACTTTCCTACTCCGGTGCTCCGGCGCAGCCCGACGGCGTGATTGAACTTGTGGTGAATGGCGCAGTGATGGCCAGCTCCGCCACCCGCGGCGGCAACACCACCACCATCGACATGGCCACCGGTGCCGTCAGCCAGGCAGCGGGCCCGGTGTGCACCAGTCGCTTCACTGGGCTGCCGGAGGGCACCAACTCCATTGAACTGTGGCTGCCGCACAATGAGCAGACGGAGGTCGTGGCGCTGCGCACGGATGCCTCCGTGGAGCTGGCTCCGGCAACCGGGTTGCCGGTGTGGTTGCACCACGGCAGTTCCATCAGCCACGGCTCCAATGCCACCCGGCCTACGGCGATTTGGCCGGCCGTTGCTGCGCGCTTGGGCGGTGTGGAGCTGAGCAACATGGCATTGCGCGGAAGTGCACTTCTGGACCAATTCACTGCACGGGCCATGCGCGATGCCCCCGCCGATCTGATCAGCGTGAAAATTGGCATCAACCTCGTTAACCTGGACTTGATGCGGCTGCGTGCCTTTGGGCCGGCAGTTCATGGCTTCCTGGACACCCTCCGTGACGGCCACCCCAGCACGCCTCTTCTGGTGGTGTCGCCCATCCACTGTGCCATCCATGAGGGAACTCCGGGCCCCGGGGCTTTTGACCTGGCGGCACTGTCATCCGGTGAGATTCGATTCTGTGCAACAGGGGACCCGGCTGATATTCCTGCCGGGAAACTCACGCTCCAAGTGATTCGGCAAGAGCTGGAGCGGATCGTTCGCCAGCGGGCCCAAGACGATGCCAACATCCACTATCTGGACGGGCTGGCACTCTACGGCGCGCACGATGAGTACGAGCTCCCGCTCCCTGACGCCCTGCACCCCGATGAAACAACGCATCACGTCATCGGGGAGCGCTTCGCCGCGCTGGCGTTCGCTCCAGGGGCGCCCTTCGGTGCCTGAGCTCGGCCACCGGCCTACACGGTGATCTTTTGCGCACCCACCACCTTGACAACAAAAATGTGGAACTCCTGCAACCAGTGCCGCAGGAATTCCTCGGTGCTCGGAACGGTGACGTTGCCGTCATCGTCGATCAGGCCCTCGGTGAAATGGATGTAGCACTCCGGGTTGGCCAATTCGGGCGAATTCACAAACGACAGGATGCTGCGCAGGTGCTGCTGGGCCACAGCCGTGCTGATGTGGCCGGGGGAGGTGCCGGTCACGGCTGAGGGCTTCTTGGCAAAAGAATTGGAACCCCACGGCCGCGACCCCCAGTCAATGGCGTTCTTCAAGGCGCCGGGAATGCTGCGGTTGTACTCCGGGGTCACAAAAATGATCGCATCCACTGCGTCCACGGACGCCTTGAAGGCGCGGGCTTCGGCCGGGAAATCGGCGTCGTAGTCGCGGCTGTACAGCGGCAGCTTGCCAATGGGAATGTCCACGAGCTTGAGTTCCGGCGGCGCCAGTTTCACCAAGGCCTTTGCCAACTTCTTGTTGATGGAATCTGATGCCGTGCTGCCAACAAAAACTCCCACTGTGTAGCTCATCAGCTGTCCTTCCGTGGAGACTGTGCCGGGCACTTGCCCGCAGCTCTCAATGTAGACCTCGCTGTCCGCCGCGTCCATGCTTTCCCGGCGGCTTATCCCGGAGCACCACGGCGGCCCCTAAAACTTCTGGCGCGCGTCAGCCGGCCGCGGCTACACTAGGCGCAATGGGGCAGTAATCCATCGGGTTGAAGCTATGGGGGCCACATGACTGAGGCGGGCGCCGGGGCGAAATGGCCCCCGGACCATTGGCAAGAGCATTCCTTTCCGCACATGGACCATGCCCATGCGTTTTATGTGATCGACCATGGCCGAGCTGAATTTGAGCTGCCGAGCGTGATGCTCATGCACGAGTTCCCTGGAATCAAGCGGAATCTCGTACCGTTGGTCGACACACTGTCCCAGGACTTCAGGGTGGTTGTTCCGTCCATCCTTGGGCGTGATGGTGACCCGAAGGGCTTGCAGTCCCTCAAGCAGATATGCGTGCGCCGCGAAGTGCATGTCATGGCCAGGCATGCGGTTAGTGCGGATGTGGGCTGGCTCAGGGATTTTGCCGACGAACACGTGGCGCGTCGGCGCAATGATCCATACGGTGTGATCGGGATGTGCTTCTCCGGCAACTTTGCGCTTGCGCTTGCCGTCGATCCTCGCGTGGCGGCGGCTGTGATGGCCCAGCCCGCCATTCCGGTTTGGCCCTGCGCGTTGGGGCTCTCCCGTAAGGACCGTGAAACCTTGAATGACCGCATCGACCTGCGGGTGCACGGCTACCGGTACCGTCGTGACTGCATGTCACCGGCAGCCAAGCTTGCGGCCGCCCAAAGACTGCTCGGAGGCGAGCGAATGCAGACGTTTCCCTTGAGCGGATCCGAAGGACGCAAGCACTCCACCCTCACCGGACCTTCGGCCAGCGGGGAAGCCATGGCCGGTGTCCGCTCGTTCCTGCGTGAGCGCCTGGTGGCTGCGCCCTGACGTCGGTGCCCGGCAATGCGTGGCATACGTTTCATTGTCCGTTTGGTCAATTGACACTCGCTTTCACCGGGCGGAACATTGGGGTAACAATGGCGAGGTGGCTGTGGGGCGCTGGGGAGCGGTAGGCCGCCTGGGGCAGGGGGCTGTGATGTCTGCTGGATTGGCGGAAGTAGTTCCAGCCGCTGTCCGCGAGGTGATGGCCGTCGATCGGCCGCCCACATGGCGTGGGACACCCTTCCGAGTCACTTACATCTACACTGACCGTGAAGTTTCCGGTGCCGAACTCCTGGGCATCCATACGTGGGCGGCCGGGGAGCACCTTGAAAACCCCCGCGTCATTTCACCGTTCTCACTGCAGTGGGCTTCAGTTTTTCACCCCCGTTTCTACCAGGCAGCTGTGCGCTCAGGGATCTCCGCCGGGGCCCCGATGGCACCCACGCAGGGCCAGTTCGGCGATGGCGCCCTGCAGCGGCTGTGGCTGGAGTCGGTGATGTTTCTGGCCTCGGTGACGCTTTCCGCCGCCGTGGTCCAATCCCGCTACAGCTCCGGTACCTTGGGCAGCAAGTACGACCGGCTCTGGCAGGCAGGCAGGTACGCTTCCATGGGTTTGATTCCCGGTGTTTCAGGCCAAACCTTGACGGATGAGGTGAATGTTATGGCCCACAGCTCCGACATCGCGGATCTGGACAGGCTTCTGGGGATCCGCCGCTGTTTTGAAGAAATCATCAACCATCTTGACGGTCCGGGCACTGTCACCGAAGTCCGCCTGTCGCACGGCGAAGTCCCGTTGGAGCTGCGGCCGCGGTTTGCATTCATGAATGACCTTAAAGAACGGCTCGGCCCTGAGCTCGAGTGTGTGGTGGTGTATGGCTCCAGTGTGAACAGCCAGAACTTTGCCGACTACGATCTGGTCCTGGTGGTGAAACATCCGGAAACAGTTCTGCGGAAACTGCATGGCACCTCGCCAAGCTTTGCCGGCAAGGAATTGAACGTTGGCATCTACTCGGCGCAGGAACTGTGGCGTATGCAGTGTCTCTCGGGCGACAATCTGGCCAGCTACGGCCTCTGCATCTACGGTGAGGCAAGGGTGCCAGCCAAATCCACGCCGGATCTGATGATGCGCAACCTCAGCTTCGGAATGGTCCGGCAACGCCAGCAGCTGGGGATGGTGGGCGCTGCCCTGGCGCATCAGCCGGATTCAGGAGATGACCTGCACAACCTTTTTGAGTATTTTGTGAAGATTCCAGCCAACATCGCCAAGGGAACCTTTGGTGCCATGGACCAGAAGCTCACCAAAAACCAGGTACATGAGTGGTTGGAGTCGGTCTGCGGCTTCCGCACCCCCGAGATGCAGCGACTTGTCGGCGAGGGTGACCCCGGACTGGCGTTGGCGGAATCAGCGGTGGCAACAGGTGCCGCGCTGCGTGCCCTGAACGAGCGCTTTAGCGTTGTCCGCCAGCAAGCGTGAACCGAGAAAAGGAGATCACCCATGCCCACCTCCACCCTCCACCGGAGTCCGGCCGCCAGCCTCATCCTTGACCAATGTCTTGACGTGGAGCTGGAGGTGGAACTCCTTGCCTCCACCGCGGCGCAGGTAGTCCTGAGCGGGCCCTGCGGTGAGGAATTGCGGGTGGACCTGAGCCACCCACGGCACTCCTTCATGGACCAGATCCTGCAGCAAATCACGTTTGATTTCTCCAAGCTACCACTCCTGGTGCTTGGCGACAGCAAGGAAATCCGCCTGCTGACCCCCAAGATTGCCTTGGCCAAGCTCTTGCCCACCTTGTATTCGTTCACCAACAACCGTTATGGGGTGGTGGAGGGCACCGAGGAGATTCGGGCCCGGTTCTCGGCAGAAATCTTCCGGGCCATGGCGTTGTCACCGGGCGCCTATACCCTCTCCTCGGCCTTTCTTGCCCTGGTGGAGTCACCGGCAGGTCCGCTGCTGGCGGAGCGCCGGGTGGAGGTGTGCAACCTGGAGACGCGCGTCAAGCGCTACCACATTGGTTCTCCGATCCACAGGTATCTTTTCACAGACGAACACCCCACTGTCTCCGGCCCTGCGCTGCAGCGCTGGGACCGCTTCGCTGATCCAATCGTCTGTTTCGACTGGCGGCACCCCCTGACGGATCGTGAGGGCAACCGGCTGGCTGACGAACCGCTGCCAGACGACTACGCCGCGCTGTGGACCAAAGACGTGCAGCGGGCAAAACACCTTGCTCGGGACACTTTCGGCTGGCTGGAAGATTTTTTCACGGCCGGAGGGCTGAAGCTCATCGACATCTGCTTCTTCATCGATCAAAGTAGCGGCACTGTCTACGGGGAAATCAGCCCTGACTGCATGCGGGTGCGAACCCATGCCGCGGATGACGCTGACGCTCTCGACAAGGATCAATGGCGCAGCGGCGGCGGTCCGGACTCGATTCTTGAACGCTATGCCCGCCTGCATTCCATGCTTTTTGGGCCATCACACACCAGCCACCAGCAATAACGCAAAGGAGATTCCGTCATGAGCATGTTAACCATCAAGAACACCAGAACAAAGGTTTCGCCCGGGGGTGTCATCACCTTGCCGGTGTCTGCGCGCAAGGCCCTGGGCATGAAGCCCAAAACCGGCTCCCGTGTGACAGTTGCTGTTAAGGGAGACGTTGTGCTTCTCGCCCCGGCAACGGCCGACGGCGGATTCCGGGTTTCGCCCAGCGGCCAAATGGAGGTGCGTGGGGACGCCTTGAAGGTACTCGAAGGCGGCAAGGAGCGGCATTTCTATTTCGAATTGGATGACGAGTCGCACACCGTTGCGTTGCATCCATGGGGGTAGTTGATGGGCAGGTCATTCGGGGCGTGGTGGGCATCGATGGCCATGATGGCACCGGAAAGACCACCATTGCCAAGAACGTCGCTGCCCAGTTGGGCATGTCCTACCTGCGTCCCTTTGGGGGGAGCCGTGGGCAGGAACTGACCCGAGCCAGCGAGTCGGGAGACACTGCTGAGGTGCTCCGCATTGGCGCATCAGCGCTGGAACACGCCCTCGAGTCAGCGAGCCACGCTGGACCTGCCATTTTGGACAGGTCGTGGATGACTGTGGCTTCGCTGGTGGATGGCAAGGCTTTCCAGGACCACTGGACGTTGTGGATCCCCACCATTGTGTGCTGGACCGACCTTCCCACAACGCTGGCTAGGCTGGCGCAACGTGATGAGCCCGAAGAATCCCTGGCCGCGCACCGCCACTACATTGCTCGATACAAAGAGCTTGCTGAGGCCAACGGGTGCACCGTCGTAGACACCTCCCATGCCAGCGAAGAAGACTCAACAGCTGAAATGGCCTTGGCAGTTCTCGCCCTGCTGGGAAACGCCGCGCACTAAAGTCTTTCGCTCCCGCAGCCCTGGACGCTGCTGCGGAATCGGGACCAAGAACTTGGGGCGGGCACCGGAAGTGGTTTCCGGTGCCCGCCCCAAGGACAAGCTGACTGCTAACTACTGGCTGCTAATCACTGACTGTGGTTAGTGGCTGGCCGTCCTGCGACGGTTCACCGCGAACACGGTGCCACCTGCCAGGAGCAGCAACACTGCCAGTCCGCCAAACACGGTGGCGTTGGCCCCGGTGTTTGCCAAGTCATCCTCAGCCGGGGTGGTTGTTGCAGCGGTTCCCTGGGTGGTTGTCGGGGTGACTGCTGCAGCCGTGATGGTCAAAGCAGCACTCAGCTGACGGGCCTGGCCGTCAACACCCACACCATCAATCACAATGGAGTGCTGGCCAGCAGCCACATCCGCCGGCAGGCTCACACTCAAGGACACAACACCCTGGGCATCAACCGTGGCAGTACCCAAGTTCACCGGCGTGGAATGCAGAGTGAAACTTGCACTCGTCCCCGGCTTGAAGCCCTTGCCGGTAATCGTGAGCTTGCCACCGGCAAAGACACTGTCCGCGCTCAAGCCAATGCCACCAGCCGGAGCCGACGCACTCTGCGTTGCGGACGGTGTTGCCGAAGGAGTGACTGATGCGCTCGGTGTTGCCGGTGCCGTGGTCGCAGGCACAGTGGTGGCTGGCGCCGTAGTTGCCGGAGCAGTGGTGGCTGGTGCCGTTGTTGCGGGAGCAGTCGTTGCTGGCGCGGTGGTCGGCGGAACCACTGCAGCGATGGCCACCGAGCCAAACCCCGTCAGGGTCCCGGTGGCGCCCTGAACACTCACAATGTGGGCCCCAGCGGCAAGTCCCGTGGGGATGACGAACGGTGCCTCGCCGGCGGCATTGCTGCGAACCCACTCGCCACTGACGGTACGTGGGTTGATCCCTGCGCCGTGAACTGTTGCGAGCAACCAGGTGTCTGCGGGCAGGTTCTTCAGGGTGAGGTATTCGCCGCCGTTGAGTTCGGTGCCCGGAACAGCCAAGTTGACGGGTGAGGTGGCCGGCAAGGTCGCCGGATCCACAATGGCCGGTTTGGCTGCGGGGGCCGCAGGAGCAGTGCTCCAGTTGATGCCGGCTGTCTTGAAGTGAGTCAAGTCCTGGAGGGCCATGCGCCCGCCAAGAGTGCTGGCACGTTTGCTGAAGTCGGTGTATTTGCGGCTGGCCTGAGGTGACCAGGCAACCTCGGCCGTGGCCAGGGTGCGCGGGTACTGGTAGGTTTCGGTCTGGTCCATGCCGCGGATCCATTCGCCCCACTGCACGGTTTCCACGCCCAGCACCCGGTCGTCGCCAACACCGGGCAGGTACGTCCCCGGATCCCAGTCATAGTGGTTTTGCAGGGTGCAACCACCACCACCGCAGGCCCAGGTGCCGCCGGCGGTCTGGCTGGCGTCCTGCTTCTGCGGGATGTAGGTCTTCTCTGCGGGGGAGAGGATCACCTTGGAGTTATTGGCAATAACCCTGTTGGCAACATCCTGGCGGTTCCCGGCCCAGTACTGAACCACGGCGCCTGCGGGCAGCGTGGCCTGGGAGTACTCGTTCCAGCCGATGACCTGCTTGTTCAGGTCCTTGACCTGAGCCGCAAAGGCCTCAATCATCGCCTTGTACTTGTTAATAGGAGTGGAATGCGACTCGTCACCGCCAATGTGCAAATACGGGCCGGGTGTCATGGCGGCAATCTGCGTCAGGACCTCCTTGGTGAACTCATAAGTTGCTGCGCTGTCCGCGTCGAAGGTGGAGGCGCCCACATTGCCGGAGCCCTGGAAAGGTGCGGTGGTCTGGCCAGCCAGCGGCTTGGGTGCCGAACCGGCTGAGTTCAGCTGCGGAATGGCATGCAGCGCGGCAGTGGTGTGTCCGGGCATGTCAATCTCCGGAACCACCACCATGCCGTTCTCACCGGCGTAGCGGACAATCTCCTTATAGTCAGCCTTGGTGTAGAAGCCCGTGTGGCCCAGCTCGGTGCCCTGGAGAACGCCGGCATCGTTGTAGGTCATGGCCGTCTTGCCGGAAATGTCCGTCAGATCCGTGTACTTGATTCCGGCAGGGCTGGCTGCCGGCTGGTCAATGGCAATGCGCCAACCCTGGTCATCGGTGAGGTGCAGGTGCAGCTTGTTGTATTTGAACTGGGCTGCGTTGTCGATGTGCTCCTTCATCTCATCAACGGTGTAGAAGGAGCGAGCCACATCGATCTGGATGCCGCGGTGCTCATAGCGCGGGTAGTCACTGATGACCGCACCGCCCACAGTCCACGGCGTGTTGACAACAATGTCCGATTCAATCCACTGCGGGAACAGCTGGCGCAAGGTCTGCACGCCGTTCAACGCACCGGCTGAGGTGTTGGCCGCCACCTTGACTCCGTTGGCATCCGCTTGGATGGTGTAGCTTTCCGGCTTGGCTTCGGAGCTGTCGGGCGCCACGGTGAAGGATACGTCGGCGGCGGTGGCGGTTCCGGCCACCACAGGCAGGGCAAACCCTGTGCTCTTGCGAGCTTTTTGGGCGAAGTAGTTGGCCGCGTCAACAGCTGCTCCGGAGGCAATAATGCGACTGGACGGGGTCAACCGGAATGTTCCCGCCGCGGTCACGGCGGAGGCCACGGGCAACGGCACCAAGGACAGATTCTCAGGCACCACGGGCTGGGGCTTGTCATAAATCTCAAACTCGGAAATGGAGTAGCCGAACGTCGCCCACTGCTTGGCCAACATCACCCGTACGTATTTAACGTTGGCAGCACCCACCAGGATTTCGTCAATGCGTGCCGGACCGGTGGTGCTGGTCACGGACTTGACATCAGTCCACGTGATGCCATCCGCCGAGGTCTGCAAGGTGAATTGACGTGCAGCGCCGGCGGGCCAGTTGATCCTCACATTGTCTACCGGGCCGCTGGCTGCCAGCTCTACTTGGAACCAGCCGGCGTCACCGGCTGATGAAGACCAGCGCGTGCCGGTGTTGCCATCCAGGGCGTTTGCGGCAACGTTGCCCGGGATGGCGGCCTCAACAATATGCGCAGTGGCGGTGCCTGTCCTGGCAATATTGATGGGACTTGCCGCCGGTGCCGGCGCAGGCACCACAATCGGGGCTGCCTGGGCTTGCGGGGCTGTAAAGGCTGTGGGCAAGACAGCAGCAAACAGGCCGAGCGCGGCGGCGCAGGCGAGCCCGGCCGTCGTCGTTCTTCTAAGTGCTTTCAATCGATTACTCGCTTTACTTCTCTTGGGACCGCAAGAGGCATCCGATTCGGGTGGTGCTACTGAGTGATGAAACGTTCGACGGCGGTCACTGGGCGTACGCGCTCATTCGCGGGAATGTCACCGGCAAAGGCCAGCCACTGGGCAAACTTGTCGCCCCGTTCAACCAACTGGCGGTACATTTCCCGGCGCATGGCCGAAACTCGTTCCCGGTAGATGGGGACGTTGATAACGTTGTTCAGCTCATCGGGATCGGCCACCATGTCGTAGAACTCGTCAATGCCTTCTGGGTTGGCAATGTACTTCACGTCCTTGTTGCGCAGCATGCGCTGGGCGTACGGGAAGTGGTGGCCGTGGAATTCGCACAGAATATCCTCGCGCCAACCCTCAACCTCCGCGCCGGTGGCCAGCGGCAACAGGCTCCGTCCTTGAACGCCGGATGCGTCAGCGCCGGCGATCTCATGGAAGGTGGCGGTGAAGTCCAGCAGGCTGATGAAACGGTCTTCACGGCGCTCAATCTCGCCGGGAAGGGCCAGGATGGCGGGTATGCGGTAAATGTCCTCATACATGGCCGGGCCCTTGTCGTTGAGCCGGTGGGCGCCGGTGAACTCGCCGTGGTCGGCGGTGAACATGACAGCTGTGGAATCAGTCAAACCAAGCTCATCCAGAACAGCCAGGATGCGGCCCACCTCGTAGTCGATCATCGAGACGTAACCCCAGTAGACGGCTGTGAGCTTCTTCCATTCATCCACCGTGAAGCAGTCGGTGGACCAGTATTCGGCGTAGGCCTGCTGAATGAGGGGCTTGCCTTGGAACGTTTCGGCAAAGGAGCCGGGCAGTTCCACCGTGGACGGATCCACCATGTCATACCACTGCTGCGGGATCAGGTACGGCAGGTGCGGGCCAAAAATGTGGCAGGAGAGGAAGAACGGTGTGCCGTCTTCCCCCTGCAACGCCCCGGCCGCGAATTCACGCAGTTTTGCGATGGTTTGATCCGCCAGAAAGGCCTCAAAGGTGGCTTCCGTGGGCTGGTCGGTGACGCCGGCAATCAGGTGGCCCTGGCTGCCGTCGGCACGTGTGGTGTACACGGGGGAGGAGATGCGGAAGTCAGGGTGGTCGTTGGCCTTGAGCCAGTCCTCATAGCCCGGATCATCGAACACGTTCAGTGCCCCGGGCAGGTGGATTCCCTCAAAACCGTAATGCTCGGGACCGCGGTCCTTGCCCACATGCCATTTGCCCACATGACCCAGCCGGTAACCCTGGTCAATCAAGGCTGAGGAGAAGGTGGGCAACCCGTCGGGAAGCTCCTCCCGGTGCCCGGAGTTCCACTCATAGTTGGCCAACAAGCCATGCTCAAAGGGTTGCAGGCCTGTGAGCAGGCTGGCGCGCGCGGGGGTGCAGATGGCCGTGGGCGTGTAGGCCCGGTCAAACGTTGTCCCGCGCGCTGCGAGCCTGTCAAGGTTGGGTGTGTGCTGTGAGGTGTTGCCGTAGCAGCCCAGGGTGTCGATGCGTTGCTGGTCCGTCATCAGGAACAGCATGTTTTGGCGCTTGTTTGGAGCGCTCGACGGTGTTGGCGAAGTCATGGAGAGCTATACCTTCGGTGCGCTGACAAACAGTTCGGAGTTGTAGAACGTCTTGGGGTCCACAACTTCCTTGATCTTTTCAGCCGTCTTGAACTGTTCCTGCAGGGCGTTCAGCCAGGTGTAGACGGTCCCTTCCGAGGAAAGAGTTTCCAGTTCCTTGGAGGTGAACAGCTTGGCCACGCCGGCCTGGGCCTTCATGTCCTCTTCCTTGAGCTTGAGGAACGTGGCGGTCAGGGCAATGGTGGTGTCCTGGTTGGCGTGGCGGTAGTCGTTGGCGCTCTTGACCACGGAGATGAAGTTGGTGGCCAGCTCCTTGTCCTTGGCGGCACGGCCCGGTCCTGCCACGAAGGTGGAGGGGAAGGTGAGCTGGTCGATGAAGTCTTCGTTGGAGTACAGCTCCACCAGGTCCGGCTGACCCTTCTTGGCGCTGTCGATCAGCGGGTACCAGAGGGCTGCGCCGTCCACCTGCTTGGAGGCGAAGGCTGCCACGATTGCCGGCGGTTCCATGGCAGTGACCTCGAAGTCTTCGCGGGTGAGGCCTTCCTTCTTCAGGGCCAGTGAGAACAGCTGGTCGCCCGAGGTGCCGGCCGGAACTGCCACCTTCTTGCCCTTCAAATCAGCCAGGGTCTTGTAGCCGGGCTGTGCAATGATCCGGTCTGCGTTGGAGACGGAGTTCACGGCCCAGATCTCTGCCTTGCCCGACGCCGGCAGCCACAGTGCACCGGAGCCGATGTAGGCCACGTCAATGTTGTCGGTGCCCAGTGCCTGGATGGCCAGCGGGCCGTTGGTGAAGGGGAGGTACTTGGGCGTAAGCCCTGCCTTGGCCCAGTAGCCTTCTTGGTCTGCTACGGCCATCAGGGCTGCGCCGTTGTAGTCGGCGATGTAGCCAACCTTGATCTCCACAGCCTCTTTGACGGCTGCGTTGGCGCCAGCCTCGTCAGTTTTTGCGCCGCAGGCGGCCAGCAGGGAGATGGCTGCGGCACCCATGGACAGTTGCAGGACGTTGCGGCGGGAAAATGTTGAGGACATGGTGTCTCCTGAAGAGTTGTTGCCCGTCTCGGGGCAGGGGGTATGAAGGGGATGACGCGGAAAGCTGTGTTACTGGTGGGCTTCTGCCACGCCTGGCTGGTGGTAGACGGCTTCCCAAACTTGGGCGCGGAGGCGGGTGAACTCATCCGAGAGCCGCATTTCCTCGGTGCGAGGGTAGGGAAGGTCTATCTTGATTTCCTTAAAGATGCGCCCGGGCCGGGCAGCCATGACAATCACGCGGGAGGCCAGGAAGACTGACTCGTCCACGTCGTGGGTGACAAACATGACCGTGCGGCGTTCCTTGGTCCAGGTCTCCAGCAGCTGTTCCTGCATGTGGACGCGGGTCAGTGCGTCGAGGGCGCCGAAGGGTTCGTCCATGAGCAGGATTTCCGGGTTCACGGCGTAGGCGCGGGCAATGGCGCAGCGCTGCTTCATGCCGCCGGAGAGTTCCTTGGGCAGGGCGTCGGCAAAACGGGTTAGGCCCACCAGTTCCAGGTAGTGGTCCACAATGACACGGCGTTCCTTGGCGGGAACTTTCTTCAGCTCCAGGCCGAACTCCACGTTCTTGCGAACAGTAAGCCAAGGGAACAGTGCGTATTGCTGGAAGATCACGCCGGTGCGGGTGCTGGGTCCGTCCACCTCGCGGTCATCAACCATGACCCGCCCGCTGCTGGGATCCAGCAGGCCGGCGGCGGCATTGAGCATGGTGGACTTCCCGCAGCCGGAGGGGCCCACCACGGTGACGAATTCGCCGTCGGCAATGTCCAAGTTGACGCCATTCAAGGCCGTGAACGTGGTGCCGGAGAGGGTGAATTCCTTGCGCAGGTTTTCAAAGCGGATCATGGCATTTTGAGTTGTGGTTGTCATGGGTGGTCCTTAGCGGCGTTCTTGCCAGCGGGTCAGGTGGGCTTCGATCATCAAGAGCAGGCGGTCCATGAGCAGGCCCAGGATGCCGATAACGATGACGTTGACCAAGATGGTGGGCATGTCGTAGAACTGCTGCGCCTGCTGCATGCGCATGCCCAGACCGTTGGGGGCGGCCAGGAGCTCGGCGGCCACCACCGTGGCCCAACCGGCGCCGAGACCAATGCGCATGCCCACCAGGATGAACGGTGAGGACGCCGGGACCACGACGCGGCGGAAGATGACCATGCTGTTGGCCCCAAGCACACGGGCCGCGTTGATCAAGGTCTTGTCCACGCTGACCACACCCTGGTAGGTGGAGATCACACAGGAAAGGAAAGCTGCCAGGAAGATCACGAAGATCTTGGGTGTTTCGCCGATTCCCATGGTCACCATGACCAGTGGCAGGAGGGCCAGTGGGGGAATGGTGCGGAAGAACTGCACCCACGGTTCAATGATGGCGCGGCCAATTTGGTACCAGCCCATCAGGAAGCCAACCGGGACGGCTAGCAGGCTGCCGATCAGGAATCCGCTGAGAACTCGGGCCAGTGACGCGCCTGTGTCCTCTGCGAGGGTGCCGTCCGCCAGAAGCTCCCCACCCCGAATCAGGACTTCGCCGGGACCAGGCAGTCCCACAATTCCGGCGCTGGAAACGATGGCCCACGCGCCCAGACCGGCCGCGACCGAAGCAAAATTGATGGCTACCAGGGCCTTGCGGCTGAGCTTGCCGGTGCCCGTTGCGGACTTCTTGCTTGCCGACTTGCTTGCTGGCGCGGGGGACTTACGTGGTGCTTGATGATGTGCGCTGCGCTCTCTGCGGGCGGTAGGGTCCGCCACGGAGCTGAGGGTATCTTTCGGTGCCATGGATAAAACTTATGGCACGGATCACACATTGTCAAGGCTCTTTACATAAGTAGGGTTTGCGTTAAGTTTTACGCCGAATGGGTACTTTTGCACGACGAAGCAAGGGCTCACCCTGCGCTATTTTGGCGCGCCTAAGCTTGCTTCCCCTGCATCCGCTGGGGTGGTGCGTGCGCTGGATGTTGGGTGAGGTCCCTAGCTGAGGGTTGCCATGGCCCAGTGCTTGAGTGCCATTTGGGCCGCGCCGTCACTGCCTGCGGTTGGCGCGAAGGGGGTGGTGGTGATGCTGGTGGTGCGCGGCCCCAACCCCAGATGCTGTTCTGCCAAGGCGCTGCGGACGGGAGTCAGCAGCTGTTCACCAAATTGCGAGAGTTCACCGGCAAACACCACGCGGCTGGGGTCCAGCAGGACGCAGGCGCCCACGGTGGCGCGGGCCAGCAGTTTCCCGGCCCACGCCACGACTGCTGTGGCGATTTCGTTTCCGGCTGCGGCAGCTGCGGCAATGGCGGCAATGGATTCAAAGGTTTGTCCGCGGTTCGCAGCCTCGGTCAGCACACTGGCTTCGTTGAGGAAGCTCTCCAGGCAGCCGCGTCGCCCGCACCAGCAGTGGGGGCCGGTGAAGTCAACGCTGATATGCCCCATTTCACCGGCGATGCCGTTTCCGCCGCGCAAAGGCGCGCCATCGACAACCATGGCTGAGCTGACGCCGGCGGCAAGGACCACATAGAGGACATTGTCGCTGGCCTTGGCGTAGCTCAGGGCGGCGAGGCGAATGTTGTTGTCCCATAACAGGGGAATGGGCAGGGCCTCACGCAGCGGGGCCAAGGTGGCGCCGTCGGGGTCCAGCTGGTGCTCCTCGCCGTCGGAGAGGGAGTTGGGGTTTGCGTGGCGGCTGGCAATTCCTACACCCATGCCTACGGCCGTCTCGGGGGTGATCCTGCCGGCCCGGATCATTTCGCCAAGCATGTCTGCTGCGAGTTGAACTTTTCCCTGCAGGTCAATGGATTCGGTGAGTTCCCAATGTTCATGGGCAACCGTTGAACCGTCAAAGCCTGCCACCGAGATGCTCAGGCGGCGACGTCCCAGCTCGATGCCCACGGCGGCTCCTGCGCCGGGGTTCAGTTGCAGCACCTTGGTGGGGCGGCCATTGCGGGCGGCCCCGATGCGTTCCTGATCAAACTCGGTCAACACGCCGCGGTGGCGCAGGTCCCCCACGATGGCCGAGAGCGTGGTGCGGGACAGCTTGGTGTCAGTCTCGAGGTCGCGACGGGTCCGGTGGCCGTGGGTCACCAGGGAATCCAGGACTCGGAGCTCATGCCGACGCCGCACCGCCTGCAATGCGCTGTCATCGGGTGTCAGCAAGTCCGCCTCCTTGAGTTGTAGACCAATCGGCCATGACGGCTTATGTAAAGTCTATTGTTTTATTGAGGTTTTGAGCACGCGCCACGCGGTTCTTGCGCAGGGCCAGTCCTAGCTGATGCTGCGGGCTGCCTGAATGAAATCCCGAATAAGCATTGAGTCCTTCACGCCCCGGCTGGATTCCACGCCGCTGGACACATCCACGCCATGAGGATGCAAAGCCCCAACGAGGGACGCCACATTGCTCGGGTTAAGTCCGCCTGCCAGAAGCCAGAATCCCTGGGGTGCCCCCTGGGCCAGTTCGCTGCTGTCAAAGGTCTCTCCTGCGCCAGGTTCGACGGCGTCCAGCAAGATCCGCTCGGATTTCCACGCACGCTTGTCCTCAGGATTCAAGGCATTGTAGGCGGCGACTGAAAATGCCCGCAAGGTACGGAAACCCGCCGCATGCAATCGCGTGACATGTGCCAGTGGTTCATTCCCGTGGAGCTGGACGGTTGTCAACTGCGCTTCACGGGAGGTTGCCAGAACCTCGTCAAGGGGCTGATCGCGGAACACGCCCACGGTTTCAATGCCCTCAGGGACGCTGCTCACCAATGTGGCTGCGAGCGCGGCCGTGATGGTCCGGGGGCTGCCGGGGGCGAAGATGAATCCCACGGCGTTGGCGCCGGCCTCCACAGCGGCTGCAACGGTTTCGACAGTCTGCAGGCCACAGATCTTGATGTACATTTTTGAGTTTCGGTCCATTCATCTCGACATCGCTCCGGGGCGGCACTCACAAGTGCGGGGCCTGCTCCCATATTAACAGCCATGTCTGCGAAGGATGTTATGCGCTGAAGACGGCGTCGGCAATGGCCCAGATGACATAGCCGCTCACGGGTATCAGAACCAGCCATTCGCGCACCGATCCGGCATTGCCCAGCAGGGGGATGGCTATGTTTCCGCTGGGTCGCCAGATGTTCTTCACCAGCGGTATTTTGCGCAGCATCCGCGGGGGCCTGATGCGCAAGGGCCATAGGAGGTTGCAGCCGCCGGTGGTGAGCATGTCTCCAACAATGTGGATGCTCACGCCCAAAGCCATGGACAAGGGGAACCAATATGGTTCCTGCGGGGCAAACAAGGTGACAAAGGTGCCCACAGCCAGCCCCACCACCCACGGGAACTTTCGCATGGTGTCAGGAATGAACTTCAGTGACTTGGCGGCGAAGGAAGCAAGGAGAACGGCCAGTAGGCCCGCGCCCGGAAAAATCGTGCCCAGGTTCGCCACCTCAACAGTCCACATCCCCGCCAGCCAAGCTATACCCACGAAAGCGGCCAGGCCCAGGATGGAGTGGGTGCCATGACGGTGCCCGCCGGACATCTTGCCCACCTGGATGCACATGATGTTGGAGAGCGGAGGCAGCGAATGGGCAATGGTGGCATGCCGATGGTCGGCGTCGGGCACCAGCGCCGCCCCTGCCGTGACAAGTGCGCCGGCCACCACGGCTGTGGGGGTGAGATCAAGGAGCCCCATGCCAAGGGAGATCTGTTCGGGTATGTGCGGCAGGACTTGGTGCACGGCGCCCAGGTTAACGTTGAATTGTGTGGTCAGGGCCAGCCATACGGCGGCGCCGCTGGCAGCGTGATGGGCTCCCATCATGAGGGCACGTCCTTGCATACTCGGGTTCTGATGTTCTGATCCCGTGATACGTGGACAAAACCTGCTGATTCAAGCCTAGGGGAAGCCCGTGACATCCACGCGTGGGCGCCGCCGCAGGGGAAGGATCTGTGGGGAGGCTCATAGAGGACGCTTATTCGGACCAACGTTCGAATCTATGTTCGAACAAGGGGATTGGCTGGCTTCCAGTCTCCGGAGTAAGGGTGAAGCCGGACTCGCAGCCAGGAACAGCCTGCGATGGGCTCACCCGAAAGCATTGACTCCACACCGAGTGGAACTCTAGCTTTACAGCTAAAGCACGTTCACCCCTTCTGAGTCTGGTGAACGCCCATCGCCACAAGAAGGGACCCAGTCGTGGAAGCACCAAGACTGGCAAGCCTGGACCAACTGGGCCCAGCCGCACCAAACCCTACAGCGCTCGCAGGCATAGCCGAAGCTGCCCTGCAGCAACCATCCGTGACAGGAGTAGTGGCTGGCGCATCGGCCATCGAGATGCCCGTGCTCAACATGACCACTGGTGGGTTGTGGCGGGTGCGGGGGACTGCCTCGTTGGCTGGTTCTGCTGAGCCGCAGGTGCCGTTCAGCGCCGTCGTGAAACTGGTTCAATCACCACTGCTGTGGCAGCATATTGATCAAGTTCCACCGCATATGCGGGAGGAGCTCGCCCTGCGGTACCCGTGGCGCACTGAAGTGCAGGTCTACGCCTCGGATCTGGGACAGGTGCTGCCCCCGGGCGGCCGGCTTCCTGAGATCTACCGAGTCATCGAGGTTGATCCGCAGCGCACCGCCATCTGGATGGAGGATGTCCAGGAGCACCCAGCTGCCACGTGGTCTGACGCCACATTCACCCACGCCGCGTACTGGTTGGGGTGTCTGGCCGGAAGCCGCGCCGTCGCGGGCTTGGGCCCGCAAATTTCTGCGGCAAGGGATGCCGACAGGCTGCGGTTCTACCTAGATGGCGTTGGTAGAAACGTGTTCATTCCCGGCATTGAAGGCGATGACCTGTGGCAGGTGCCGGCCGTGGCTTGTGCTGCAACCCCCGGACTGATTAGCGGATTGCGGGCACTGGCCGGACGGGCCTACGAGCTGGCCGATGAGATTGTGCTGCTGCCCACCTTCCCGGCCCATGGCGATGCCAGCCCACAGAACCTCTTGATCGAGAACATACCCACCGAGCCCGACGGTCGCACGGGCTTTGTGGTCATTGATTGGGGCATGTACGGGGGCGCCTGCGCCGGCTTTGATCTTGGCCAGTTGTTGTCAGGCTGGGTGAATGAGGGAGCCATGCGCGGGCGCGACCTGTACCGGCTGGAGCCGCTCTGCCTGACAGCCTACTGCGACGGCTTGGCCGAGTCTGGCGCCGCCATTGCAGAATCCGTGGTTCGGCGGGGCCACGCCCTGTCCATGGCCCTGTTCACGGGCCTGTCAGCCGTGGCGAGTCAGCGGTTGGGGGAAGCTGATTCGGATTCGCTGCGCGACTTCATGGCAGGGCGGCTGGAGATGGCCCAGTTTGTGTTGGACTTGCTGGCGGAAACGCACTGACGGGCGCCACTGGGCAACAATGGACTCACCATCTAAATCTGGGAGGAAAAATCGTGCCGGAGCCAAGCCCCCGACCCGCCATGGAGTTCCCGCGCGCCATGGGTCAGCCTGCCACGCGGGCCTTGGCCTTGGCTGGCCTTACCCGCTATGAACAGCTGGTCGATGTCAGTGCGGCGGAACTGTTGCAACTACATGGCGTGGGACCCAAGGCAATCCGCCTGTTGCGTGAGGAGCTAACGCTGCGCGGCTTGGCATTTGACGGCGACTAGCCAGTTCCTACTTGTTCAGTTGAAGCAACATTTCAACTGATCCGGAGTCCTCAACCTTGACGAAGCCCAGGTTGGGGGCGGCGATGCCAAAATCGGAGAAGGTGATGGGAATGGATCCCTGAACCTCCACGCCGCTAGCGGTGGTTTGCGCATTCAGGCTCACGGTCACCGACTTGGTGACGCCCGCCACCGTCAGCTCACCTACCGCGCTCACCGAGGCGACGCCGTCCTTGATGGCGGCCATGTCCACGGCCTGGGTCAAGGTGAAGGTTGACGTAGGGAATTCCGAGGTCTTCAGGATGCCCAGGAACTGTGAGTCGCGGCTGTTGTTGTCAGTGGCAACACTCGTCATTGACACGGTGACTTGGGCGGCGCTCAAGCTCGTCCCGTCGATGGTCACCTGGCCCTCGACGTCGTTGGTCCTGCCCACCACTGTGACATCCTGGCCATTCAGGACCTCCTTGACGCGGTAGCCAGCCTGCGAGCCGGAGCTGATTTTCCAGTCACCGGCAAGGTTTGCAGGGGTTTGGGTGCTGGTGTCCCCGGAAGTGGTGCTTTCGGTGGCGGTGCTGCTTGCCGCGGCGGTGGGCGTGGACAGGGCCAGCTGCTCTGGAGCTCTGTCGTTCTCAAGCGAAGCGTAGATGGCACTGCCGCCCCACACGCCGGCGATGAGCACCACCAGTGCAATTCCTATGACGATCAACTTTTTTCGCATGGTCTTCCCCTTGATTGGACGCACCTTCTCTGTTTGGAATTCTGCCGGTGCGAGCTGAGCGGGAGCTGTGACCACTCTGTCAGGATTCTGTGCCGATGTGGGCAGTGTGTCTTCCGGAGTCTCGCACCATGAGGCAGGCAGGCAAGCCAGCAGGAGGGGTTCACGAATCTGGTGGATGGGCGTAGGGTCGAAAGATGAACAAAGAACCAGCCCATGGCCAGTCGGGCAGCGATTCCACCCACGGCGACGACACGTCACCCCTGGAGGAATTCATCGGTCTGATAGTCCCGGCGCCCGAGCTGCTCGAAGAAGAAACCACCACCGACCCCGACATTGAGCCCCGCGTTACAGGGTCCTAAGTACCGGGCTGCAAGCATCGAACACAAGAGAGGGTGAATATTGTGACCAAGCCAGAGCTGCCGCTGGCCGGAACCTTGCACGCCACCATTCCGGATCCCAGCCGACCACCCATAACACCGGATCCAACGCGGCCACCCGATCCCAACCGGCCCCCGCCACCCGGGGAGCCTTTCCCTCCGCCGTTCCCGCCGGATCCCAGCTTCCCGCAGGACCCCATGGCGCCATCGGATCCAAACGCCCCCTGACTGCGGCCCGCTGCCAAGCAATCCCGAAAAGATGGGGCATCTGCCCCATGCAATGTTTCGGCTGCGGTTTTAGGCTCATCACATACCGTGAAGGAGCCCCACATGAAAACCACAACACCACAAACGGCAGCAGCCCAGGCGGAGTCTGACGCCTTACGTTCCCCGGCAGCAGTGCCAAATTCACTGCTCAACGATACGGCCGAACGATTCGCCGGCTATGCAGTCATGGGCATGCCATTTAGCTCCGGCTCCTACCTGGCCTTCCGGCGCTTCCCTGCCAGCTCCATTGGCCCCGGCTATCATGCCGTGTGGCTGCGCAGCCCGGAGCAGCAGTGGAGCGTTTATGCCGATGCCCCGCCAGAACTTAGCTGTGCCAGGTACTTTGGCGCCGCATTGACGGAAACCAAGTACTCGCCGGTCTCAGCCGAGTGGACCGGTCCGTGTCAGCTCACGGTGAGGGTGCCCGGTGTGGTCCATTGGGAGCTTGAGATGAGAGCAACCGTGAGCACAGCCGCCGTCACCGCGATGGCCCGCCGGATGCCCCCGTCACTATGGCGCAATGACCGCGTACTTGGTGCCATGGGCACGCTGATGGGACCTGTGCTGGGTACGGGAAAGCTGTCCTTCGCCGGGCGGGTCCCCAACGGCCAATCCTTCCAGGCGAAGCCGTTGCGGGTGTGGGCTGTCGCCTCAAGCCGTGCCTCAATCGGCGGCGTTGACGCAGGTGTGCCGCGGCCGTTGCCTCAACAGGACAGGCTGGCGGACTTCTGGCTGCCTCAACGCGGGCTGTTCGTGGCAGAACTGAGCCTGCGATTCCCCTCGACCGCCTCGGTTGAAGGACCAACAACTGCTGTGCCACGCAAGAAAAGCCGGGCGTCATGAGCATCGCAGAACCCATCCCAGAAGTCCTGGTCACAGGACGTGGCTCCCGGATTTACGCCGATGACCAGCTGGCCAACGGCAAGAAGTCGCTGACGTTCATGGTGGCGGAGGACCTGATGTCCCGTTAGGTCCCAGCCAGCCGTAAAATGGGTGTGTGGCGGAGCAAAGCTCAGGCATCTCTCACCAGCCACCCACAGCCTCCGGGCCAGCGGGTCCTTCCCTGCGCAATACTGCGGCACCAAGCCGTCCGGAAATCTTGGCCGCCTTGTCCCTGGCCATCGATCTGGGACTGGGCCAGCCCATGGAACACATGCTCCGAGCCACCTTGCTGGGCTTGCGGATAGCGGAATTGATGGGCGTTGACCAAGCGGGGCGAGGGCGAATCTACTACGCCAATCTGCTGGCCTGGATTGGCTGCCACGCCGACTCCTTTGAACTGGCAGCCCTGTTTGGCGACGACATCGGCTTCCGATCCGACTACTACCTCCTCGACGCCCACGGCCTGCCCATGCTTTCGTTGATGCTGCGACACACGGGAGCCGAGCTGCCGCGCTGGCAACGTGCCGTCCGCCGTTCCGAATTTGCGGCAACAGCAAATACTGCTGTCAAATCCCTGATCCGCTCGCATTGCACATCCGCCGGGCAGCTCGCCAACAGGGTGGGTTTGGATCATGGCATGCCGGCCATCTTGAACAACTCCTTTGAACGCTGGGACGGAAAGGGGCTCCCCGCGGGGAAATCCGGTGTCCAGATTCCGCTCGAGATGCGGATTGCCCAGCTCGCGGACACGGCCGAGGTCTTCTTGCGCACGGCCGGATTGGAGGCAGCAACTGCCACCGTCGCGGACCGCCGCGGAACGCAGTTTGATCCGGCCGTGGCGGACCTGTTCTGCGCGCGGGCCAAGGAGCTGACCGCGGGGTTGCTCGAGCTGGATCCCTGGCCAGCTGCCTTGGCCGCGGCCCCCCATGACGCCCCCTTGACCGATGCTGAGCTGGATGCCGTGCTGGCGGCCATTGGTGACTTTGCCGATCTCAAATCCCCTTTCACGGCCGGACACTCCCGGGCCGTTGCCTCGCTGGCCGCGGCCACTGCGGGGGAGTGCGGGCTCACCGCGGCCGAGCAACAGGCGCTTCGCCGGGCCGGCTGGACCCATGACTTGGGCAGGATGGGCGTCTCCAATGCAATCTGGGACAAGAAGTCGGCGCTGTCGGCAGTTGATCGCGAACGGCTGCAGATGTACCCGTACCTGAGTGAGCGGATTCTGGGCCGGGTTCCGGGCATGCGGAAAGTGGCTGAGTTGGCTGGCGCACACCATGAACGCCTGGACGGTTCCGGGTATCCCCGGGGAATCAGCGGTGCTGATCTCAGTACCAGCCACCGTATTCTTGCTGCTGCTGACGCTTATCAAACGTACTTGGAACCTCGCCCGCACCGGCCCGGGATGACCCCGCTGCAGGCCCAGCTGCGGCTGCGCGAGGAGGTACGCTGCGGACGCCTGGACGGACATCTCGCCGACGCCGTCCTGGTTGCGGCCGGCCAACGGCAGGCGCCACGGCGCAGCTTGCCGGCCGGCTTGACCAGCAGGGAGCTTGAAGTGCTCAGGCTGTTGTGCCAAGGGATGAACAACAAGGGCATTGCCGAGTCCTTGGTCATCGCACCAAAAACGGCGCGCAACCATGTTGAGCACATCTACCAAAAGATTGGTGCTGGAAACCGGGTTGCAGCCACTTTGTTTGCCCTGGACAACGGGCTGTGGGAGCGAACTGGCAGCCGGCCGCTACGATGAGCCGCTAGCGCGGGAGCCACCGGGCCAAGCCCTCGAGGATGAGTGTTAAGCCAATCTCAAATTCGTCACCAAACTTGTAGCCGGGTTTCAGGACATGCTCCATGGCAATCTCCACCAAGAACGGGAACTCCCCTCCGGAAAACTGTTCCACCATGGGAGCGGCAATCTCCGCCACGTCGTCGCCGTCGCCGGTAAAGGGCAGGGAATTCTCTTGGAGTGCAAAGCCGTATATAAAGCTGTCGATGAGTGCGTAGGCGTGGGCGCTGAGAGCAATGGAGAATCCCGCCTGGCGCAGCACACCCAAGGTGGCGTTGTGGTGGCGCAGGGTGGCCAGTCCGGGCTCCGTACGCGACTCCAACAGGCCAATGGCCCAGGGGTGGCGACCCAGCGCCCGGCGGACAGAGTGGGCGCGAACCCGCATGGCCGCCTCCCAGTGCCCCGTGTTGGTGGGTAGCTCAACCTCGTTGAAAACTATGTCAATGAGCCCGTCAAGAAGGGCGCCCTTATTGGCCACATAGTAGTAGAGGGACATGGGTTTCACCCCCAACTCAGCGGCGATGGAGCGCATGGTCACGGCCGCCATGCCTTGGGCATCGGCAATACCCACGGCGCAGTGTAGGACTCGTTCCCGGCTCAGCGGCTCGCGAACTTGGCCGTTTTGGGCGATTTCTTCCACTGACATGCCGCCAGCCTATCGCATTGCCTTACATTGTAAGATAAGCTGACTTACTAAGTAAGGTAATGCGTCATTGGGGATCACGGAAGCAAAGGACTCCAGTCATGGTCAACGAAGAAACGCAGGATGCAGGCGGTGCAAGCGAGACTGCCAGTCAGGCAGGGGAGTTCATGAACGCCGTCGTGCAGGATAAATACGGCGACGCCGAGGTGCTGCACGTGGCGCAGGTCTCCAGGCCCACGCTGGCAGACGACGACGTCTTGGTGCGGGTTCATGCGGCTGGTCTTGACCGTGGAACGTGGCACCTGATGACGGGCCGGCCATATTTGCTGCGGCTGGGATTCGGCTTTCGCGGACCAAGGAACCCCGTTTCCGGCATCGACCTGGCCGGTACGGTGGTGGCTGTGGGCCCCGCCGTCACCCGCTTCGAACCCGGTGTGGAGGTGTTCGGTTTTGGCAAGGGAACCTTTGCTGAGTTTGCCGCCGTCAAGGAGAACCAGCTGGCTGCCAAGCCGGCCAGCCTCAGTTTTGTGCAGGCAGCAGTGGTGCCCATTTCGGGCGGCACGGCCTTGCAAGCTGTGCACGACGCCGGCCGCGTCAGTGCCGGCCAAAAGGTGCTGATCACGGGTGCCTCAGGGGGAGTGGGCAGCTTTGCCGTGCAAATCGCGAAGGCCGCCGGGGCAGAGGTGACTGGTGTGTGCAGCACCGCCAAAATGGATTGGGTTCGCTCGCTCGGAGCCGACCACGTCATCGACTACACGGCCGAAGATTTCAGCACGTCTGCCGAGCGGTATGAGGTGATTCTGGACTTTGCTGGCAACACCCCGGTGCGCCGCATGCGGCACATGCTGACGAAGCGGGGCACCTTGGTGGTCGGCGGCGGGGAACAAGGCGAAACCATCACCGGCATCAGCAAGCAGCTGCGTGCGGCGTTACTTTCTCCCCTGGTTTCCCAACGGCTCATCATGTTTATCTCCAAGCAGCGCGTCAGTGACTTGGAGAAGCTCACTGTTCTGATGGAGGCGGGCTCCGTTGCGCCGTGTGTGGACACTGTCTACCCGCTGGGGCAGGCGCAGGTGGCCATGAGGCATCTGGCCGAGGGCAGAGTGCGCGGCAAGATCGCCATTTCGGTGCTGAATCCCAGGTAGCGTTCCGCTCAATCGTTTCCTGGCCGGTGCTTCTTCAGCGAGAAGACGCTCTCGGGGCGGGGCAGATCCACGCCATCGACGGCGATGTCGACGAGCTCGTTGTAAAACGCCACTCTGCCTTCGATGGCTTGAACGCCGGGATACGGATGCGGGTAGGACCAGGCGACGCCTGGGGTATTTGGCGCATCCCAGTACTCGTCGGCAAACCCCTTGTACGGGCATTGGCTGCGATTGTGGCTGCTGCGCAGCTTGCTCAAGTCCACATCCGCTTTGGGGAAGTAATAGCGGATGGGCAGGTAAGTTTCAAAGAGCAGCACGGGGCTGCTGGTTTCGGCGAGGGTCACGCCGTCGAGCGAAACACGCACATGGCGTGAACTATGCAGCGCTTCAACCCGCTTGTAGGGGTCGCGGGGATGGCTGTGGACTTCCTCGTCCTCCTCAAGCCAGCGGTCCACGACCCCTGCCTGCCAGGTGAAAACGATCCGGTCATGCACGGACGGGTCATCGCGAATCCATGCTGCATTGTTGAAGACCTTGCCGTCAACATGGAGGTCGAACCACTGGGCCACGGGACCCTTGGGCAGGTGAAAGAAGTTGTGCGATGCCGGATTTTGCTCCGTGGGGATGAGCAGGTCCGTGCGGACATCGGCTGCCGCGAAGGCGTAGGAGGGGACGGGAAATGAATCCTCCCAGAAGAGCATGGGCGTGCGGGTGTCCACTATTGCCGTGCCGCCCACCATGGCCCGCACCCATTTTTCGCTGATTTCGGTTCGCACCAGAACCACCTGATTTCTGCCGGTGAATTAGAAAGAATTCTACGCCCCTACAGGCGCCTTTGCTGGAAAGTTCCGCCAACTTTCCAGCACGGGTGCGCCCTACAAAACGTACGAGAATACCCGCATCATGCCGGCACCGAGAAAGGATGTTGGGTCCAGAAACTCTGCCTGGGCACAGAAACTGATGGACCGGGCCAGCCGTTGCCTGCTGCCAAGGAATCCTCCATGGCCTTGGGTGCCGATCCAAGGCGGCGTTGACGGGTGCGTGCAGGTGCTGCGGGAAGGGGGGAGGATAATTACTACCGCGGCGTTCGTGTCGCAACGTTTTCAAACCGTAAGGGAGCTCATGTCCAAGCTGAAGCAGCAACTGAAGTCCGACGTCGTCGTCCATATGAAGGCTGGCAACAAACTGGCCTTGACCACCGTGCGCAACGTCTTGGGTGAAATAGAAACGCGCGAAAAGTCAGGCAAGACCCCCATTGAGCTCGACGACGCCCAGGTTACCGCCTTGCTGCAAAAAGAGGCTGCAAAGCGACGCGACACTGCCCAGATTTACACTGAGGCGAATGAGCTGGACCGGGCTGCAGCGGAGATCAGCGAGGCTGAGGTCATCGAGGCCTACCTGCCGCAGCCGCTGAGCGCCGACGAGGCGGCTGGCATCGTGGACCGGATCATCACTGCACTTGAAGCTGAGCAGGGTCAACTCTCCATGAAACAGATGGGTCTGGCCATGAAGCCCATTACTGCCGAAATTGCCGGACGCTTTGACGGGAAAGCCATTTCTGAAATGGTGCGCAAGCGTCTGGCGTAACAATCCACGAATCAGCAACCATTTAGTGTGAATATCAATCCGTCTGATCTGTTGACAGGCAAATAAAGATTGACGGGGCCCGCACCGGGAATAGTGAGTTGCTCACACGGTGCGGGCCTTTGTGTTGTCCACTGGCTGATGAATCAGGACATATTATGAAGATTACGCACGCAAGAATGCCGGAATGCGAATTCCCACGTATTGTGTACCTGAAATCCCGTATTCACGGAACCTAGAATTCACCCCTGCGGAACAGCCTCTTGTGTGAGCCGCGCAGAGACCCAGAGGGAATCCATGTCGCAAGACTTTGCCCAGAATCCGAACACTGCCCGGACCCTACGTTCGCGCAAAACCATCCTGCCCGCTGTTGGTCTGGCCCTGTTGGTTGGTGTAGTTGCAAGTGGTTGCACGCCGGCAAGCAACGCCAACGCAAGCACTATTTCTGGCTGCCTCGACACCGCAGGAACGTTGACCCAGATTGCCAGTGGCAACTCTGCCGCCGATTGCGCGGACGGAGCCGTGCGTGTTTCCTGGGGCAAAGAAGCTGCCGCAGCCGTCGACGGCAAGACGGGCCAAGATGGAACAGCGGGCAAGGATGGCGACGTAGGACCAGCTGGAACTTCCGGCGCAACGGGTCCCGCCGGTGAACCTGGCGCTAACGGCGAGAATGGCCAGGACGGCGTTCCTGGTTCAACTGGCCAACAAGGCATCAAGGGCGACACAGGAACTAACGGTTCCAAGGGCGATACCGGCACCCAGGGTGCAACGGGAGCCACCGGATCCACAGGTGATACAGGCGCCGCAGGTCCCACTGGGGCAGCTGGTTCGAATGGCAGCAACGGCACCGATGGTGCCACCGGTGCCAAGGGCGATACAGGGCTCACAGGTGCCACCGGTGCCAAAGGGGACACCGGAACCACGGGTGCAATCGGCGCTGCAGGTGCCCAGGGCAATACAGGGCTCACAGGCTCGAAGGGTGACGCTGGGCTGACCGGCGCTGCAGGTGCCAAGGGCGACGCCGGACCCACGGGTCCCACTGGAGCCCAAGGCGCAACGGGTGCAACGGGCGCTCAAGGAGCCACTGGCGCCCAGGGCATCGCCGGGACAAACGGCAACTCTGTGTTGAACGCTATCGGCGTGCCGAATGATGCGCTGGGAACCAATGGCGACTTCTACTTAGACCGGGCTACCTACAAGATGTACGGTCCCAAGGCTTTGGGCGCGTGGCCCTTGCTGAGTCAGTCCTTGATTGGCCCACAGGGCGCCATTGGGCCACAGGGCCTTCAAGGCCTTACGGGAAACCAAGGCCTCACTGGTGCTGTTG
This sequence comes from Arthrobacter glacialis, assembly GCF_002909415.1. Classification (NCBI taxonomy): domain Bacteria; kingdom Bacillati; phylum Actinomycetota; class Actinomycetes; order Micrococcales; family Micrococcaceae; genus Arthrobacter; species Arthrobacter glacialis. Next base: position 7,355 of record NZ_PPXB01000007.1, on the reverse strand, counting down.
GCGCCCAGGGCAGCATTGGTGCCGCCGGGCTCAAGGGTGACAAGGGTGACACCGGACTAACGGGACCGGTTGGTCCTGCAGGCCCCGCAGGCGTGGCAGCGGCACAGAGCATCTTTACCGGGTCAGTCAAGTTTGTGGATCCATCCGACGGGGTTGGATTCTTGCCCTTGGCAGGTAGTTCAAGTGTGTCGCCAGCGGTTGGTGACGCGGCAGTGACTCTGCCTCAGAGTGGCACCTTGAGCGGCTTGAACGCCAACATCAGCGTAGGTCCCGCCGTGAAGCTGACAATCGTCGTGAATGGCGTAGCTACTCCCGTTACGTGCACCATCGCCGCCAGTGCCACCAGCTGTAACAGTGCAGTCTTGGAGGCGCCCATTGCCGCGCAGCAGAATGTGGCAGTAAAAGTTGAAAACACCACGACGGGTCAGCCCGTGCGCAACTTGCGGTTCTCCCTAGCCTTCAAGGGGAACTAGTCATGGGCAACGTACAGAATTTGAGCAGGCGGTCACTCATCGCCGGCGGTTTGGGTGCTGCGGCACTGCTGGTGACTGCCCCTCAAATCTCAACCGCCACCGCCCTGGAACCGTACTCTCTTCAGGCCTGGTCAAACCTTCTGGGCAAGGAGGTGATGGTCGACGGCGGCGCAACCCTGCGCGTGGAGCAGGTGGTTGATCTTCGCAAGCCGGCCGTGAAAGGTGAAGTCGACAGCAGCGCCGACCGTTTCCGGCTGCATTTTGCAGTGGTGGCCGGGGTCTTGGATGCCGAGCTGATCACCGTGCAGCACCCCCAAGCAGGGCCCGTAGTCCTATTTACCACTCAAGGAACCGCCACGGCCGTGGCGTCCATCGACCGCAGGGGCGCCGAGTGGCTGTCCCCAGAACTTAAGGGATAACTATGTCAGATCCATTTCTTGCCGAAATCAGAATGTTTGCCGGCAATTTCGCGCCCAGAGGATGGGCGCTTTGTAATGGCCAGATGATGTCCATCTCGCAGAACTCGGCCTTGTTCTCGCTCCTGGGCACAACGTACGGCGGCGACGGTCAAGTAACTTTCCAGCTCCCCAACCTCCAGGGGCGGGTTCCTGTGCACCAGTCGTACACAGGCGCAAGCGCAGCGGCGCAGGTTCTGGGTAACCAGTTCGGTCAGAATACTGTATCTCTGACCCAAGCCAATATGCCCGCGCACACTCATGCGGTCCCTTCAGCAGACGGCCAGAGTTCCGACAAGCCGGGCGTCGGCCTCGCACCCGCGCCCGGCGGATCCTACGGTCCAGTTGCCTCATACTCTGTCATGGCACCGGACCTAGTGGTGGGAAGCAATCAACCGTTTGACAACACACAACCAAGCCTAGTTTTGAACTTCATCATTGCCTTGGAGGGCATCTTCCCTTCGAGGTGGTGACGACTGTTGCATGATCTCATCTTGTACCGCGCGCCACGAACCACCGATGCGCAGTGGCTGCTCGCCCTGTTCACGTCGGCATCACCAGGACGCGAGCATCTGCCCCACGACATGCTGGAGCTGCAGGAACACCTTCAGCGCCAGCAGTGGAGCAGCCATTGGGGAGACGGGGAATCAATAGTGGAGCGCGACGGCGCCCCGGTGGCCCGAATTTGGGTGGGTTGGGGCGCCTCGGGTGTCCGCGTCGTGGATTTGAGTGTGGCTCCCGGCCTTCGTGGTGAAGGTCTGGGCCGGCGCATCATGACTGATCTTTGCGATGCCGCGGATGCGGCAGGGCTTGCCCTCGAACTCTCTGTCAACACTGACAATGCGGTGGCCCGCCATCTCTATGAGAGTCTTGACTTCCAGCCCTGCATGAATGCGGGGGACACCAGCGGGCTCTCATTGACCATGAAGCGTGCTGCTAAAGAGGAAACAACTTCATGATTAGACTCAAGCAAGACGCTGAAGGCTTTGTCCGCATGAGCCGGCATTTTCCGTCGAAAACCCTGATCTCCATCACGTTTGCCGATGGTACCGAGGGTGAGTACACGGGGCTGCGACTCAATGGTTTATACGACCAGGCGCTGGCAGACTTCAGGCTCCACAACAACATGGACGCCAAAGGTTTCGACCGCCACGACAAGAAGATCCACCGCAGGAACGCCGTGGAATTTGTTCCCGTTCAGGCGGGAATGGAGCCCTAACCTTCTGGTGTCGGCGCCGGATCGCCATTGGGGCGGGTTATTGCCTTACGCCGAAAGACTGCCCAGGGTCCCATGCTGAACAGCGGGGCCCCTAACCCTTCCCTCGCGGACCCGGCATCGGATCCCCGGGGAGCGGGATCCGGCAAGTCTTCGCTTGCTTCCTCGAGGATGGAGCGGCATTCAGCCTCGGTCTGGTCAGCGATGTACTCTTTGCGGGCCTTGAGCAAGACCTTGCCCACGTCACAGCGGTACTGCCCGGAAAAAGCTGCAATGCCCAAGAGGCTGGCAACGGCCCAGGCCGCTGCCAGTGAAAAGTCGGTCCCGCCGTCGCCAGGAGCCACCAGTTCCTTGGCGGCAAGAACGAACGACAGCGCCGCTAGCAGGCCAAGGGGCAGCAACCATTTGCCCGCCGCCAGCCGGTAGTTGAGCAACAGCCTCCGGTGGAGGTACGTGGTTCGCGCGCGGCGTTCCGGGTGGTTCCTGAGATAGTGGATCTGCTGGCGTACGCGGGGCCGCTCCTGCGCCTCCTGTGCGGTGAACCAGCGGTCAAAGTCGCCGTCGGTGAACTGTTTGGCTCGATCTTCATCGCGGGTGTGGCGCAACTGCTCCAGCTCGGCCGAGTAGTGCGCGATCTGCCGGGGGCTGTCCAAGGCCCCGAATTTTCTGGCGTCGTTGAGGTCGGCCAAAAGTTCGGGGAGCTCAATGCGTTCGTTCTTCAGGAACAGGGCTGCGATCACCACGATGGATACGGCATAGATCCCCAGGGTGAGTCCGGTGAATCCAATTCCCGGCAGCGACAGCAGACTGATCGGGTCCGTGACGTCATCAAAGTGTGAGGCGGCCATGCTGGAGGTGATACCGGTGATGTAGTTGACCACCACCGTGATCAGGCCAAGGACCAGGACGGTATAAAAGAACAGTCGACTTTTCTGGCGAGTCTCCTGATTGTGTCCGGCCTCCACCACCAGCTTCCTGCGCTGCCGCGAATTTTCCAGTACTTGCACACCAATGGAAATGAGGGCGATGACAAGAAACAAGATGACCAGCACCGGCCCGTCGTCCTCAATGATAATTGTCACCGAATCTACTTCCGTCACTTATTGACCTTGCTCGTAGGCGGCTGGGGAACACGGGCAGGCAGTGGTTTCACTGGACGCCCTGCAAGTGAGATGACAACAAGCACGGCGAAAAGCCCCACATAGCCGAGAATCCAGATCAGGGGCAGTCCCACCAGAACAGGCGCTGCGGACGTGGACACCACAGCCGCCGGAACGGCCACGCTCAACAGGAACACCGCTGCCAGGTACAGGACCAAGCACCCTTGCCCCACTGCTTCCACGGGTTTCCCGTCACTAGTTCGACGCCGTTCAACTCTCCCATGCAGCAATACCCACAGCCACCTGTTGAGTATTTGCAGGATGATCACTCCCAAGAGCGCAGTCACTGTAAGCCACGTTAACTCATCATTCTGCCGGAACCACTGCATCTGCGGCATATTCACCAGAGGTAAGCGGAACAGTGTTTCGGTGACAGCAGGGTTGCTGAGTAACTGCCAACTCAACAACTCCCCGGCCGTGAACGCCAGCACCCTGCCCAGGCCTAAACATTTCACCATCCTCTGGTGCACTTTCATGCGGGTGTCAATTATCGGGCTGCCGGTTGCCAAGGGCGGCAGCCAAAGGTCACCGGTTACCTTTTCGGGCGGTATGGCCCAATCTCTAAAAATGAGCTGCGCCACCGGATCAATGACTTCAATCCTATTCTTGGAGTAAACAATATGATCTTTGATCAATGCGGAGCTGTTGTAGATGGCGTGTTCTTCCGGGCCATAATCGCTGCCCAGGGTGCCTGTGTACATATTCTTGAAGGCTTCCTCATTGTCTTGCCCGGCAGTGCCACCCACGGGGCCTGCAGGAACAAAATCAAACTTGGCCCAGAGATTGACCCACCGCAGATTCGAGGCATGGTTCTTCCAGTCCTGGATCGGATCCTGTTGAGGAGTTGGAGTGACTTTTCTGAGGCCAATCGCCCCAAAAATCGATTCGTCATGTATGTGGTGCTTGAGAAGGATGAAGTCACCCCACCGGGCATAACCAAGCAAGGGAAGCCCATTCCCCACACAAATGAAAATCTTTGCGTCCACACCGCCTTGCAAGAGAACTTGGGCACTGATGGCGGCGTCTTGGCTATGGGCCAGGACAGTGACTGGCGTGGCCTTCACCTTCTTCTGCGGATCGCCGGACCATTTCAGAAGGGCGTGACTAACCCTCTCGCGCATGGCGGCGGCCTGCAGGGGCTTGCGCTGCCACGTTTCAGGATCACCCAAAAAGTCGGCAAAGAGGGATATGAAGCTACCAGTCAGGCGCCCTACTGCTGGTATCGCGGTCAGCACGATCAGCACTCCCAGCACTATCAGGCCCACAGCAATCAATGGAGACGCCAGTAGCGTGACAAGCACAGCCAAGATCCACCGCAGCCAAGGCATGTGCTCACTCACGTGCTTGGCCGCGACTTGTGGCCCCATGTTCCAGGAGACCAGCCGGGCGGCGCGGAAAATGACCTTGACAGCGCTGAGCCATGCCCACCCATAGGTGGCGCCTGCAGTTGCAGGCAGGAAATCTTTCCCCCATGAAGCTTCCGTAATCAGTATCGAGGCGTAGTCGTCCTTGTATCTGGGATTGGCGCGAAGCACTCTGATGAACGTGTTTGGTGATTCGCGGACGGCGTCTGCTGAGTCGATGATGAGCGGTGGCAGGGTCCGGAACTCCGGGGCCGTTTCGTCGCGATCCCTGTAGTCAAGGGCAATGTCGTTCAATCTCTGCAACAGCGGCTGCGTCCACTCCTGCAGGGTTCCACCCTTGAGTGCTTTGCCCATGCCATGAACCAGAATCACCACATGATCCGGGTTCCTCCGAGTAACTGGATTGTCCATACTTCATGATGGGCCACTGTACGGTTTCTGTGAAGCGTCTGGGAAAGACTCATGTGCCCCCTCAAGCTTCGACTCTGTGCGACACCTTTACTCCATCATGTGGAGAATTCGGCTGAGTTACGTAGGATCGTAAGCAGGAGGCGGGCTGGAAGTCTCAGAACAGGCCGCCGTGAAACCCGAAAGGTCTCATGTTACTGACCCTCATTCCCTGGATTATTGCCCTAGGCGCATTGGTGGTGATTGCCATCATTGCTGCTGTCATTTCCCGGATGGCCCTGCATATTGCCAGCCCGGACCAAGCGCTCGTCATCTCCTCCAAGGATAATAAGAGCCAGCCCGATCCCAACAGCCAGCGTGTGGTCTTTGGCCGCATCTTCATCAACCCCTTTACACAACGCGCATACCCTCTTTCGCTTGCATCCCGGCAGGTTTCCTTGAAGATTGAGGCGATCTCGATGAATGGAATCAAGCTCCATCTCACAGGCGTTGCCCAGGTGAAGGTGGGCGGGGACGCCGATTCGGTGCGCAAGGCGGCCCAACGTTTCCTGAACCAACAGGACGCCATTGACCATTACACGCAGGAGACGCTCTCCGGTTCCCTGCGCTCCATTGTGGGCACCCTGACGGTGGAATCGATCATCAAGGACCGCGCCACCTTTGCCAAAAGCGTGAAGGAGGAGGCCGAGCACTCAATGCACAATCAGGGGCTGGAAATTGACACCTTCCAGATCCAGTCGGTTGACGACGATTCGGGCTACCTGCTCAACCTGGGCCGCCCGGAAGCTGCGCTGGCGGAGAAGAACGCCAAGATTGCCGAAGCACAGTTCCTCCAGGAAGCCGAGCAGGCCAAGGCCCTGGCCGATGAGCAAGTGGCCCTGGCCCAGCAGCAATTGATCATCAAACGTGCCGAGCTCAAGGAAGTTGCTGACGCCCGGCAGGCGCGGGCCGATGCGGCTGGACCCCTGGCTGCCGCCGAGCAGCAGGAGCAGGTTATCCTCCGAGACCAGCAGGTGGCCCTGCGCCGGGCGGAGTTGCGTGAGAAGGAGCTCGACACCGAGGTGCGCAAACCGGCCGACGCCGAGAAGTACCGGCTCATTCAGCAGGCAGACGCAAAACTTGAGGAACGACGTCGTGCATCAGAGGCCGCTGAAATTGAGGCAACCGTGGAACTTGCCAAGCGCAAGCTCACCGCCGAGGGTGACAGGGTTGCGGCCGAGGCTGATGCGGCTGCCTCAACTGCCCGCGGTACAGCCCAGGCTGCTGTGATCGAGGCCAAGGGCCGTGCCGATGCGGCAGTCATCAAGTCTCTGGGCCAGGCCGAGGCTGAATCCACCGAGGCCAAGGGCGTGGCTGAAGCGGCCGGTATTGCCGCGCAGGCTGAAGCCTATGAGAAGTTCAATGAGGCTGCAATCCTCAGCAAGGTCCTGGAAGTTCTCCCGGCCATGGCCCGTGAAGTTGCGGCGCCCATGTCCGCCATCAAGAACATGACTGTTGTCTCCAACGACGGTGCCAGCCAGTTGAGCAAGAACGTCTCGAACGGCGTTCAGCAAACAACACAACTGATCAAGGACTCCACTGGATTGGACATTATCGGCCTCCTGCAGGGCATGATGGCCGGTGCGCCTGCTGTTGAGGATCCCAGTCAGGGAACCAAGCCCGTTGCTACTCACAGCAACAAACCGGCTGCCGGCAATGAATCCGTTGACGATGAGCTGGAGTTCATGCACTAGAGGCTATTTACCTGCCCGGCACGGCTTACATGCACAACACGGCGGCGGCTCACCTGGGGTGGGTCGCCGGCGTGCGTTGCATGGGGTGCTAGAAGGGTGCCGGTTGGTTTTCTTCGTTTTGGGTGTGGAGGTATATGCGGCCGGTGGGGGTGGTGGTTTTGGTGATGCCTAGACCATCAGGCTCTACGGTCCATCCGGTGGTGGGGTCGTCCTTGAGGCGGTGGCAGTACTTTGATCGGGGGCGCAGGTTCTCGATGCTGGTTTCGCCTTGGGGTAGAAGGGTGCCGTCGGGGCCGTAGCGGTTTTGGTGGAAGGGGATGGTGTGGTCGATCTCGCAGGATCGTGCGGGCGTGTCGCAGCCTATCCCGGTGCATACCGGGTCCTTGAGTCTGACGAGCCGGACCATGTCGGCCGGGGGTTTGTATGATTGGCGGCCGATGCTCAGTAGGGTGCCTTTCTCGGGGTCGGTGAGTATCCGCTGCCACGAGGTTGCCCCGGCTGCCAGTTCCCGGGCTTGTTCGGGCGGGATGGGTCCGTAGCCCTCGA